>NZ_WVUH01000490.1 GCF_017614955.1 Micromonospora echinofusca
CGGTTAGGCTCTAATGGAGCCCTCCCCGCCCCCAGGAGGTTTCACAGTGGCGAGCGTCGCCGAGCTGAAGGCCGCCATCGACATCGCGCTCCAACAGATCGGTGACGGCCAGACCGCCGTCCAGGCCGCCAGCGAGAAGCTGGCCGAAGCCCAGCAGACCCTGGCCGGGGCCCTGGAGGGCAGCGGGCACGAGATGGTCGAGGCCGCCCAGGCGTCGCTCACCCAGGCCAGCCAGGAGCTGGAGGAGTGCCTCGCCGCCACCCTGACCGCGGTGGAGCAGGCAGAGCTCTACGCCGCCAACCTCTGAGCCGCCATGTCCATCGTCGAGGATCTGGGCGCGCAGATCAGGGCCACCGCCGAGGAACTGCCGGTGCCCCTGATCCTCCAGGCACTGGAGAAGTTGGGGCTCGCCGCCGAGCGGCTGCGCTGGGTGCGCCAGGAGTCCAGCAACCCGATGGGCGTACCGGAACTGTCGGCCGCCACCGAACACGCCGAGAGCGCCGGACACGCCCTGCGGGTGGCGCAGGAGCAGCTGTCGTCGTACCTGGCGGCGCTCGGTCTCGCCCCGGACAGCGGCCGGCAGCCGGCCGGCGATCCGCGTCAACCGAAGCACGACGCCCCGCGACCGGACGCCGCACCGGAGACCCCCGTCGAGGGCGAGCCACGCGAGAAACCGTCGGTACGCCGGTGGTGGTCGGTGCGGGTGGCGGAACTGACCGGGCACGCCGAGGGTCCGCCCGGCGAGCCGGACGAGCAGGTCACCGACGCCGGGGAGCTGCTGCGCCGGGTGGCCGAGGGGGTCCGTTCCGGCGACCGGGACCGGCTGCACCGGGAACTCGACCGGGCGCACGCCGACGTCGGCCTGGGCCTGGCGGCGGTCACCCCGCCACTGCTGCGGGACCTGGCCACCGACCTGCTCGGCCATCCACCCCGGGCCCAGGACCTGGACCGGCTGCGCAGCGACCTGCACCCGAAGGTCCGGGACCTGCTGCCGGGGCTGCCCCCGGCGGCGCTGGAGACGCTGCTCACCCGGATCTGCCGGATGCCACCGCCGAAGCAGCCGGACAAACCCGAGGAGCGCCCGCACCCGGCCGACGCGGCGGTGACCTCCGGGGTCCTCACCGGCCTGCTGCTCGACCGGCTCGGCCGGGACCTGCCGGAACGTCAGGAACGTCAGGAGTCCGATGGCTGACCTGCGGGCCCAGCTCACCCACCGGGTCCGGACCATGCTGTCGCACGCCCTCGGCGCGGCACAGGCCCGGCAGGACGCGGCCCGGACCGACCTGGACACCGGACGGCACCGGCTGGCGCGTACCCGGCAGGCAGCCGAGCGGGTCCCGCACCGGGTCGGCGTGGAACGCGACCAGCGACTCGCCGAGATCGACACCCAGCACGCCACCCGGATCGTGGACCTGGCCCACCGCGCCCTACGGGCCGCGCACCGGGAGGCCCCCGGTGCCGCCGGAGCGGACTGGTCCGGCTGGCAGCCCACCCCGGTGGACCGCACCGAGTCGCCCGGGGTGCTGCGCGTCGGCGAGATACCGCTGCCCGGCACCGTGGCCGTCCCGGCGCTGGTGCCGCTGCTCGACACCGGGCACGTGCACGTCTCCGGTACCGACCGGGAGGGCTGCGACACGGTGGTCACCACCCTGCTGCTGCGCGCCCTGGGTCGGGCCCGCCCGGGCGGGCTCCGGCTGGTCGGGTACGACCCGGAGCACCTCGGTGGCGGGCTGGCCGGCTTCGCTCCCCTGTCGACCGCCGGGCTGCTCACCTTCGTCGGCCCCGGCGGGCTGGGTCGGCTCCTCGACGACCTGGTGGACCAGATCCGCCGGATCAACGAGACGGTGCTCGCCGGGGAGTACGGCTCGCTGCGCGAGCTGGCCGCCGCCACCGGCCGCCGCCCCGAGCCGTGGCGGGTGGCCGTGCTGCTCGGCGGCGACGAACTGAACCGGCACGAACGCGGCCAACTCGACCGGGTGGTCCGCACCGGCGCCGCCTGCGGGGTGCACCTGGTGGTCCGGGGGATCGACCTGCCGGACGAGCCGTCGGTACGCCGGATCGTCGTCGACGCCGACGGCGCCCGGATCGCCGGGGTGGCCAGCCTGACCGTCCGGCTCGACCCGCCGCCCGGTGCCGCCCTGGTCAACGCCACCTGCCGGCAGGTGGCCGCCGAGGTCAACGCCGGCCCGGCCCCGGCGCCCTTCACCGACCTGCTGCCCGAGGCCGACCAGATGTGGCAGGAGGAGTCGTCGGAGGCGCTGCACGCCCCGATCGGCGAGGATCCGCTCGGCCGGCCGGTCCTGCTCACCCTCGGCGACTATCCGCCGCACGCGCTGATCGGCGGCCCGTCCGGCACCGGCAAGACCAACCTGATCTTCGCCTGGATCGGCGCCCTGGCCTCCCGCTACTCCCCCGCCGAGCTGGAGTTCTACCTGCTCGACTTCAAGGAGGGAGTGTCCTTCGCCCGGTTCGCCCAGGGCCGCCGCGACCCGAGCTGGCTGCCGCACATGCGGCTGGTCGGGATCAACGTCAACACCGACCGGGAGTTCGGGCTGGCGCTGCTGCGGTTCCTCGCCGAGGAGCTGCGCCGCCGGGCCGACGCCGCCAAGAAACACGAGGTGACCAAGCTCGCCGAGCTGCGGGCGGTCGACCCGACCGGGCACTGGCCGCGCATCGTCGCCGTGGTCGACGAGTTCCAGATGCTGCTCGCCGGTCGGGACGTGGTGGCCCGGGAGGCCGCCGACCTGCTGGAGGACCTGGCCCGCCGGGGCCGCTCGCAGGGCATCCACCTGGTCCTCGCCTCGCAGGACGTGCGGGGCATCGAGGCACTGTGGGGCCGGCCGGCCCTGGTCGCCCAGTTCACCCTGCGGATCGCGCTGCCCAAGGCGCTGCGCATCCTGGCCGAACGCAACGACGCGGCGCAGAGCCTGCCCCGCTACCACGCGGTGGTCAACGCCGAGTCGGGCATGGTGGAGGGCAACCAGATCGCCCGCATCCCGTCGGCCAGCGACTGGGGTACCTGGAGCGAGTTGCAGCACCGGCTGTGGCGGATGCGCCCGGCCGACGCCGCACCCGCCCGGCTGTTCGACGGTGACGCCATCCCCCGGCTCGCCGAGGCGCCGGACTTCCGGGCCCTGGACCCGACCGGGGACCCCGGATCCCGGGGGCCGGTCGCGTTGCTCGGCGAGATCATCGACGTGCAGGCCCGCTCGGCGGGACTGCGGCTGCCCCGGGCACCGGGCCGCAACCTGGCGGTGCTCGGTACCCGGGTGGACGAGGCCTGCGCGGTGCTGGACGCCGCCGCCCGGTCGTTGGCCCGCCAGCACCGCCCCGGCACGGCCCGGTTCTCCATCGCCTGCCTGGACGCCGACGCGGACGCCCCGGCCCGCGCGCTCTACGAGGAGCTGGCCGACGACGCCGCCTGGTACGACGAGGAGACCGTGCCAGAACTGGTCGCCGAGACCGCCGACGGGCTGGGGCACGGCTCCGGGCAGCCGCACTACCTGCTGCTCTACGCCGTCGACGCGGCCTCCGCCCAGCTCGGCGGGCGGGTCGGCAAGCGGACCGGGCTGGAGCACCTGCGCCGGATCCTGCACGACGGGCCGGAACGGCGTACCCATGTCCTGGCCTGGTGGCGCGGGGTGGCCCGGATGCGGGCCGACCTCGGCGGCCCGGCGTCCCGGACCGACCAGATCGGAGCCTGGGTGGCGTTGGACGTGCAGGGCGGGGAGCTGTCCTCCTCGCTGTACCCGGGCACCGGCGGCCCGGACTGGTACCCGCGTCCGTGGCGGGGCCTGTTCTTCGACCGGGCGGTGCACCGCACCGGACAGGTGATCGTCCCCTACGGGCTGACCCGGTGAGCGGCGCCGAGGTGGACCGGGCGTCCTACCAGTCGCTGCTGCGCGAACTGGCCGGGCTGAGCGCGGCCAGTGACGCCCAGCGGGCCGAGGCGCACGACTGGTACGCCCGGCAGTGTGCCGCCGCGACCCGCGCGGTCCGCACGGCCGAGGAGCAGGTGCGCGCCGCCGAGACGGAGTACGCGGCGGCGACCGAGCAGGCCGAGCAGGTGGAGACCGAGGCGGCGCACCTGTGGCAGGTGCTCGCCGGTCGGATCGGTGCCCGCC
>NZ_WVUH01000491.1 GCF_017614955.1 Micromonospora echinofusca
GCCGAGATCCGCGGCTCGCCCGGGGTGGGCGGAGCCGGGGTCGGCGTGGACGGGGCGGCCGGGGCGGCTGCCGACGGCGCGGCCGGGGTCGACTGACCGGCGGACGCGACGAACGCACCGCGCAGCCGCCGGGCTACCGGCGCTTCGACGGTGCTGGATGCGGACTTGACGAACTCGCCCATTTCCTTCAGCTTGGCGAGAACGGTCTTACTCTCGACCCCGAGCTCTTTTGCCAGCTCGTGTACGCGGGCCTTGCCTGCCACTGCACTCCTCACTCCGAGGCCGTGCGGGCAGCACCCGCAGCGACCTCACTCGTGCACTTGAAGCCTGGTCATTTCAGGGACTTCATCGTGTGCTCATGCTGGTCGTCCTACCTTGCTTGCGACCCTCGCCCGACCGGACGGCCGGACGTAGTGGTTGACGCGTCGATGTACTCGGCCAGCTCGCCGGAGTCTGGGACCCCGGCGACCCGCAACGCCCGCCCGAAGGCGCGGCGCCGCAGTGCCAGCGCGAGACAAGCCGGATCTGGGTGCAGGTTCGCGCCCCGACCCGGCAGTCTGCGGCTCGGGTCGGGTCGGAGGCTGTGACCAGCCCCGTCGCCGACCGCGACGAGTCGCAGCAGTTCGGTGGCCGGCGCCCGCCGCCGACAGCCCACACAGGTGCGCTCCGGCTGCGCGCGTCGTACCACTGGGAAAGTCTACCCCTACCGACCCGGGAACGCTCCGCCCGGTTCCCGGACGTGATCAGCCCCGCTCGGTACCGGCGGGTGTGGAGGTGGCCGCCTGCTCGGCGTCCGACCGGATGTCGATCCGCCAACCGGTCAACCGGGCAGCAAGCCGGGCGTTCTGCCCTTCCCGTCCGATCGCCAACGAAAGCTGGAAATCCGGCACGGTGACCCGGGCGGTCCGGGTCGACGCGTCGACCACCTCGACCCGCAGGGCCTTCGCCGGGGAGAGCGCGTTGCCGACGAACGTCGCCGGGTCGTCCGACCAGTCGATGATGTCGATCTTCTCACCGTGCAGCTCGCTCATCACCGCCCGGACCCGCTGACCCATCGGGCCGATACAGGCACCCTTGGCGTTCACCCCGGAGGTCGTCGAGCGTACCGCGATCTTGGTGCGGTGACCCGCCTCACGGGCGATCGCACTGATCTCCACGGTGCCGTCCGCGATCTCCGGCACCTCCAGGGCGAAGAGCTTCTTCACCAGGTTCGGGTGGGACCGGGACAGGGTGATCTGCGGACCCCGCATGCCCTTGGCGACGTGCACCACCACGCACCGGATCCGCTCACCGTGCCGGTACTGCTCGCCGGGCACCTGCTCGGGAGCGGGCAGCACCGCCTCCAGCTTGCCCAGGTCGACGGTGACGATGCCCTTCTCGGTACGCGCCTCGTGCGCCTGCACCACGCCCGTCACCAGGTCGCCGTCGCGGCCGACGTACTCGCCGAAGTGCACCTCGTCGGTGGCCTCCCGCAGCCGCTGGAGGATCACCTGCTTGGCGGTCATCGCCGCAATCCGGCCGAAGTCGTGCGGGGTGTCGTCCCACTCCCGGACCACGGTGCCGTCGTCACCCAGTTCCTGCGCGTACACCAGGGCCGCGCCGTTCTTCCGGTCGATCTCCACCCGGGCGTGCGACTCGGCGCCCTCGGTGTGCCGGTACGCGGTCAGCAACGCGGTCTCGATCGCCGCGAGGATCGTGTCGAACGGGATCTCCCGCTCGCGCTCCAGTGCGCGCAGCGCCGCGAGGTCGATGTTCACCTCTCCTCGTCCTCCACATCATCTTCGTCGTCGAAGTCTTCGGTCTCGGTGTCGTCGATCTCGGCCAGGTCCTCGTCGGCGACCTCGTCCAGGCGGTGGAACTCCACCTGGACCCGGCCCGGCCCGAGATCGGGGTAACGCCACTCGGTGGCCTGGCCGTCGCAGTCCAGCACCACCCTCTCCTCGTCGGCCGCGACCACCCGGGCGGTGAGCTGCCGCTCACCCGGGGGCTGCTGGCCACGCTGCCCGGGCAGCGTGGGACCGCCCCGGGCGGTCACCTTCACCAGCCGGCCGACGTTGCGCCGCCAGTGCCGGGGCAGCGTCAGCGGCCGGTCCACGCCCGGGGAGCTGACCTCCAGCTGGTACTCGCCGGCCACCAGGTCCGTCCCGGTCTCCTCGGCCGCGTCCAGGGCGCTCGACACGGCCCGGGAGACGTCCGCGACCCGGTCCAGGTCGATCCCGCCGTCGCCGTCCACGATCACCCGGACGACGTGCCGGCGACCCGCCCGCGACACGGAGAGATCCTCCAGGTCGTACCCGGCGGCACTGACCACCGGCTCGATCACCGCGCGCAGTCGGGCGCGGCGGGCGCCGAGGTCGCTCCGGGGCCGTTCACCGACCCGTGGCCCCGTCGTCGACCTGGTGGCACGGCCACGCTGCGTCATCCCGCACCCCTTTCTCGATCGACGGCCGACCCTTTTGGGCAGCCACGTCGGGCCGCCACCGGGGCAGTCGCGTCCGGTGGTTGCGCAGAGCGTAACGCGCTCGGCGACGGAAGCAGCGGCCGGCGCACCGACTCCGGTGGGCCACGTCCGCGCCGGCATGGTGTTGACTTGACCCCGTGTTGAGCGGCAGAACAACGCAGCGCCACGGCCCGGACGGACATTCCCGGCGTACCGTCCTCCGCGCCGGCGCCCTGGTCGCCCTGGTGGGCACCGGTACGGCCCTCGCGGGCTGTGACCTTCTCGACGGCCGGCCGGCACCCGATCCCACCCCCGACCCGCTGGCCCCGCTGCTCACCGGCGCGCTCGACCTGGCCGACCGGTACGCCGCAGCCGCCGCCGCAGCTCCGGAGCTGGCCGGCCGGCTCGACCCGATCGCCGAGGCGCACCGGGCCCACGCGGCGGAGTTGGCCCGGGTGACCGGTACCACCCCGTCGGGCCGCCCGGGCGGATCACCCACCGGCCCGGTCACCGGCACCGCCGCCCAGCTCCTGGCCGACCTGCGGGCCGCCGAGCAGCAGGGCCGCGACGAGGCGGTACGGGCCTGTACGGAGGCACCCGCCGAGCGGGCCGCGCTGCTGGGGTCGATCGCCGCCGCCCGGGCCACCCACCTGGAGGCACTGCGATGAGCGAGGAGCTGGCCGCCGCCCTGCGCGCCGAGTACGCGGCGATCTGGGCGTACGGGCCGATCGGGGTACGGCTGCGGGGTGCCGCCGTCGACGCGGCCCGACAGGCGGAGGCCGCCCACCGGTCCCGCCGGGACGCCCTGGTGCTGCACCTGGCGGCCACCGGCGCGACGGTGCCGACCGGCCAGGCCGGGTACGCGCTGCCGTTCCCGGTGACCGACCAGGCGAGCGCCCTGCGCCTGGCCGTCGAGGTCGAGGAGCGGACCGGCGCGTACTGGCGGGCCGCGTTGCCGGTGACCACCGGCGCGGAGCGGTCCCGGGCGCTGGCCGCACTGACCGACTGCGCGGTCCGGGCGACCCGGTGGCGGCGGGCCGCCGGGACGACCCCGCTGACGGTGGCCTTCCCCGGTCGCCCCGGCTGAGTCGGGGCGACCGGCTCGGCCGCCCCGCCGGGCATCGGTGGACACCCGGCGGCGGCGTCCGGTTTGCGGGAGACATACCGGGTATGCATACTGCCATCCATGTCCATCCGCCATGGCCTGCTCGCCCTGCTCGAACGGGGACAGATGTACGGCTACCAGCTCCGGGCCGCCTTCGAGGAGTCCACCGGGGCCACCTGGCCGCTGAACATCGGGCAGGTCTACACCACGCTGGGGCGGCTGGAACGCGACGGTCTGGTGCTCGCCCTGCCGGAGAACGAGGGTGGGCAGCGACCGTACGAGATCACCGACGCCGGTCGGGCGGAGCTGGCGCTCTGGTTCGCCACACCCATCAGCCGTACCGACCGGCCCCGTGACGAGCTGGCGATCAAGCTGGCGCTCGCGCTCACCACCCCCGGCGTGGACGTGCGGGCGGTGGTGCAGAGCCAGCGCACCGCCACGATGCGGGCGTTGCAGGAGTTCGGCCGGCTGAAACGGGTCGACGACCGCCCCGACGACCTGGCCTGGCGGCTGGTGCTGGACGCGATGATGTTCCAGGCGGAGGCGGAGCTGCGCTGGCTGGACCACTGTGAGGCGAG
>NZ_WVUH01000492.1 GCF_017614955.1 Micromonospora echinofusca
GCGGTGGCCGGTACGGCCGACCCGGCCACTGCGGCAGCCAGCGCGGCAGCGGCGGCGAGTACGGGGGCCCAACGGCGTGGTCGCATTGTTTCTCCTTCGCGTGAGCGGTCGTCACGGCTGGTCCCGGGCACCGGCGACAGGGGGCCGCCGGGTGGCGGGATCACCGGTGACGGTAGGGCCGTCCGGGCCGCAGATGCCCGTCCCACGCGGCACGGAAACTGTCATTCATCTCATCGCCGTCGATGCATCCACGGGCCGGTCCCAGCCCGTATCCCGTTCGGGACCGGTCCGCCCCCGGCCCCGCGATCTGCCGGCGGATACCGGGCAGCGGGCCCCTTCGGCTCTCCCGGACGCGGAGCGGCCGGCCACCGCGGGGTGCGGTGACCGGCCGGTCCGGCAGGGGGGACGGGTCAGCCGACGGCGCAGGCCGATCCGTTGAGGGTGAAGGCGGTGGGCTTCGGGTTGGTGCCGCTGTGCGTGCCGTTGAAGCCGAAGCTCGTGGACGCGCCGGGGGCGAGCGTCCCGTTGTAGGGCAGGTTGGTCGCGGTCACGGTGGCACCGGTCTGGATGACGTTGGCCGACCAGCCCTGGCCGGCCTGCTGCCCGGCGGTGTACGCGAACTGGAGGCTCCAGCCGTTGACGGTGCTGGTCCCGGTGTTGGTGATGGTGATGTTCGCGGTGAACCCGGTGTTCCAGTCGCTGGTGGTGTAGGCGACCGTGCAGGAGGCCGTCGGGCTGTCCGGTGCGGTGGTCACCGCCACCGCCGCCGAGGGCGCCGAGGCGTTGCCGGCGGCGTCGGTCGCGACCACGTAGAACTGGTACGCGGTCGCCGGGGTCAGCCCGGTCACCGGGTACGTGGTGCCGGTGACCGTGGCGAGCAGCGCGTCGGTGGCGCCGGCCTCCCGGTACACCCGGTAGCCGGTGACGCCGACGTTGTCGGTGGCCGGTCCCCAGGTCAGGGTGACCCCGTTCGGGCCGATCGCCGAGGCGGTGGGGGTACCGGGCGCGGTCGGCGCGGTGGTGTCCGGCGGCGGTCCGGCCGGCGTGGTCACCTCCACGTACGGCGAGGCGCCCGACCGGTTACCGGCGCCGTCGCGGGCGTTCACCCAGAACCGGTACGTCCGCTGCGGCTGCAACCCGGTGACGTTCAGCGAGTTGGTCGTGGTGGGCAGCAGGAGCAGCGCGTCGCTGCCGATCTGCATCTGGGTGACGTCGTACCCGGCCAGTCCGCTGCCTCCGGTGTCGGTGGAGGCGGGCCAGGTCAGGGTGAGGCCGGTCGAGGTGACCGCCGAGGCGACCGGGGTGCCGGGCGTGGTCGGCGCCGTGGTGTCCGGGGTGGCCGGGCCGGGTTCGGTACCCCAGACCCGGGTGCCGTTGGCGTAGAGCGGCACCTTCGGGTTCGGGCCGGCGGTCGCCTGGTACGACGGGTCGTTGGTCGGGTCCCAGGTGCCGCCCTCCGGTACCCCGATCTTGAACTGCACCTCCATCCGGTGCTGTGACTGGCCGGCGGGGGCGATGGTGTGGCCGGTGCAGTCGACCTCGACGTACCAGATGTCGGCGGAGTGCTGCTTCGCCGTGGACGGCGACGGGCAGCCCTGGGTGTAACCGGGGGTCACCTGCACCGGGCCGGTGCCGTCGGGCCGGAAGTAGTAGCGGAACTTCCCGGTGGTCAGCGCGCGGGCCGGGAAGGCCGACTTGTTGTAGACGATCGCCTTCAGGCCGATCGCCCGGGGCTCGTTCTGCATGACCGTGGTCTCCACGGTCAGCTCGTCCATGTCCGGCTGTTCCGGCTGCGGGAAGTTGGCCAGCGGAGCGCCGCCGTACTCGCCGTGCAGCCGGGCCAGCGCCGAGGTGAAACCGGCGTTGTAGTCGGTGGCCACCTCGTTCATCACGTAGTCCGACCGGCTGTCGGTGTACGCGTCGTTCGCCGCCGACGGGCCACCGACCAGCGCGCCGTGGAGCACGTGCCGGGTACCGGTGGGCACGGTCATGTTGTCCCACCAGGAGCCGTGTGCGGTCCGGTGGTGCGGGTTCTTCGGCGGGTTGGTGCCGAAACCGATCACGTAGCTGGAGTTGCGCGGGTTCTCGCCGAGCGCGTAGTTGATCTGCCGGACCGCGAAGTCGTGGTAGCGGGCCTTCCGGGTCGCGTCGGTGGTCCGGTCGCTGTAGACCAGCGCCACGAACGACGTGTTGGCGGCGTAGCGCAGCGCACCCCAGGAGTCGAGCACGGCCATCCCGCCGGGCGAGTACGGCACCCGTTGGCTGTTCACGCCGACGGTCCAGTAGTCCAGCCACCGGTTGGCGTCGTCGACGTACTTCTGCTTGCCGGTCAGGTTGGCCAGCAGCACGTACGCGCCGTACTGCTTGTTGTCCCAGGCGATCGTCCACCGGTAGGACTTGGTGGTGGACTGGTTCTCGTTGCCGAGACTGTCGTAGAGTGCCTCGGCCCTGGCCAGGTACGCGGCGTCACCGGTGGCCCGGTAGAGCCAGATCGCCCCCCAGACCAGTTCGTCGGTGTACCCGCTCCAGGAACGGTAGAAGCTGGTCGCGTCGGTGATGCACTCGTGGTACGCCTTCCGAACTGTGTCGGCGAAGGTGTAGAGCTGCTTGGCGTGGCCGACCAGGGTGTTGGCGTAGGTCGGGTCGGTGGGCCGGAAGACGATCGAGGCTGCGGCCATCGCCGCCGCCGTCTCACCGGCCAGGTCCGCGCCGCCGCAGCTCGCGTCGATCTTGTACGCGGGCCGTGCCATCGGCATCACCTCGGCCGGGCCCCACCACTTGTGGTCGTCGTCGCCCTTGCCGACCTGTCCGTAGAGGACGTTGGGGGCGGCGTGCGCCTTGATGAAGTAGTCGTTGACGAACCGCAGGTTGTTGAGCAGGTGGGGCAGCTGCCCGGAGTCCGCGTACGCCGACCGGTACTCCACCGCACCCCAGGCGAGCATCGTGGCGCTGAAGGCCATCGGGAAGCCGAACTTCACGTGGTCGCCCGCGTCGTACCAGCCACCGGTGAGGTCGACGCCGACATCGTTACCGTCGGTCATCGCCGAGTCGTCCCGCCAGGAGACCCGGTTCCAGTCCGGCAACCGGCCGGACTGCTGCGCCTCGTAGAAGAGGATGGATTTCTGCAACGCCTCGCCGTAGTTGAAGGCGGGCGCGGCGCCGGCCGGAGCCGGGGTGACCGCCGGGGCGACCACGCCCAGCGAGACCGTGGTGGCCAGGGCCGCGCCGAGGGCGGCGAGTTGTCGACGCCAGCGCGCCGGGCGGGGTACGGGTGTTCCGGGTCGGCCCTTCGGTCGGCCCGGCGGGGTCGGTTCGCGCACTACAATCGCTCCTGTCCGTGGAGCCGCTCGTGGCAACGCGTAGCGGAGGACGTCGGGGGAACGGATGTGGGCGCATCCGTTCCCCCATCTACGCGCCTGCGCGGCGGTGTGGTGAGAGGTGGTCCCGGAGGCGCGGGAGCGCTCCCATGGATTCCCAACAATGTAACCAGGCCATTGCCGCTTTGTGAAGGATCAACAGAAGCCCGTTCAGCCGATGCCGGCTGAGCAGCGCCTCAGCGATCATGTGCTGTCCCCTCCGACCACGTTCTGTGGAGGCATACCCATGCGACAGCGCCGCCGTACGATGCGCGCTCTTTTCTCGGCGACCGCCGCCGCCACCTGCCTCGCGCTGGCCACGCCAGCCTGGGCATCGATGAACATCTCCATCAACAAGGACCACAAGGGCGCCACCGCCGGCACGTTCAGTAACCAGGACTGCAAGGACGAGCGGTTCGCCGGCCTGCCGGCGGGCTACGACGGCTGGCACTTCATCCTGCCGGGCGGCAAGGACTCGGGCGCCTTCGAGACGATCACGGTGAGCTTCACCAACGGCGTCACCGTGAAGATCCCCGACGCCAACGACGTCTACCCGGACGCGTTCTACCCCGCCGGCCAGGACGACGCCCGGCTGATCCACGCCTACCTGTTCACCCCGGCCGGCTGGACGCTCGCCGACGGCACCGCCACGATCACCGGCGAGGCCGCCAAGTTCAACCTCAGCCACACCTGCGCCGGCGTTCCGACCACCCCGACGCCGACCCCGACGCCGACCCCGTCGCCGACCACCCCCGGCG
>NZ_WVUH01000493.1 GCF_017614955.1 Micromonospora echinofusca
GTGGTGGTCAGGCGGTCTGTCGGACGACCAGGGTCGGCCTGAGCAGCACCTGGTGCGGGCCGTCGCCCCGGGGGCCGTCCAGGATCCGGGTGAGCAGGTCCATGCAGCGGGCGGCGGCCCGGCCGAGCGGCTGGCTGACGCTGGTCAACCCGACGGCCTCGGCGACCGGCGTGTCGTCGAAGCCGGTCACCGCGACCGGGCGGTCCAGGGCCCGCACCGCACGGAGCGCACCGAGGGCGAGGGAGTCGCTGGCACAGACCAGGCCGGTGGGCGGGTCCGGGAGGGCGAGCAGGTTCCGGGCGACCTGCTCGCCCTGGACGATGCCGTCCGAGGTCTCCCGGTCCAGGTCGGTCGGATCGAGGCCGGCGGCGCGCAGCGCGGTACGCCAGCCGGACCGTCGGTCGTCGCCGACACCGGAGCCGGTGGGCCAGCCGATGAAGGCGATCCGCCGGTGGCCGGTCTCCAGCAGCCGGTTGGTGGCCTGGGCCGCGCCGCTGGCGCCGTCCACGTCGACCCAGGGGTGCTGGTCCGGGGTGTCCCAGGGGCGCCCGAAGGTCACGAACGGCACGCCCCGCTCGGCCAGCCAGGCGGTCCGGGGATCGCCGTGGTCGGTGCCGGTGAGCACGAAACCGTCCAGGTCGTACGCGCCGAGCAGGTCGTCGTAGGTGGCCAGTTCGGCGGTGTCGTCGGCAGCGGTGTAGAGCACGATCCGGTACCCGGCGACGCCGGCCGCGTCGGTGAGACCGTGCAGGAAGCGGTCGAGCACCGAGCCGTTGATCCCGTCCCGGGTCGGCTCGATCCGGGTGGCGATCAACCGGGACCGGCCGGTCCGCATCTGCCGGGCGGCCTGGTTGGCCCGGTAGCCGAGCGCGGAGATGGCCTCCTGGACCCGTTGCCGGGTCTCCTCACGCACGATGTGCGGCGCGTTCAGCACGTTCGACACGGTCTGCCGGCTGACCCGGGCATGCCGGGCCACCGTCGCGATGGTGACCTTCTGCGGCACAGCTCCCCCTTGCATCTTGAACGATCCAATCGCGGTGAGGCAGGATTGGATCGTTCAAGCCGGTGAATGTGTTCGCACTTTGCACCGCCCCGATCGATCTGTCAAGAACCCCGCAGCCAACCCCGGACAGACCTGGAGCCGCCGTGACCGACCGACCCCTGCAACCGCTGCTGCACGACCTGGTGAGCGTGGTCCGCGCACCGACCAGCGCGCTCAGCGACCCGGCCGGGCAGATCCGGCCGGCCGGCGTGCAGGGGGTCTTCCACGCCGACAACCGGGTGCTCTCCCGGGCCGAACTGCGGGTCGACGGCCGGGAACCGGAGCCGGTCGCGGCGGCCCCGGACGGCCCGCACGCCGTCCGCTTCGTCAGCCTGGCCCGGTGGCTCGGCGACCCCTCCCCCGATCCGACGGTACGCATCGAACGGCTCCGCCGGCTCACCACGCGGGGACTCGACGAGGAGATCCACCTGGTCTCCACCGCCACCGGGCCGGTACGGGCCACGGTCACCCTGGACCTGGACTGCGACCTGGCCCCGATCGAGACGGTCAAGTCGGGCAGCCCGGCACCCCCGGCGTCGCCGCCGACCAGCCGGCCCGACGGCTACCGCTGGGCCGCCCACGGCACCACGGTCACCGCCACCGCCGACCCGGCCACCGGGCCCGGCACCGGGACGGACCCGGCCGAGCCCGCCCGGCCGGGGTCGACCGCCCGGTTGGCCTGGCCGGTCGACCTGCCCCCGGGCGGCCGGACCGTCCTACGCTGGCGGCTGCTGGTGGACGACCCGAAGGCCGTGGTGACCGCACCACCCGCCGGCAGCACCTGGTCCGTCCCGGAGGTGACCGCCGACGACCGCCGGCTGACCCGGCTGGTCCGGCGCAGCATGGACGACCTGACCGGGCTGCGCCTCGCCGACGCCACCGCCCCGCACGAGGTGTTCCTCGCCGCCGGGGTGCCCTGGTTCCTCACCCTGTTCGGCCGGGACAGCCTCTGGGCGGCCCGGATGCTGCTGCCCACCGGCACCGCGCTGGCCGGCTCCACGCTGCGGGTCCTGGCCGCCCGGCAGGGCCGACGGACCGACCCGCACACCGGCGAGGCCCCCGGCAAGATCCTGCACGAGCTGCGCCGCCACGAGTTCACCCTGCCGGCCGACCGGCTGAGCCTCCCCCCGGCGTACTACGGCACGGTCGACGCCACCCTGCTCTGGATCGTCCTGCTGCACGAGGCATGGCGCTGGGGGCTGCCCGAGGCCGAGGTGTCCGCGCTGCTGCCGCACCTCCAGGCGGCCCTCGGCTGGCTCGCCGACCATGCCGACCCGGACGGGGACGGCTTCGTCGAGTACCTGGACACCAGCGGCCGGGGCCTGTCCAACCAGGGGTGGAAGGACTCCGGGGACGCGGTGCGCTTCCGCGACGGCCGGCTCGCCGCCGCCCCGATCGCCCTCGCCGAGGTGCAGGGGTACGCGTACCAGGCCGCGATGTGCGGTGCCGACCTGCTGGACGCGTTCGACCGACCCGACGGGCAGCGCTGGCGGGACCATGCCGGTGCCCTGGCGCGCCGCTTCCGGGACCGGTTCTGGGTCGACGGCCGGTACGGTCCGCAGCCCGCGCTCGCCCTGGACCGGGACAAGCGCCCGGTCGACTCGCTCACCAGCAACATCGGGCACCTGCTCGGCACCGGGCTGCTCTCCGCCGCCGAGTCGGCCCAGGTGGCGGAGCTGCTCACCACCGACGCCATGGCCGGCGGCTTCGGGTTGCGCACCATGTCCGCCGAGGACGCCGGGTTCAGCCCGCTGTCGTACCACTGCGGGTCGATCTGGTCCCACGACACGGCGATCGTGCTGGCCGGACTGGCCCGGGAGGGGTTCCACCGGGCGGCGGCCACCCTCGCCGAAGGGCTGCTCACCGCCGCCGAGGCGTTCGACTACCGGCTGCCGGAGCTGTACGGCGGCGACGACCGCGCCGCCCTGGGCCGACCGGTGCCGTACCCGGCGGCCTGCCGGCCACAGGCGTGGTCCGCCGCCGCCGGGGTGGCACTGCTGCACGCGGCGGTCGGCCTCGACCCGGACGTACCGGCCGGCCGGGTAGGACTCCGGCCGCTGGCCGGTCCGGTGCTCGGCGCGGTGTCGGCCGGCGGCCTGCGGGTGGCCGGCGCCCCGGTCGACGTCGCCGTCGACCGGGCCGGCCGGGTGACCCTCACCGGGCTGCCCGCCGGTCTCCGCGTCGAGCCCACCGGAGCGCCATGGCCGACCGGAGCGCGCGTCGCACCGGCCGGGACAGCGTGGCCGGTGGCGCCGCGCGGCTCAGTCGAGCAGGGCGTCCAGGCCGATGGTGAGCCCGGGACGCTGGCGCACTGACCGGACCCCGAGCAGCACGCCGGGCATGAAGGAGACCCGGTCGTACGAGTCCTGCCGGATGGTGAGCGTCTCGCCGGTGGTACCGAAGAGCACCTCCTGGTGCGCGACCATGCCGGCCGAGCGCACCGCGTGCACGCGTACCCCGTCGATGTCCGCGCCCCGCGCCCCCGGCACCTCCTCCTTGGTCGCGTCCGGCGCCGGTCCCATCCCGGCGGCGGCCCGGGCCTGCGCGATCAGTCGGGCGGTGTGGGTGGCGGTGCCGCTGGGGGCGTCCAGCTTCCTCGGGTGGTGCTGTTCGATGATCTCCACCGACTCGAAGTACCGGGCGGCCTTCGTGGCGAACTGCATCATCAGCACTGCGCCGATGCCGAAGTTGGGTGCGATCAGCACACCCACCCCGGGGCTGCTGCGCTCCAGCCAGCCGCGTACCCGGTCCAGCCGCTCCCCGGTGAAGCCGGTGGTACCGACCACCGCGCTGATGCCCCGGTCGATGCACCAGCGCAGGTTGTCCATCACCACGTCGGGCGTGGTGAAGTCGACCACCACCTCGGCGCCCGCCTCGGCGGCGCCGGAGAGACCGTCGCCCTCGTCGATCGCCGCCACCAGTTCGAGGTCGTCGGCGGCGTCGACCGCCCGGCACACCTCGGCACCCATCCGGCCCCGCGCCCCGAACACACCGACCCGGATCGGGCCGGCCGGGCTCTGCCGCTGCTCGTCAGTCACGCCGGACAACCTATCCC
>NZ_WVUH01000494.1 GCF_017614955.1 Micromonospora echinofusca
GTGGTGCCCCGGGGCCGGTGGTGCCCCGGGGCCGGTGGTGCCCCGGGGCCGGTGGTGCCCCGGGGCCGGTGGTGCCCCGGGGCCGGTGGTGCCCCGGGGCCGGTGGTGCCCCGGGGCCGGTGGCGGGTGGTCGCTGCTGTGGGCAGCCGTAGCCTGGCCTGGCCGGTGCCGGTGGCACGGCAACCAGGGTGGTTCGGCGGCTCCTGGGGTCCGGCTGACCCTGGCGCGGGGTCACCCCCTGAAGGCCGGACGCTGTCCGCGCCCACGGGTGGATCGAGGTCGACCCACTTCCTGCGTGACCGCGCCGTACTCCGGACTCCGGCAGCAGTCGGTCAGCCCTCGCGTGGATCCAGCCGCAACGACACCGAGTTGATGCAGTAGCGGGCGTCCTTCGGGGTGAACCCCTCGCCGTCGAACCGGTGACCCAGGTGGGAGTCGCAGTTGGCGCAGCGCACCTCGGTCCGCAGCATGCCGTGCGAGCGGTCCTCGACGTAGCGGATCGCACCGGGCAGTGCCTCGTCGAAACTCGGCCAGCCGCAGTGCGAGTCGAACTTGGTGTCACTGGCGAACAGTTCCGCGCCGCAGGCCCGGCAGCGGTACATCCCCGACGTCTTGGTGTCGACGTACTCGCCCGTCCAGGGGCGCTCGGTGCCGGCCTCGCGCAGCACCCGGAACTCCTCCGGCGAGAGCCGGACCCGCCACTCGTCCTCGGTCTTCGGCAGTTCACTCTTGTCAAGACTCACCCGACAACGGTACGTCGCCTGTCGTACCCGTGGCATATGGTCGCCAGATGGGTGGCACCACGAGGTCCGCCGCCACCGAGGTCGAGGTGGCCGGGCGGACGGTACGGCTGACCAGCCCGGACCGGGTGATCTTTCCGGGACCGGGCTACACCAAGTCCGACGTGTTCCACTACTACCTCGCCGTGGGCGACGCGATCCTGCGGTCGCTGCGGGACCGGCCCACGACCCTCCAACGCTTCCCCGAGGGCATCGAGGGAGAGATGTTCTTCCAGAAACGGGTACCGGCCCGGGGCGTACCGCCGTGGCTGCGGACCGCGGAGATCAGGTTCCCCAGCGGCCGGTCGGCCGACGAGCTCTGCCCGGCCGACCTGGCGCACGTCGCGTGGGCGGCCCAGATGGGCACCATCGTCTTCCACCCCTGGCCGGTCCGGGCTGCCGACGTCGACCGTCCCGACGAACTGCGGATCGACCTCGATCCCCAGCCCGGGACGGACTTCGCCGACGCGGTCGAGGCGGCCGGCGAGGTCCGTGCCCTGCTGACCGAGCTGGGCGCCACCGGCTGGCCGAAGACCTCCGGCGGCCGGGGCGTGCACGTCTACCTGCGGATCGCGCCACGGTGGACGTTCACCGAGGTGCGCCGGGCCACCATCGCCCTCGCCCGGGAGGTCGAGCGTCGCCGGCCCGACCTGGTGACCACCGCCTGGTGGAAGGAACAGCGGGGCGCGCACGTCTTCGTCGACTACAACCAGATGGCCCGGGACCGGACGATCGCCTGCGCGTACTCGCTGCGCGCCAACGCCCGGGCCACCGTCTCCACCCCGGTCACCTGGGACGAACTGCCCCACGTCGACCCCGACGACTTCCACCTGGGCAGTGTGCCGGCCCGGCTCGCCGAACGGGGCGACCCGCACGCCGGCATCGACGACACCCCGTGGGACATCAGCCCGCTGCTGGAGTGGGCCGACCGGGACGACGCCGGTGGCCAGGGCGACCTGCCGTACCCACCGGACCACCCGAAGATGCCCGGCGAACCAAAACGGGTCCAGCCGTCCAAGGACCGCGACCGGGACCGGGCCGCCGGCTCCTAGCCAGGCCACGACGAGGCACACCGTCGCCGGGTGGCTGCCATCGGTGACCATGGCGGGAGAACGCGCCCCATGGTCGATGACGGCGAGGAGTCCCGATGGCCCGCCCGGTTGTCTTCTGCGTCCCGCACCCCGACGACGAGGTCCTCGGCGCGGGGGTGTCCATCGCCGAGCATGTCTTCGCCGGTCGCGACGTGCACCTTCTGCTGATGACCCGGGGCGCCGGCTCCGGGGCGATCCGAAAACTCAACGGCGAGGACTGGTCGCCGTGGTGGGGCGTCGACCATGACCCGGCGACCGAGGGATACCAACCGTTCACGCCGGAGACGATGGGTGATGCCCGACACGGCGAGCTGATCGCGGCGGTCGGCTGCCTCGGCGTGACGCAGGACCGGATCCACGAGGCGACCGAGCTGATCGGTGAACCGGTCACCGACGGTACCCTCACCTCGGACCAGGCACGACGGGCGATCCTCGCGCTGGTCGCGCGCTTCGACCCGACCGCCGGCAACCCGGGGCTGTGGGGACCGAGCTGGCTGGTGGACAACAACCCGGACCACATCGCGGTCGGGCAGGCCATCAAGGCGCTGGGCGCCGCCGATCCGGTGAGGTTCGCCGACCGTCGGTACTGGGTGCTGCCGCCGTACTGGCAGGATGCCCGGCTCGGGCAGATCGCCGGCGAATTCTGGGACCTGCCGACCGACGTGTTCATCGAACGGCGGGTCCGTAACGCGTGCCGGGCGTACGCGGCCTGGGCGCCGCCACACGCGTTCGCCTTCGGGTACCACAGCGTGTCCGACATGTTTGCGCTGATGGACGGGTCGACCAGCCCGCCGAAGTGCTTGATCCACAAGTAACCGCCACTGCGGCTACGCAGCGCGTCCGATCACCGACACCGGATAACGATCAAGTAACGGGCGCGAACCTTTCCCGGCCCACGCCGAGTCTGTGTGGGCATCGGTCCCACCGGGGGCCGGGAAGGGCGTGGCATGAAGCTGGTCTTGAGACGCGCACGCGAGGCACGCGGGCTGCTGCTCGCCGCCGCCGTCGCGGCACTGGTCGCCACCGTGCTGGTCACCGGCCTGTCCGAATACAACCGTCGGGCCACCGACGCCGGTCAGCGGGCCGTGCTGCGGGCCGCCACGGCCGAGGAGCGCAGCCTCCTGGTCAGCGGCGCCGGTGGCCGGGACGCCGCCGAGTTCGCCGCCCGGGACCGGGCCGTGCGCACCGAGTTCGCCGCCGGGATCGACGGGGTACCCACCACCGTCGCCGGTGCCCGGTACGGCACCGGCCGGCAGCTCACCGGCGACCTCGGGTCGGCCGCCCCCAGCGGCGGGGACCCCGTCTTCGCCGCCCTGGTGACCCTGGACGGCCTGGCCGACCGGGCCGAACTCGTCGACGGCGAATGGCCCACGCCGGGCGGGGCACCACTGCGGGTCACCCTGCCGGAGAAGGTCGCCACCACGCTGGGACTGACGGTCGGGGAGCGGATCCCGTTGACCGACCGCAGCACCGAACGGACCAGCGAGGTGCTCCTGGCCGGCATCTGGCGCCCCCGTGACCCGAACGACCCGTACTGGCGGCTCGCCCCCGGTGTCGGCCAAGGCAGCGCCGGATCGACCAGCTCGTACGGGCCGTTCGTGCTGCACCCCGACGACTTCGCCGCCACCTTCCCGGGCGGCTTCTCGGCGAGCTGGCTCGTCGAACCGGACCTGGCCGCCCGCCCCCCGGCCGACCTGGTCGGGGTCAAGGACGCGGTCGCCGCCATCGCCGCGGTCCTGCCGGAACGGGCCCAACTGGGCAACTCGGCGCAGAGCGTGACCCAGGTGGACCGGCTCATCGACCGGCTGGTCCGGGCCGACCTGGTCGGCCGGTCCGCGCTGTTCACCCCGCTGCTGCTGATCGTCGTCCTGGCCGGGTACGCGCTGACCCTGGTCGCCGCGCTGCTCAGCGAGGACCGGCGCGGGCAGACCGCCCTGCTGCGCGCCCGTGGTGCCGCCCGGTGGCAGCTCGCCGGCCTGGCCGCCCGGGAGGCCACGCTGGTGGTGCTGCCCGCCGCGCTCCTGGCGCCCCCACTGGCCGCCCAGGCGCTCCGGCACACCGCCGTCGCCCGCCCCGCCGACACCGGGCTCGACCTCGGCGGCTCGGCACTGACCTGGGCGGTCGCCGTCGCGGTCGCCGTCGGCTGCCTGCTGGCCATGCTCTCCCCGGCGCTGCGGCACGGCGGTACCTACGTCGCCGACATGGCCGCCCGGTCCCGCCC
>NZ_WVUH01000495.1 GCF_017614955.1 Micromonospora echinofusca
CCACCCCGCTGGGCGCGCTGCGCTGGCCGGCGGTCGGCGCCGTCACCGCCGTGGCCGCCCTGGCCCTCGGCGTACCGGCGGTCAGCCTCGCCCGCCGCCTGGCCGTCGGCGTGTCCCGCCCCGGCAGCCTCACCGAGATTGCCACCGCCGCCGGTAACTCGCTGACCGTCTCGGCGGCCGGCGCGGCCCTGACCATGCTGCTGGCCCTGCCGATCGGACTGCTCACCGCCCGGGCACCCGGCATCCTGGCCACCATCCTGGACCGGTTGAGCTACCTCACCCACGCCCTGCCCGGCATCGTGATCGGCCTGTCCCTGGTCTTCTTCGGCATCGGCGTGGCCTACCCGCTCTACCAGAGCGTCTGGCTGCTCACCCTCGCCTACGCCGCGCTGTTCCTGCCCCTGGCGGTCGCCGCCGTGGCCAGCGCCGCCGCCCAGGCACCCCCGGTGCTGGAGGAGACCGCCCGGTCCCTGGGCCGCCGACCGGTGCAGGTCTTCACCACCGTCACCCTGCCGCTGACCCTGCCCGGCATCGCCGCCGGCGCCGCCATGGTCTTCCTGACCTGCATGAAGGAACTACCCGCCACCCTGCTGCTGCGCCCCACCGGCATGGACACCCTGGCCACCGAACTGTGGACGCAGACCACCGTGGCCGCGTACGCCGCGGCGGCACCGTACGCGGCGCTGCTGGTCCTGCTCTCGGCGATCCCCACCTGGGTACTCGCCGCCCGCACCGGGCTTCTCGACCAGGAGGGGAAGCAATGAGCGCACTGTCGGTCCGCGACGCGGAGAAGGCCTGGGGACCGGTCCGCGCCCTGGCCGGGGTCAGCATCGAGGTCCCCACCGGCTCCCTGGTCGCCGTCCTCGGCCCGTCCGGCTGCGGCAAGACCACCCTGCTGCGCTGCGTCGCCGGCCTGGAACGCCTCGACGCCGGAGCGATCACCGTCGACGACCGCCGGGTCGCCGGCCCCGGCGTGCACGTACCCACGCACCGCCGCCGCATCGCCCTGGTACCGCAGGAGGGGGCCCTCTTCCCGCACCTGTCGGTCGCCGACAACGTCGGCTACGGCCTGGACCGGGCGGCCCGCCGCTCCGGCCGGGTCGCCGAGGTCCTCGACCTGGTCGGCCTCGCCGACCACGGCGACCGGATGCCCCACCAGCTCTCCGGCGGCCAGCAGCAACGGGTCGCCCTGGCCCGGGCCCTGGCGCCCCGACCGTCGCTGATCCTGCTCGACGAGCCGTTCAGCGCCCTCGACGCCGGGCTGCGCGCCGGCCTGCGCCGGGACGTACGGGCCGCGCTGCGCGCCGACGGCGCCACCGCCGTGCTGGTCACCCACGACCAGGCCGAGGCGCTGTCGCTGGCCGACGAGGTGGTGGTGATGCGCTCCGGCCGGGTGGTGCAGGCCGGTACCCCCACCGCCGTCTACCGCACCCCGGCCGACCCGTGGGTCGCGGCGTTCGTCGGGGAGGCGGTACTGCTGCCGGGCACCGCCCACCGGGACGCGGTGACCACCGCCGCCGGCACCCTGCCGGTCCTGCCGTCGGCCCGGGTGGGGGAACGGGAAACCCCGGTGACCGTGCTGATCCGTCCCGAACAGGTCCGCCTGGCCGCCGGCGGCACCGCCGGCACCGTCACCGGCACGGTGGCCCGGTACGAGTTCCACGGCCACGACACCCTCACCGTCGTCCGCCTCGCCGACGGCACCGAGCTGGCCGCCCGGAGCCTGGACGACACCGAACAGTTCCGCCCCGGCGCCACCGTCGGCCTGCGGGTCGGCGGCGCGGTCCTGGCCTGGCCCACCGGCTCCGACTGACACCTCGCCCGACGGATTTTGTCGACCACCTCCGATACGGCATCCTTACCCGGACGCGATCATGGGATCGCCACGACGGGGACAGGTGACCATGGTCTGCGCGACCTGCGGGGCGGCCAACGACCAGGCCGGCGACGGACACACCTGCCCCGGGACACACCGACCGGAGCCGGTCTTCCGACCCGACCCGCCGCCGCTGGGCTGGCAGGTACTGACCCTGGCGCTGCTGGTCGTCGCGGCCGTACACGTCGTCACCACCGTGCTCGGCATCGTCCTGCTGGTCGAGGACCACCAGTTCGTCGAACGTCTGCTGACCGACCCGGACAGCGTCAGCCAGACCGAACTCGTCGACCTGGCGCGCCGCCAGGAGTCCGCAAGCACGCTCGGCAGCGTCGTCCTTCTCAGCTACCTGGGCGGCTACTGCGCCTGGTTCGTCGCCACCCGGCGTGCCGCCGAACGGTACGACGCCGACGGCCGGACGACCCTGGCGCACTGGACCCTCACCACCTGGCGCATCGCCATCGGCGCCGTGTTCCTGCTCGCGCTGATCCTGCGCAACTACGTCGCCCCCGAACCGACCGACCTGGACACCGCCCTCATCTACGACCGGGTCAACCTGGTGCTGCTCACCCTGCGGCTACCCCTGGTCGTGCTGCTCGTCGCCGGTGTCCTCGTGGTGGGGCGTCGGGTGTACCGGCTGGCCGCGCAGAGTTCCCCGGCCCCCGTCCGGTCGGTGTCGACCCCGGTCGACCCCGGTCCCCGTCCCCGTACCGCCGTCGAGCGTGGACCCGGTGACGACACGTTCTGGCGGGCCGTCACCGACGCGGTCGCGGCGGCAGCGGGTCCTCTTCCGCTGCTGGAAGCCTGGGCGGCCCTGCCGAGCGCACGCCGGTGGCACCTGCTCGACGCGACGTCCGACCTCTCCGACCTCCGCAGGAGGCTGTCACCCTGGTCCGGAGTCACCGTCTACGGTCAACCACCCCGCACTCCGGACGGGACGCACCTGGGACAGCTGGCCGACGAGGCGCGCCGCCTTCGCGACGATCCCGCCTGTGGCGGTGCCGTCGGGCTGATCGAGCAGCCCGACGGCAGACTCACCTTCACCCAGTTGACCACCGACGCAGTGCTTCAGAACTGGCTCGACCAGGCCCGAACCGCCAGCCGGGCGGGCGTGTACCCGGCCCAGGCCGCCGACGATCCCACCGTGCTGCGTACTCCCTGAGCCGCCGTACCGGTCAGCCCGTCGCCGTCGCCGACGGGTCGGCACTGCCGCCCTGCGGTCCGGTGGCCGTCATCAGCCGGACGATCTCCGCCTGGTCGGCCGGCGACGGCAGCCCCCACTCCGGCCGGTACCCGTACACCTCACGCAGCGGGGTGGCCGACGTACGCCCGTCGAGGACCTCCACCGCCCCGGCGTCGATCAACCCGGGGTGCTCCACCCCGCACGCCTCGGCCACCTTCACCAGGTCCCGCCGCAGCGTACGCAAATAGTTCGCGGCCCGTACCGACTTCGCCGCCGGGTCCAGACCCCGGGCCAGCCACGCGTTCTGCGTGGCCACCCCGGTCGGGCAGGTGTCGGTGTGGCACTTCTGCGCCTGGATGCAGCCGATCGCCAGCATCGCCTCCCGGCCCACGTTGACCATGTCGCAGCCCAACGCGAACGCCACCACCGCGTTGTCCGGCAGGCCCAGTTTGCCCGCCCCGACGAACACCACCTGTTCGTGCAGGTCCCGCTCGGCGAACGTCCGGTACACCCGGGCGAAGCCCTGCTGGAACGGCAGCGACACCGAGTCGGTGAAGATCAGCGGCGCGGCCCCGGTACCGCCCTCCCCGCCGTCGACGGTGACGAAGTCGACGCCCCGGCCGGTGTCCCGCATCAGGTCGGCCAGCTCCTGCCAGAAGCCCAGGTCACCGACGGCGGACTTGATGCCCACCGGCAGGCCCGTCTCGGCGGCCAGCAGTTCGACCCAGTCCAGCAGGCTGTCGCAGTCGGAGAACTCCGCGTGCCGGGACGGGCTGACACAGTCCCGGCCAGCCGGGACGCCCCGCGTCGCGGCGATCTCCGCGCTGACCTTCGCACCCGGCAGCAGCCCGCCGAGGCTGGGTTTGGCGCCCTGGCTCAGTTTCACCTCCAGCGCCCGTACCGGCGCCCGCGCCACCAGCTCCTTCAGCCGCTCCAGACTGAACCGGCCCTGCTCGTCGCGGCAGCCGAAGTAGGCGGTGCCGATCTGGAAGACCAGTTCCCCGCCCCGGCGGTGGTACGGCGACAACC
>NZ_WVUH01000496.1 GCF_017614955.1 Micromonospora echinofusca
CCTCCCCGGTCACCCCGACCGGGGCGGCCCTGCCCACCGCCACCGCGACCGCAGTGGTGGCCCCGACCAGCACGCCCGACGCCCTGCCCTCCGACTCGGTTCCGCCGGTGCTCGATCCGGCGGGTTGCCGGTCACCCGAGTGAGCTCCGGCTCGAACGACCTGAGGACCTGTTTGTGACCGCCCAGGCCGGAACGGCACCGTCCCTCGCCACGGGGGGCGAGCTACCGGGCGCCCGCCTGGCCCGCGCCCGGCGCAACTCCGAGCTGACCCTGCTGTTGTCCGCGATGGCCCTGGTGGCCGCGTACGGGGCGACGGTCGAGGCCAACCTGCTCGACACGGTCACCCCGGACTTCTGGATGCCGGCCGCCGCGCTCACCGGCGTGTTCCTCGGCCTGCACCTGGTGATCCGCTGGCTCGCCCCGTACGCCGACCCGGTGCTGCTGCCGGCGGTGGCCCTGCTCAACGGGCTCGGGGTGGGCTTCCTGCGCCGGCTGGACCTGGGCAAGGCCACCCCCGCCGAGCGGGAGGACCTGGCGATCTTCGCCGGTATCGGCGGTCGCCAGTTGGCCTGGACCCTCGCCTCGGTGGTACTGGCCGCCGGCCTGCTGGCGTTGATGCGGGACCACCGCGCGGTCTCCCGGTACGCCTACACGCTCGGCCTGGCCGGTATCGTGCTGGTGATGATCCCGGCCGTGCTGCCCGGCCGGTTCTCCGAGATCAACGGCGCCAAGCTGTGGATCCGGGTCGGTGGTTTCTCCATCCAGCCCGGTGAGTTCGCCAAGCTCGCCCTGCTGGTCTTCTTCGCCTACTACCTGGTCCGTAAGCGTGAGGTGCTCTCGCTGGCCAGCCGGCGGTTCCTCGGCATCGACTTCCCCCGGGGCCGGGACCTCGGCCCGGTGGTCGGGGTCTGGCTGATCAGTCTGCTGGTGCTGGTCTTCGAGAAGGACCTCGGCACCTCGCTGCTCTACTTCGGCATGTTCGTGGTGACCCTCTACATCGCCACCGAACGGGTCAGTTGGCTGCTCATCGGTCTGGTGCTGTTCTTCGGCGGGGCCTTCCTCGCCTACTTCCTCGGCAGCACCATCGGTGGGCCCTTCGCCAACTTCTACGACCGGGCGCAGATCTGGCTCAACCCGTTCGCCGAGCCGTACGACCGGGGCTACCAGTTGGTCCAGGGTCTGCTCGGGCTGGGCACCGGCGGTCTGTTCGGCACCGGGCCGGGTGGCGGGGAACCGCTGGAGGTACCCGAGGTACAGAACGACTTCATCTTCGCCGGCATGGGCGAGGAGATCGGCCTGTTCGGGCTCACCGCCCTCCTGGTGATGTACCTGCTGATCGTCCAGCGGGGCCTGCGGTCCGCGCTGGCGGTCCGTGACTCGTTCGGCAAGCTGCTCGCCGGTGGCCTGTCCTTCACCCTCGGGTTGCAGGTCTTCGTGATCGTCGGCGGGATCAGCAAGCTCATCCCGCTGACCGGTCAGACCACTCCCTTCCTCTCCGCCGGTGGTTCGTCGCTGATGGCGAACTGGTTGCTGATCGCGGTGCTGCTCCGCGTCTCGGACGCCGGGTGGCGACCCCTCACCGGCGGGGGGACGGCCCGACCCGGTGGGTCGGGTGGCCCGCCCGAGCAGCTGCACGGTGCCCCCACGGAGGTGATCCGCCCGTGAACGCGCCCCTGCGCCGTGTCGGCGTGGTTGTCATGATCCTTTTCGGTCTGCTCTTCCTGAACCTCAACTGGGTGCAGGCGTACAAGGGCGACGAGTACCGCACCAGCGACTACAACGGCCGGGTCCAGGTGGCCGAGTACGACCGCAAGCGCGGCAACATCGAGGCCGGCGGGTCGGCGGTGGCCACCAGCAAGGAGACCAGCGGGAAGCTCAAGTTCCTGCGGGTCTACCCGGAGGGCGAGAAGTACGCACACATCCTCGGGTACAAGCCGGTCAACCTGGCCGACATCGGCATCGAGCGGGTCGAGAACGACTTCCTCGCCGGTACCAGCGACCAGCTCTTCGGTGACCGGGTCAAGGACCTCTTCACCGGTGAGCAGACCGGCGGCGGCAACGTGCTGCTGACCATCTCCCGGCGGGCCCAGGAGGCGGCGTACACCCAGCTCAGCGAGAACCGGGTGGGCGCGGTCCGGGGCGCGGCGGTGGCGGTCGACCCGCGTACCGGTGCGGTCCAGGCACTGGTCTCCATGCCCAGCTTCGACCCGAACCCGCTGGCCAGTCACGACACCGACGCGGCGTCGGCGGCGTACAACAAACTCGACGCGGACAAGAACCGCCCGCTGCGCAACCGGGCACTGGCCGAGGTGCTGCCGCCGGGGTCGACCTTCAAGGTGGTGGTGGCTGCGGCGGCCCTGGAGTCGGGGATCGGTCCGCAGACCAACATCCCGGCCGGTCCGTCCTACCGGCCGCCCACGGCGGGCCAGGACATCCGTAACGCCGCCCCGTCGATCTGCCCCGAATCGCAGGTCAGCCTGAAGAGCGCCCTCACCGAGTCGTGCAACACGGGCTTCGCGCAGCTCGGCGTGAAGCTCGGGGCCGACAAGGTGAAGGAGAAGGCCCGCCAGTTCGGGTTCGAGCAGGAGGACCTGACCGTCGGCCAGCTCAACCAGGGCGGCCTGCCGGTCGCGGCCAGCCGCACGGGCACCATGCAGAACCCGGACGGCGGCACCGACCCGGCGGCCCTCGCCCAGTCCTCCATCGGGCAGAACAACGTCACGATGACCCCGCTCCAGGGCGCGATGATCGCCGCAGCGGTCGCGAACAACGGCCGGCAGATGCGCCCGTACCTGGTCCAGCAGCTTCTCGGCCCGGACCGGACGACCAGCTACTACGCGGCCACCCCCAAGGAACTACGCGAGTCGGTCAGCGGCTCGGTGGCCCGCGACCTCCAGGACATGATGGTCAGCGTGGTCACCAACGGGACCGGCACCAACGCCCGGATCAGCGGCTACACGGTGGGCGGCAAGACGGGTACCGCGCAGAACGGCGGCGGGACCGCAGAAGAGGACCACGGCTGGTTCATCGGCTTCGTGATGAAGGACGGCCAGCCGATCTCGGCGGTCTGCGTCGTGCTGGAGAACGCGGGCCGGGGCGGCAGCGCCGAAGCCGCCCGCATCGCCGGGCAGATCATGCGCGGGGTCATCGCCGACACGAGGGGCCGCTGACATGCTGAGCCCCGGGGTGCAGCTCAACAACCGCTACCGGCTGGACGAGCGGATCGCCAGCGGTGGCATGGGTGACGTCTGGCGCGGTACCGACCAGGTGCTGGGCCGTACGGTCGCGGTCAAGAGCCTGCTGCCCGCCCTGTTGGACGAGCCCGGTTTCGCCGAGCGGTTCCGGGGCGAGGCGCGCACCATGGCGACGATCAACCACCCCGGTGTGGTGGACATCTACGACTTCGGCAACGACCAGCAGATCGCCTTCCTGGTGATGGAGTACGTCGAGGGCGACGCACTGTCCAGCACGTTGGGTCGGGTCGGCCGGCTCACCCCGGCCCGGACGATGGCGTTGCTCGCGCAGGCCGCCGACGCGCTGCACGCCGCGCACACCAAGGGGATCGTGCACCGGGACGTGAAGCCCGGCAACCTGCTGGTCCGGCCGAACGGCACGCTAGTCCTCACCGACTTCGGGATCGCCCGCTCGGACATGGTCGGCCAGCTCACCGCCGCCGGCTCGGTGCTCGGCACCGCCTCCTACATCTCCCCGGAGCAGGCGGCCGGCGCGACCGCCACCCCCGCTTCCGACGTCTACGCGTTGGGCGTGGTCGCCTACCAGTGCCTCTCCGGCCGGCGTCCCTTCGAGGGGGACAACCCGCTGGAGATCGCCATGAAGCACGTCCGGGACCATCCCCGGCCGTTGCCGGGCGACATCCCGCCCCAGGTCCGGGCGATCGTCGAACGCGCCATGGCGAAGGACCCGACCGCCCGCTGGCCCAGCGCCGCAGCGCTGGCCGGGGTGGCCCGGCAGGCTGCGGCGGCGGCCCCGCACACCGGCCGGACGGGCCCGCACCGGGCGGCCGTCCAGGTTCCCGCCGCGCCCTCCTCCCCGG
>NZ_WVUH01000497.1 GCF_017614955.1 Micromonospora echinofusca
CAGCCACGGGCACACTGCCGACGCGATCGAGAACCTCGAAGAACTTCGCCTTGAGTTCCACGGAAACGGACACGGTCCTCGCAACCCCCAGAAGATCCGGGTGTTGCGAGGACCACTAGACCCCAAGTACCGGAAGCGTTAAGCGGGGGCCCTTCCTTGCAACTGTCCGGAACGCGAGTCAGCCGGCGGATCAGTCGATCCGCCGGCTGTTACGCGTCGAGGGTTACCGCGTCAGGCGCGGGTGACCTTGCCGGCCTTGATGCACGACGTGCAGACCTGCATCTTGCGGGTGTTGCCACCACCGGCGGGGGTACGCACCGACTGGATGTTCGGGTTCCAGCGGCGGTTGGTCCGCCGGTGCGAGTGGGACACGTTGTGGCCGAAGCCCGGTCCCTTGCCACAGACGTCGCACACGCTAGCCACGGGATACTCCTGAGATTGATACGTTCGTGAGGTCGCGGGCAGGCGCTGCCCGGGCAACCTGGCCAGGTTACCCGATGCCCCACCGGGCCGGCCAACCACCCCTGACCCGCCACCGTGCCCGAGGAGCAGGGTAGCGGACACGCCGACCAGGGTCCGTCGACCCGGGCGGGTGTCGGCCCTCGCCAGTAGGCTCGTCGCCGTGCTGGAGACCCTGGACGCGGCAGCGGTACGCCGGTGGTGCGCGGGCGGGCTCGCGGCGCTCAAGCGGCACCAGAGCGAGATCGACGACCTCAACGTGTACCCGGTGCCGGACGGCGACACCGGTACCAACCTGGTCCTCACCCTCACCTCCGCCCAGCAGGCGCTGGCGCTGGACCTGGACAACGCCCCGGAGGGGCCGACCCCGCCGCACGGGCACGCGCTGCGGCTGATGGCCCGGGGTGCGCTGCTCGGCGCGCGGGGCAACTCCGGGGTGATCATGTCGCAGATCCTGCGCGGTCTGGCCGACACCCTCGCCGCCGTCGAGACGGTGCGCGGCCGGGCCCTGGCCGACGGGTTGCGGGCCGCCGCCCGGGCCGCCTGGTCGGCGGTCGCCCACCCGGTGGAGGGCACCCTGCTCACCGTGGTCCGGGCGGCGGCGGACGCCGCCGGGGCGACGGCCGGCGACGACCTGCCGGCGGTGGCCCGGGCGGCGGCGGCCGGGGCCACCGCCGCATTGGCCCACACCCCGGAGCAGCTGCCCGCGTTGGCCCGGGCCGGGGTGGTGGACGCCGGTGGGCAGGGGCTGTGCGTGCTGCTCGACGCGCTGGTCGAGGTGATCACCGGGGAACGCCCGGCCGCCGCCGGCCCGGGCCCGGTGCGCCGGCCGGTCACCGTGGTCCGGGAGACCGGTTCCGAGGAGTACGCCTACGAGGTGCAGTTCCTGCTCGACGCCGAGCCGGCCGCGGTACGACGGCTGCGCGAGGTGCTGGACTCCCTCGGTGACTCGCTGGTGGTGGTCGGGGACGGCGCCACGCCCGAGGAGTCGTCCACCTGGAACGTGCACGTGCACGTCAACGACGTCGGCGCGGCGGTGGAGGCCGGGGTGACCGCCGGCCGGCCGTACCAGATCTCGGTCACCCGCTTCGCCGACCAGCCGCCCCCGGACCGGCCCGTGGCGCCGGACCCGGCGGCCCGGGCGGCCGTGGTGGTGGCGCCCGGCGCCGGCATCGCCGAGCTGTTCGCCCGCGAGGGGGCGACCGTGGTGCCGGGCAACCCGTCCACCGGTGAACTGCTCGACGCGGTCCGGGCCACCGGCGCGGCCCGGGTGGTGGTGCTGCCCAACGACCCGAACACCCAGGCGGTGGCGGGCGCGGCGGCCCGCGAGGCGCACCTGTCGGGGATCCGGGTGAGCGTGGTGCCGACCCGGTCGCCGGTGCAGGCGCTGGCCGCGCTGGCCGTCCGGGACCCGGGGCGCCGTTTCGAGGACGACGTGATCGCGATGGCCGAGGCCGCCGGGGCCTGCCGGTACGCCGAGGTGTGCCAGGCCAGCCGGGAGGCGGTGACGGTGGCCGGTCCGTGCCGCCCGGGTGACGTGCTCGCCCTGGTCGAGGGGGAGGTGCACCTGATCGGCACCGACCTGGTCGACACCGCGACCGCCCTGCTGGACCGGATGCTCGGTGGTGGTGGCGAGCTGGTCACCCTGCTCTACGGTGCCGACGCGCCGGACGGGCTGGCCGAGGCGCTCCAGACGCACGTGACCCGGCGGTGGCCGTTCGTCGAGGTACAGGGCTTCCCCGGTGGGCAGCCCCACTATCCGCTCCTGGTGGGGGTCGAATGAGCGAGCAGCAGTCCACCCCGGACACCCCGCTGAAGAAGCTGGTGGGGGAGAAGACCGCCAAGGCCCTCGCCGGCCACCTGGACCTGCACACCGCCGGTGACCTGGTCTACCACTTCCCGCGCCGGTACGACGAGCGGGGCGAGCACACCGACATCCGGTCGCTGGACGTGGGCGAGCAGGTCACCGTGCTCGGCCAGGTGCAGCGCACCGCCGTCCGCCCGATGCGGCAGCGCCGGGGGAACCTGCTGGAGGTGACCGTCGGGGACGGCTCCGGTGGGCAGCTCACCCTGACCTTCTTCGGCAACCAGGCGTGGCGGGAACGCGAGCTGAAACCGGGCCGGTGGGGCATGTTCGCCGGCAAGGTCACCGAGTTCCGGGGGAAACGGCAGCTCAACGGCCCGGAGTACGTCCTGCTCGGCGAGTCGACCGAGGGCGAGGCAGCGGCCAACGAGGAGATCGAGGAGTTCGCCGGTGCGCTGATCCCCGTCTATCCGGCCGCGGCGGCCGTACCGACCTGGGTGATCGCCCGGTGCGTGCGGGTGGTGCTGGACACCTTCACCCCGCCGGAGGATCCGCTGCCGGCCGCCGTCCGGGCCACCCGCAACCTGGTCGGCCTCGGTACCGCCCTGCACGACATCCACCGGCCGGCCAGCAAGGAGGCGCTCTACCGGGCCCGGCACCGGCTCAAGTGGGACGAGGCGTTCGCCGTGCAGCTCACCCTGGTGCAGCGCAAACACCGGGCGAGCGCCGCGCCGGCCCGGCCCCGCCCGGCCCGGCCCGACGGCCTGCTCGACGCGTTCGACGCCCGGCTGCCGTACGAGCTGACCGCCGGCCAGCGGGACGTCGGCCGGGAGATCGCCGCCGACCTGGGTACCGGCCACCCGATGCACCGGCTGCTCCAGGGCGAGGTGGGCTCCGGCAAGACCGTGGTGGCCCTGCGGGCCATGCTCCAGGTGGTCGACGCAGGCGGTCAGGCGGCCCTGCTCGCTCCGACCGAGGTGCTCGCCGCCCAGCACCACCGGGGCATGCTGGACCTGCTCGGGCCGTTGGGCCGGGCCGGTGAGCTGGACGGCGACCCCGCCGGTACCCGGGTCGAGCTGGTCACCGGCTCGCTGGGTGCGGCAGCCCGGCGGCGGGCGTTGACGGAGGTCGCCAGCGGCCGGGCCGGGATCGTGCTCGGTACCCACGCCCTGCTCTACGAGGGGGTCGACTTCGCCGACCTGGGCCTGGTGGTGGTCGACGAGCAGCACCGGTTCGGGGTGGAACAGCGGGACGCGCTGCGTGCCAAGGCGGGGCAACCGCCGCACGTGCTGGTGATGACGGCCACCCCGATCCCGCGCACGGTGGCCATGACCGTCTACGGCGACCTGGAGGTCTCCACCCTGTCCCAGTTGCCGCGCGGGCGGTCGCCGATCGCCTCGCACGTCGTACCGGCCGCCGAGAAACCGGCCTTCCTGGACCGGGCGTGGCGCCGGTTGCGGGAGGAGGTCGCCGCCGGGCACCAGGCGTACGTGGTCTGTCCCCGGATCGGGGAGGCCGGGGCGGGGGAGGAGGAGCCGCCGGCGGACGACACCGGGCGGCGGCCACCGTTGGCGGTGACCGAGGTGGCCCCGTTGCTCGCCGACGGGCCGCTGCGCGGGCTGCGGATCGGGGTCCTGCACGGGCGGTTGCCGGCCGACGAGAAGGACGCGGTGATGCGGTCGTTCGCCGCCGGTGAGCTGGACGTGCTGGTGGCCACCACGGTCATCGAGGTCGGGGTGGACGTTCCGAACTCCACCGTGATGATCAT
>NZ_WVUH01000498.1 GCF_017614955.1 Micromonospora echinofusca
GCCCGAGTCGCGCAGCGAATCCTCGCCATGACCGCCGCGATCTGGCACAACCGCGCCACCGGCCAACCCGTGACCAGGTCCCTGATCGCCTACGACCACTGACCCGACTTCGGACTTACTCGTCTAGACCCCAAGCAACAGAATCCGATAACAGGGGGCCCTTCCTCACACCGGTCAGCTCCGGCGGAACGCGTACCGGCGGGCCTGGGGCGTACGCTGCCCGCGCCCCGTACCGCCGGACCGGCCGTTGCCCACCGGCGGTCCGGCCTTCGGCGGCACCGGGCGGACGTCCGGGCCCCGCCCCGGATCAGCGGCTCCGGCCACTACCGGGTCTGCCGGTGGGGCCAGTGACAACTCGGCCGGCGCGGCCAGTGACGACTCGGTCGGCAGGTGCAGCGACGGCAGCGGCACCGAGGGCGGGTCGAGGGGCAGGCCGACCGGACCGGTGGGCTCCGTCGTGGACACCGGGAGGGCCGGGACCGGCCCGGTGCGACCGGTACGGTTCGGGCGGGACTTTCGGGGATTGCGGCTGGCAGGCATCCGGTACCTCCTTGACCGGCGGTCGGGCCGTCCCTCAGCTGAGGGCACGGCGGACCGCCACGACGGCGACAGACGGCGCGTCGGGTGGCACCCGGCGGGCAACGGTGTGTCCGGCTCGGGCGGGAAACGGGGGGTGCTCCGGGTGACCCACGGCCGACTGGACCGGTGGGACGGAATGTGCGGACGCCCGGAGCACCGGACCTGGTACAGGTCCGTGGCCCGCGCTGCGGCAGCGGGCCGGCTCGTGAAAGGTGGGCGTCAGTTACGCATGCCGTCACTCTAACCGGCCGCCGGTACGGCGCAACGGAATTACCGCGGTCACGGACCGGTGCCGGACGAACCGGGTCGACGGAAAGGCCACGGAAAAGGTCGGGGCCCTCCGGCAGTACCGGAGGCCCCGACCTCGTCGCGTGTGCGCCGTCGTACCGGCTCCGGGGCGGTGCCCTGCGGAGCCGGTCGTCGTCAACAACTACCAGAACCGGCGGCGGCGCCTGGCCCGCTGCGGGCGGACCAGGTCCGCGCCCCGGCTGAGTAGCCGGCTCACTCCGGACGGCCCACGCCGCGCCTCCAGTGTGTGGCTCAGCCGGCGGGCGCCGGCCGCCGCGAGTGGTACCGCCACCGCCATGATGGCCCATCGTCCGATCTGCTTCTGGATCATGTGTCCCACCTCCCGGATCGCTTCTCTGCGTAACCAGGTACCCAGTGGGACCGGACGGTAAGCCGGAACGGACGGATCAGCTGGGCGGGTCACACCTCGGCCGGTCGCGCCGAACCGGGGCACCCCGGCACCGGGTCAGCCCTGGCCGGGTGCGACCGGGTTGGGCAGCGCACCACCGAAGCGCCGGTCCCGCTGGGCGTACAGCTCGCAGGCGTACCAGAGGTGCCGCCGGTCGAAGTCGGGCCAGAGGGTGTCCAGCACCACCAGTTCGGCGTACGCGGACTGCCAGAGCAGGAAGTTGGAGATCCGCTGCTCCCCGGAGGGTCGCAGGAAGAGGTCTACGTCCGGCACCTCGGGGTGGTAGAGGTACCGGGCGATCATCTTCTCGTTGACCTTGGCCGGGTCGATCCGGCCGGCGGCCACGTCCCGGGCGATCGCGGCGGCCGCGTCGGCGATCTCCGCCTGACCGCCGTAGTTGACGCAGAACTGGAGGGTCAACGTGCTGTTGTCCCGGGACATCTCCTCGGCGGTCTGCAACTCGGAGATGACGCTCTTCCAGAGCCGGCCGGCCCGACCGGACCAGACCACCCGTACCCCGAGGTCGACGAGCTGGTCCCGACGGCGACGGATCACGTCCCGGTTGAAGCCCATCAGGAAGCGGACCTCGTCCGGCGAGCGCCGCCAGTTCTCGGTGGAGAACGCGTACGCCGACAGGTACGGGATGCCCAGCTCGATGGCGCCCTCGATGGTGTCGAAGAGGGAGAACTCCCCGGCCTCGTGTCCCCTGGTCCGGGGCAGGCCGCGTTCCTTGGCCCACCGACCGTTGCCGTCCATCACCACCGCGACGTGCTTCGGCAGCGCTTCGGCCGGCAGCGCGGGTGGCCTGGCTCCCGAGGGGTGCGGGGTCGGTGGGGTCGGCGTACGTCGCCGGTCCCGGCTCATCGATCGGATCACTCTGCCATCCCTCTAGCTCACGCGCGTTCCCGCTCCGCCGGTGCCGGGCCGCCCCGGTCGACCAGCGGCAGCGAGCGTAACCCGCGCTCCAGATGCCACTGCAGGTGCGCCGCGACCAGCCCGCTGCACTCCCGGCGTACCCCGGCCTCGGTGGCGTCCGCGACCCGCCAGTCCCCGGAGGTCAGCGCGGACATCAGGTCGATGGTGGCCGGCGCCGGGTGGGCCGCGCCGGGCGGCCGGCAGTCCGGGCAGACGCAGCCCCCGGCCGGGACCGAGAAGGCGCGGTACTCCCCCGGGGTGCCGCAGACGGCGCAGGCGGTCAGCGCGGGCGCCCAGCCGGCGAGCGCCATCCCGCGCAACAGGTACGCGTCGAGCACCAGGGTGGGGGCGTGTGTGCCGTCGGCCAGGGCGCGCAGGGCGCCGAGGGTGAGCTGGAAGAGGCGCAGGGAGGGCTCCCGCTCGACCGGGGTGAGCCGTTCGGCGGTCTCCGCGATGGCACTCGCGGCGGTGTAGCGCGGGTAGTCCCCGAGGAACCGCTTGCCGTAGAGGTCGATCCCCTCGACCTGGCTGACCGAGTGCAGGTTGCTGCCCACGTTGCCCTGCGGGTCCCCGGCGAGTTGCAGGTCGACGTGGCCGAAGGGCTCCAGCCGGGCGCCGAACCGGGAGGTGGTGCGGCGCACCCCCCGCGCGACGGCCCGCAGCCGGCCGTGCCGGCGGGTCAGCAGGGTGATGATCCGGTCGGATTCGCCGAGTTTCTGCACACGGAGCACCACCGCGTCGTCACGGTAGAGCTGGCGGCGGTACCCGGGCATCCGCCCATTCTCCCCGGGGTGCCCTCTCAGGGTCGCACTCGGGGTGGATCGGTGTGTTCCCCGATATGCCGGTCGGCGGGCGGGCCGTAACGTCGCGGCCATGCTTGTGCACACCCCCCGGTTGCTGACCGGTGCCACCGCCGCGCTGCTGCTCGGTGCCCTGGTCGGTTGCGGTGAGCTCGCCCAGCGTCGGCTCGACTTCTCCGACACGGAGGCGGTCAAGATCACCAAGATCACCATCCTTCCCGGTTCCGGGGACGTGCTCGTCCGCACCGCCGCCGTCCCGGACACCTCGATCAAGCGGGTGGTGCGCTACCAGGGCGGCCAGCAGCCGAAGGCCGCGTACCGGCTGGAAGGGACCGAACTCGTCCTGGACACCGACTGCGGGCGCCGGTGTTCGGTGTCGTTCGAGGTGCTCGCCCCGGAAGGGGTCACCGTCTCCGGGGAGAACGGCTCCGGCGACGTCGAACTCACCCGGGTCGGCGCGGTGGACCTGGTCGTCGGCTCCGGCGACATCCGGGTACGCGGCACCAGCGCGGGGGTACGGGCGGAGACCGGCTCCGGCAGCATCGAGGTGACCGACGTGACCGGTGCGGTCCGGCTGCGCGCCGGTTCGGGGGGTGTCACCGGGCGCGGGCTGCGCGGGGCCGAGATCGACGCGGAGACGGGTTCCGGGGACATCGAGTTGACCCTGGAGGCACCGGGCCCGGTGCGTGCGCACGCCGGCAGTGGATCGGTGGAGGTGACCGTGCCTCCGGGCGCGTACCAGGTACGCGCCCGGACCGGCTCGGGCCAGACCACGGTCGGCGTTCCGGACGATCCGACCGCGAGGCTGGTGCTGGACGTGGGCGCGGACAGCGGCGACGTGACGGTGCAGCCCCGCTGAGCTGCCACGGCAGCAGCGGTGCGGTCAGCCGGTGTTGACCCGACGGGCCATGGTGGTGGCCACCAGTCCCGCGCCGGAGGCACCGGCGGTCGCCTCCACCGGTACCGGGCCGGGGA
>NZ_WVUH01000499.1 GCF_017614955.1 Micromonospora echinofusca
GTGGGGGAGGGGGCCGACCGGGTACCGGTGGGACGGGTACCGGTCGGCGACACCGCAGCGGGCGAGGGGGACGGTTCGGGTGCCGGTGCGGCGGTCGGCAGTACCTGCGGTGTCGGCGGTGCCGACGGACGCAGCTCGGACAGGGCCCAGGCGAGCAGCGCCACCGCCACCACCGTGCCGGCCACCAGCACCACCGGACCCCGCCGGGAGGCCCTACCGTGGGCGGGGCCACGTCGGCGTCGCCCGCCACCCGGGGTGTCCTCCGGTGTCGTCGTACCCACCGCGGCGCCGGTGCCGGTTGCCGGGTCGGCCGGCGCACCGGTGCCGGCGGTCGGACCGTCGACCGGTACGGGAGGTACCGGCGGGACGATCCGGGGCAGGGTGACCGTCGGCGACAGCATCGTGGCGGCCTGCGGGTCACCGGGGAGCAACTGGTCCCGGAGCACCTCCGCCACCTGCCGCGCGCTCGGCCGGTCGGTGGGCCGCCGGGCGAGGCAGCGCAGGCAGACCGACGCCACCAACGGGGGCAGGTCCGGCACACCGGCCAGGGACGGCGGTTCGTCCGTGGCCAGGACGCTGCTCAACTCGTCCCAGGTCTCGGCCGGGTACGGCGGATGACCGGTCAACGTCTCGAAGAGCAGTACCCCGAGGGAGTACACGTCGGTGGCGGGCTGCGCCGGAGCGCCGTCCAACCGTTCCGGGGCGACGTACGCCGGGGTGCCGAACGTACCGCCGTCCTCGTCCTCGTCCGGTGCCCCGACCTGGGTGGCGATGCCGAAGTCCAGCACCTTCGCGCCGGTCGCGGTCATCATGATGTTGGCCGGGGTGACGTCCCGGTGCACGATGCCGAGCCGGTGCGCGGCGGCCAGCGCCTCGGCGACCTCGGCGCACACCTTCACGGCCTCCGGCCAGGGCAGGGGCCCCTCGGTCAGCCGCCACTCCAGTTCCTCGCCGGTGAGCATCTCCATCACCACGAACGCGGTGACCGAACCGTCCGGGGCGACCGTCTCGCCGTAGTCGTGCACCGAGGTCACGTGCGGGTGGATGAGCTGCGCGGCGGACCGGGCCTCCTCGCGCACCATGTCCCGGAACCGGGCGTCGGCGGCCAGCGACGGGGCGAGCACCTTCAGGGCGACGATCCGGTCCAGTACCTCGTCCCGCGACCGCCAGATCACCGACATCCCACCGGCCCCGATCTGGTCGATGAGTCGATACCTGCGGGCCAGCAGTCGGCCGGCTTGCAGTGTTGCCATCGGTGCTCGCACCTACCTGGGGTGAGGGGTCGTATCAGGTTGCGCGAATGTGAACCCGGTGTCAACGAATGTCCCGTACCGGGATGATCACCGACCACCCGTCGGCCCTGCTCGCGGGCGCGTGCCAGGATGAACGCCATGGCAGGCGGCCCGGTGGCGTTCGTACTCGGTGGTGGCGGGGTGCTCGGCGCCGTCGAGGTCGGCATGCTCCGGGCGTTGTTCCGCGCCGACATCCGTCCGGATCTGGTGCTCGGTACCTCCATCGGGGCGGTCAACGGGGCACTGGTGGCCGCCGACCCCACCGAGGCGGTCACCGACCGACTGGTCCGGCTCTGGGCCTCACCCGAGGCGAGCGAGGTCTACGGCGACTCGGTGGCCCGGCAACTGCGCCGGTTCGCCGCCCGTACCCACCTGCACTCGCCCCGTCCACTGCGCCGGCTGCTGGAATCCGAACTGGGGGCCGACACCACCTTCGCCGACCTGCGGATCCCGTTCCGGTGCTGTGCCGCGAGCATCGAACGGGCCGCCGAGCACTGGTTCAGCGCCGGGCCCGTGGTCGACGCGGTACTCGCCTCGGCCTCCGTACCCGGACTGCTGCCACCGGCCGAGATCGACGGGGAGCACTACGTCGACGGTGGCATCGTCAACTCGATCCCGATCGGCGAGGCGGTGGCGGCCGGCGCCCGGCAGATCTTCGTACTCCAGGTGGGGCGGATCGAACGACCCCTCACGCCGCCCCGCCGGCCCTGGGAGATCGCTCAGGTCGCGTTCGAGATCGCCCGCCGGCACCGGTTCGCCCGGGAGATGGCCGCCCTCCCCGCCGACGTGCAGGTGCACGTGCTGCCCACCGGCGGCCTGGAGCCCCGCGACGACACCCCGTGGGCGTACCGGGACATGGCCGCGGTGGGGCGGCGGATCAGCCGCGCCTACACCGCCTCCCGGCGCTACCTGGCCACCAACCTGGAGTCGTGATGCCGCTACCGCCGCGCTGGGTACGTCGTACCGTGCTGGCCCCGGCGGTGGTGCTGCTCGCGGTCCTGCTGGTCACCACCCTGCCGGCCTGGCTGTTGCTGGCCGCTGCGGCGTCCCCCCTGGTACCCGGCTGGCTCCGGCCGCTGCGGCTGCTCTGGATCGGCACGGTCTACCTGGTGTGGGACGCCGCAGCGGTACTGGCGCTCGGCGGGCTCTGGGTGGCCTCCGGGTTCGGCTGGCGGAAACGGTCGCCGGCCTTCCAGCGGGCCCACTACCGGCTCGCCGGCTGGTTCCTCGCGGTCCTGTTCCGGCACGCCCGGTGGGCGCTGCGGCTCCGGATCGCCGTGGTCGGCACGGACCCGGACACCGCGCTGCCCGGCCGACCGGAACTGGTGCTCTGCCGGCACGCCGGGCCGGGTGACTCGTTCATCCTGATCCACGCCCTGGTCAACTGGTTCGCCCGGGAGCCGCGCATCGTGCTGAAGGACACCCTCCAGTGGGACCCGGCGATCGACGTGCTGCTCAACCGGCTGCCCAACCGGTTCCTCGCCCCGCACCCGGAACCCGGCGAGTCGGTCACCGACCAGATCCGCCACCTGGCCACCGGGCTCGACGCCGACGACGCGTTCGTCATCTTCCCCGAGGGCGGCAACTTCACCCCCCGACGCCGTCGGCGGGCCATCGACCGGCTGCGGTCCCGGGGCCTGGAGTCGATGGCGACGCGGGCCGAGGCGATGCGGCATGTGCTCGCCCCGCAACCCGGCGGGATGCTGGCCGCCCTGGACGCCGCGCCGGACGCCGGGGTCATCTTCGTCGCGCACACCGGCCTGGACCGGATGCTGACCGTCGCCGACGTGTGGCGGGAACTGCCGATGGACAAACGGATCGTGATGCGGTTCTGGTCGGTGCCGCCGGAGGAGATCCCGTCCGGTCGGCAGGAACGGATCGAGTGGCTCTACGACTGGTGGGCGCGGATCGACGAGTGGATCGCCGCGAACCGGGACGCACCGGGAGAGTGGATCACCGCCGACCCCGAGAGGCCCGACGGGGCGTAGGGTGCGCACGTGGATGAGATCTGCGTCGTGACGACGGTGGTGGACGCGCGGCCGGTGGCGGACGTGCTCGCCGCCGCAGCGGTCGCCGGCCGCCTGGCGGCCTGCGCCCAGGTGGGCGCCCCGGTGGACAGCACCTACTGGTGGCAGTCGGCCATCCAGACCACGGCGGAGTGGTCGGTGCAGTTCAAGACCGCACCGGACCGGGTCGCCGCCCTCGTCGACCACGTGCGCACCACCCACCCGTACGACGTACCGGAGATCCTGGTCGCCCGGGTGGGCAGCGGCAACCCGGACTACACGGCGTGGGTGCACGAGCAGACCCGGCCCTATCCGGCCCCGGACGCACCGGCGTGAGACGGAGCTAGGTACGGGCACTCTCCCGGGGCTCGACCGGCCGGACGATGATGGCGCGGTGACCACCCCGACCAGCGGTTATCCCTGTCCGATCTGCGGTGCCCCGGCGACCCTCGGCACCGGCTGCCCGGGCTGTGGTGCGCCCGGTGACCCCATCGCCGCCGAGGTGATCCACCTCGACGGTGAGATCGCAACCCTCGGCCCCCGGGTCGAGCAGGCCCGCCGGACGTATTTCGCCCTCGCCGCCGACCTGCGCGCCCGGCAGACCCGTCGGGCCGAACTGGCCGCCCGGGTCCGGGCCGGCGTGGGTGCGGCGC
>NZ_WVUH01000049.1 GCF_017614955.1 Micromonospora echinofusca
CCGGCAGGGGTGGTGCCGGCCGGCGGGCGGCGGCGGGCGGCGGTGCCTGCCCGCCGGGGAAGAATCCGCCGCGACGCAGGTCGTACAGCGACTCCCGGACGGCGTCGACGACGAAGTCCACGTCGTCGTCGGTGTGCGCGGCGGAGAGGAAGAAGTTGCGCCACTCCCACACGTGCACACCGGCCAGGATCAGGTGGTGGAACAGCAGGTTCAGGTCGGCCGACGAGGTGAACCGGAACAGCGAGCCGAAGTGGTGGACCCGGACGGGGAACTCCTCGGCGGCGCAGAACTCGTTGATCGCGCGCGCCAGCCGTTCGGTCTGCCGGTTGAGGGTGTCCTGCAGTGCCGGCCCGCGCCGGCGCACCTCGGACAGCACCGCCTTCGCGGCGGTCATGGAGAGCGGGTGCTGGATGTACGTGCCACCGAAGAAGGTGGTGTCCTGCGGCGGGACGCTGTCGTCGCCGTACTGCCAGAAGCCGCCGTCGACCCAGTCCAGGATGTCCGCGCGGCCGGCGATCGCGCCGATCGGGTAGCCGCCGCCGATGACCTTCCCGTACGTGGCCAGGTCGGCCCGGATGCCGAAGACGCCCTGGGCGCCCTGCGGGTGGGGGCGGAAGCCGGTGAGCATCTCGTCGAAGAGCAACACCATGCCGTGCCGGTCGCACAGCGCCCGCAGTTCGTGGAGGAACTCGACGGGCTGCCGGTCGGGGTAGCGGCTCTGCACCGGTTCCACGACCACCGCCGCGATCTGGTCGGCGTTGCGGCGGATCACGTCCAGGCTCTGCGGTGCGCCGTACGGCAGGACCCGGATGTCGGAGACGGCCGACTCGGGGATGCCGGCGGAGACGGGAAGGGTCCGCCAGGTGTCGCCCTCGGACACGCCGCGACCGAGTACCGGGTCGAAGTGTCCGTGGTAGGAGCCCTCGAACGTGACGACGACCGACCGTCCGGTGTACGCGCGGGCGAGCCGGAAGGCCGCCGAGTTGGCTTCGGTGCCGGTGGTGGCGAACGCGGCGCGCTGCATGCCGGTGAGTTCGCACAGCAACTGGGCTGCCTCACCGGTCTCGGCGCTGCGCGGGCCGAGCCGCAGGCCGTCGTCGAGGTGCGCAGCGAGGGCGGACGTCAGGAACTCCGGTTCGTGGCCGAACAGCAGGGCCCCGAACCCCATCGTGATGTCGACGTAGCTGTTGCCGTCGATGTCTTCGAGGTGGGCACCCCCGGCCCGGCGGGCGGCCAGCGGGTAGAGCATCTCCTTGGCCGCGCGGCGGAATCCGACCACGGCGCGGCTGTCGGCCAGCCATCGCCGGTGCTGCTGGGTGAGGGCCTTCGACCGGCGGGTCCGTTCGGTGTAGCGGTGGACGAGGTCGGTGAAGTGGGCCTGCTGGCGCTCGTCGAGCCGGCCCGAGCCGCCACCGGCGCTGACCCGCAGCGGCCGGGGGCCGAGCTGGGCGGGCCCGGCCCCGGTGTCGGTGCGGGCGGCGTTCCCGGCCGGCGGCGGCACGACGCCGGGCTGTGGCACGACGCCGGGTTGCGGCGTGCCGGTGGGTTGCGGCGTGCCGCTGGCACCGCCGTTGCTGATGCTCGTGCCGACCGGCACGGCCCCGACCCCGGTCACGGCCTCGGTCCCGGTCCCGCTGCCGTTGGCCGTCGCCGGGTTGCCGAGGATGGACAACTGCTGCGCCATCAGGTCGGTGAACCGGCCCATGAGGTCCAGTTGGGTACGCACGACGTCCGCCGTGGGCCCGGCGGGCGTCGCCAGCGGATGGCCGTCGACGGGTACCGACGTGGCGCCGACGGCGGCCTGCGGGGGTACGACAGGTACCGCCGACGCGGCAGGCATCGGGACCGGCGCGGGCGGCGCAGCCGGGATGGCGGTACCCGGAACGGCCGAGGCAGCGGTGGGCGGTGCCGCCGAGGCAGTGGTGGCCGGCTCGGCTGCGATGGCCGTGACCGGAGCTGCCGGGGCGGCGGCCGGGACGAGGGCGGCGAGCCGGTCCGGTGCCATCCGCCCGACGATCGCCTCGCTGAGCCGCTGTGGGGTGTCGAGTTCCTCGAACAGCTCGCGCATCGCCACCCGGATGCCGAAGCTCGTCTCCAGCTCGCGCAACAGGTTGATCATCAGCAGCGAGTCGGCACCGAGGTCGAAGAAGGCGGTGTCCGCAGGTACCCGCTCGGGTGACTCGCCGAGATGAGTGGCGGTGAGTTCGCGTACGCGTTGCAGAACGACGTCGTCGGCGGCGATGGCGGCGACGGTGACCGGAGACATGACAGACGGACCTTCCGCGTCAGTGGTGGATTCCACGGCCGACATCGGCGCGGACGTCGGTTCGGGCACCGGGGTGGACGCCGGTTCAGTCGCAGGCATGAACGTCGGCTCCGGCACCGGTTCGAATGCCGGCGCGGGCCTGGCGGCCCAGTGCCGGCTCGGCTGGAAGGGATACGTGGGCAGGGGGACCCGCCGCCCGGACGGCGCCAGCGCCGCCCAGTCCACGGCCACGCCCCGGGTGAACAGCGTGGCCAACGCCGACACGACGGCTTCGGTGCGGTCGCCCCGGGCCCGTTGCGTCGGGATCCAGGTGCTGCCCGGCCACTGCCCGCCCATCCCGGTGAGCGTGCCGTCCGGGCCGATCTCGACGAAGGTGGTGCACCCTTCGGCGACGAGGCCGTCGATCCCGGCCTGGTAGTCGGCCAGCTCGCGGGTCTGCCGGCGGACGTGGTCGGCGCCGGGCACCGTACCGGCGGCCAGGCGCGTCCCCCCGACGCTGCTGACCACCGGAGTGTGCAGCGGATGCCAGGTCAGGGTCGCGGCCTGCGCGGCAAGGTCCTCCAGCACCGGCTCCATCAGGGTCGAGTGGAACGCCCGGTTGACCGCCAACGGCCGGTACCCGATCCCGTCCGCGTCCAGCACCTGCACGGCCCGCTCGACGGCCGACGGCGGCCCGGCGAGTACGTGCCGGTGGGGCCCGTTACGGACCACCAGTTCCAGGCCGTCGACCCGGTCGAGCACCGAGGCCGTCTGCGCCGGGTCGGCCAGCACCGCCACTGCGGCGCCCTCCGGCGTACCACGCTGCATGAGCTGGCCCCGCACGGCGGACAGGTACAGGCCGTCCTCGACGGACAGCGCGCCACCCAGACACAACGCCGCGTACTCCCCGGCGCTGTGACCGACGAGCACGTCGGGGCGTACCCCCACCGACTCCAGCAGCCGGCCGAGCGCGACCTGCGTCATGAACAGGGCCGGCTGGACGGTGGCGGTGGTCCACTCGTGTGCACCGCCGAGCAGCGCGCCCAGCAGGTCGCCGCCCCACATCCGCCGGTACTGCTCACCGCAGCGCTCCAGCACCTCCCGGGCCGGGTCGTAGGCCATCAGCCCGGTCGCCGCACCGGAGCAGTTCACACCCTGCCCGGAGCAGGCGAGCACGATCGGCCCCGGTCCGCCGCCCGGCACCGTGCCCGACACCGAACGATCCCCGGTGCCCGCGCGCAACGCCGCCGCCGCCCCGGCCGGGGTGTCGGACCAGACCACCAGCCGGTGCCGCAGGCGACGCCGTCCGGCGCCCAGGGTGACCAGGACGTCGTCGGCGCGGGGCGGGTCGGCGTCGGCCAGCCGGTCGGCCATCCGGTCGGCCAACTGTCGCAGCGCCTGCGGGTTCTGCGCGGACAGCGGCACGATCACCGGTCGGGCGGGCCCGGACGTCGGCGCGGGTGCCGGCGTCGGGGGTTCCTCCACCACCACGTGCGCGTTGGTGCCCCCCACACCGAGCGAGGAGACCCCGGCGCGGCGCGGCCCCGCCAGCGGCCACGGCTGGGTGGCGGTGGGCAGCACGAACGGGCCGTCGGCCAGGCGTAGCTGCGGGTTGGGTCGGCGCAGCCCGGCGACCGGTGGCACCTGGCCGTGCCGGACGGCCAGGATCGCCTTGACGAGTCCGGCCATGCCGGCGCACGTGTCGAGGTGGCCGATGTTGGCCTTCACCGCGCCCAGGGGCAGCGGCCGGTCCCGTCCGCCGAAGACCGCCCGCAGCGCCTCGACCTCGATGGGGTCGCCGATCCGGGTACCGGTGCCGTGGGTCTCGACGTACCCGATCGACGCCGCGTCGACCTGCGCGTCGGCCAGGGCCGCGCGGATGACCTCGGCGTGCCCGGTGACGCTCGGCGCGGTGTACCCGGTCTTCGCGGCGCCGTCGTTGTTGACCGCCGAGCCGATGATCACGCCGTGCACGGTGTCCCCGTCGGCCAGCGCGTCGTCCAGGCGTTTGAGCAGCACGGCGGCCACACCGTTGCCGCCGACCGTGCCGTCGGCGGCGTCGTCGAAGGCACGGCAGGCGCCGGTGCGCGACAGGATGGAACCCTCCTGGTAGCGGTAGCCGGCCGCCTGCGGCACGTGCAGCGCCGCCGCGCCGGCCAGGGCGAGGTCGGTCTCCCCGGCCAGCAGCGACCGCACCGCCAGGTGCACCGCGACCAGCGAGGTGGAACACGCGGTCTGCACGCTCATCGCGGGGCCGGTCAGACCGAGCCGGTACGCCACCCGGGTGGCCAGGAAGTCCGGCTGGTTGCCGATCGTGACCTGCAACGCCTGCAACTGGTCGGCGGGGTCGGTGCCGGCGAGCTGCTCGAAGAGGTAGCTGCGCAGCGAGTACAGGTGCATTCCCGCGCCGGCGAAGACGCCCACCCGCCGGTCGTCGGCACCGGCGTAGCCGCCCGCCTCCAGGGCCTCGTGGCACACCTGGAGGAACAGCCGCTGCTGCGGGTCCACCAACGCCGCTTCCCGGGCGCTGATGCCGAACAGCTCAGCGTCGAAGCCGTCGATGTCGGCCAGCGCGCCGCTGACCGGTACGAAGTCGGGGTCGTCGACGAGCCCGGCGGGCAGCCCGGCGGCGAGCAGTTCGCTGCGTGCGAAGCGCCGGATGTCGACCCGGCCGGCGAGCAGGTTCTGCCAGTAGCGTTCCAACGTGTCGGCGCCCGGGAACCGCAGCGCCACGCCGATCACCGCGATCCGCTGGGTGCCCCCGGCCCGCCGGTCGGCGGCCCGTTCGGTCACGGTGGTGCCACCGAACTGTCCACCGAGGTGGTCGACCAGCGCCGCCGGGGTGCCGTGGGTGAACAACGCGGTCAGCGGGAACTCCTGACCGAGCGCCTGTTGCAGCAGGGTGTGGAGCCGCAGCATCCGCACCGAGTCCAGGCCGGCGTCGTAGAACGGCACATGGTCGTCGAGGCCGCCGGGTACCTCGCGGCGCAGCACCTCCCGCACCGTGTGCGCCACGCCGATCCGGTCGTTGGCGGCAACGGCGGGAGCCGGGGCCGGTGTCCCGACGGCGGATCGACCGGGGTCGGGGGCGCTCTCCGGCGCCACCGGCACGGCGGTACCGAACGCGTCCACGGGTGCGGGCCCGCCGGTCGGCGCGGGTACGCCCTCCAGGGCCCGCACGGGACGCACCAGATGCCGTACCCGCGCCGCCGTGGGGTCGACGCCGATCAGCAGGTGGCCGGCCGGCTGGTGCAGGGCGAGCCGGGTCAGTGCCCGTCCCTCGGTCGGGGTCAGGATAAGCATGTGCCGGCGGGTCGCCGACTCCACGCTGTGCGCGGCGCTCATGCCGATGCCGCGCCACGCGGTCCAGGTCAGGCAGTGCGCGGGCAGCTGCGGGCGCAGGTGCTCGCACAGCGCTTCGAGGAACCGGTTACCGGAGGCGTAGACGCCGGTGCCGGCCAGCGGGATCAGCGACAGCAGTGAGGAGAAGACCACGAGTCTGCTGCCCGGCCGCTGCCGCAGCAGGCGGGCCACCTGCAGGGAGCCGTCGACCTTCGCCGCCGTCTCGGCCCGCCACCGGTCGGCGGTGACGTCGGCGAGCGGGCCCAGCTCGTACCCTCCGGCGAGGTGCAGCACACCGTCGAGCGGTGCGCCCCAGCGGTGCTCGGCAGCCGTGACGGCGGCGTCGAGGGCGGCGGCGTCGGTGACGTCGGCCTGGGCGTACCGGACCCGGTCCCCGCCGGGCAGGTCGGACAGCGGGCCGGATCGCGGCTCCGGCGCGGCGCGGCCGACGACGAGCAGGTGCAGGCCGAGTCCGGTGGCGAGGTCGTCGAGCACGGTACGCCCGACACCGCCCAGCCCGCCGGTGACCAACCAGCGGGAACCGTGGGGCAGCACCGGCTCCCCGGCGACCAGCTCGGCCCGTTCGAGGGTGCGTACCAGCGGCCCGCCGCGCCAGGCGACCACCGGCTCACCCGGTGACCAGCCGGTGGCCGCGACGACCGTGGCGGCGTCGTCGGACACGTCGTCGCCGGGCAGGTCGAGGTGCCAGACCCGCACGTCCGGGTACTCGACGCCGAACGTCTCGCCGAGGGCGGCGGTGAGCGCGGCCGGGTAGCAGCCAGGTTCGTCCCCCCGGATCCGGTACAGCCCACGGCTGAGCGTCAGCAGTGTCCCGGTCCACCCGGTGTCGGCCAGCGCCCGCAGCAACCCGAGCAGCCCGGGCGCGCAGACCCCGATCGCGTGTCCGGTCGCCGCCGCACCGGTGACGTCGGGCGTCGGTAGGTAGCTGGCGGCGAAGACCACCCGCGCGGGTGTACGACCCTGCGCCTGGAATGACCGCAACAGGTTCGCCCAGTGCGCCGCGTCGGCCGGCGAGGCGGTGGCGGCACCGTCCGGTCCCGCCGACACCGCGTCCCCGTCCAGCGGCACGGCGGCCAGGTCGACCAGCACGGTGTCGGGGGCGGCCCGCCGGATCGCCCCGGCGAGTCCCAGCCCGTCGGTGACCACCAACGTCGGGCCGTCCACCGGCACCTGCGGGAAGCTGCGCGGGCTCCACGTCTGCCGGTAGAGGCAGTCGGGAACGGTGTCGGGGCCGGCGTCGAGCAGCTCCACCTGCCGCAGCACCGGCTCGTACTCGCCGCCGAGCAGCCGGTTCCGCATGCTCGTACGCTGGATCTTGCCGCTGGTCGTCTTCTCGAAGCGCTGCCGTTCGACGGGCACCAGCTGCACCGAGCTGATCTGCAGCCGTTCCGCCAGCCGACGCCGGACCCGGGCCAGCAGGTCGGCGTCGACCTCACCGTCGGCGACGAAGAACACCACCATCCGTTCGGTACCGTCCGGGGCCGGTGCGCCGACGGCGGCCACGAAGCTGGGCGCCACACCGTCCACCGCACCGACCACGTCCTCGACCTCGTGGCAGAAGTAGTGGACCCCGTTGACGATGATGACTTCCTTGCCGCGCCCGGTGATGGTGACCCGACCGTCGGCGAGGAACGCCAGGTCCCCCGTGTCGAACCACTCCCCGTCGGGGAACGCCTCACGGTTGGCCTCGTCGTTGTGCAGGTAACCGGGGGTGACCCGGTCGGAGCGGACCTGCAACCGGCCGACGTGCCGCTCCGGCAGGGCCGTCGCACCGTCCGGACCGGCGATGCGGAACCGGGTACCGGGCACCGGGGCGCCCATGCTCAGGAACGTCGTGGCACCCGGTACCGGCGCCGGGTGCAGGCGCACCCGGGTCCCACCGTCACACAGTTCGGCGTGCTGCACCGCGTCCGGGCCGAACGGCTGGTAGCAGATGGCGGTGCACGTCTCGGCCATCCCCCAGGCCAGCAGCAGCGTGTTCGCGTCGACACCGAAACCCCGGGTGGCGGACACGAACCCGCGCATCACCGTCTCGGTGCACTGCTCCCCCGCGTTCACCAGGCTGCGCAGCCGGGTGAGGTCGAAAGCGCGGTCCGGCTGGTTACGCAACGCCTCGGTGACCAGCTTGAAGCCGAAGTTCGGCGACCAGCTGTGCTGCACCTCGTACCGTTGCAGCAGGTCCAGCCAGAGCAGCGGGTCGGCGATGACGAGTGCCGGGGCGACGTGCACGGTGCCGCAACCCAGCACGATCGGCCCGAGGTGCATCATGACGATGCCGCCGACGTGGTCCAGGGGCAACCAGTTGAGCATGACGTCGTCCGACCGGTACCGGGCGTCCTGCCGGGCGCCCTGGGCGTAACGGACGATACCCCGGTGGGTCAGCGGGATGACCTTGGAACGGTTGGTGCTGCCCGAGGAGAGTTGCAGCATCGCCACGTCACCGGGGGCCGGACGGTGCAGGTCGTCGACCGGTTCATGGTCGTGAACGTCGCTGACGTCGAGCACCCGCAGCCCGGTCAACCCTTCCCGCCCGGCGTACCCGGTCAGCGCCCCGACGGTGGCCCCGCTGGAGAGCACGACCGGTTGCCGCAGGGTGCGCCACGCGTGCTCCAGCTTGTCGAGGGTGGCGTTGCGGACCTGGTAACCGGGGGCCTGCGCCACCGCCACCGGCTGCAGACCGCCGAGCAGGCACGCCCACAGGGCCACGAAGTGGTCGACCAGCGAGGGGGTGTGCAGGATCACCGGGTCACCGACGGTCAGCCCGGCGGCGCGCAGGCCACCCAACGCCCGCCGAGCTGCGGTGAGCAGTTCGGGGTACGTCAGGTACCGGCTGCCGTCGGCCTCGACCACCCGCAGCCCACGCTCCGGCCACTGCCGGGCGGCCCGCACCAGCGCCTCGGGCAGCGTCGCCGGGTCGTCGGCGTGGTCGGTCAGGTTCCCGCCACCTGCCTCCGCCGCCGGCTCCGCCGGCCGGTCCGGCGGCGGTACCGTCGGCTGCGGGTCGGCATTGGCGGGCAGGTCGGCGGTGGCGGGCAGGTCGGAACCCCAGCGCGCCGGGAGGTCCAGCAGGTCACCGAGGTGCCGGCGGGCCGGTTCCGGATCGGGTAGCCGCCGCAGCGGGGCACCGGTGGTCGCCGCCACCGGCACCGCGCGCAGCGCCTCCTCGTCGGGGCTCCCGTCGGCGGTACGGGGAATCCCGGACACCACGGCCACCGTCAGCGGAGTCTCCGGCGCGCCGCCGGCCCGCACCGCCGCCGCCACCGCCGCGCGACGCGCTTCGGCGGGGGTGACGGCGACGGACGGCACCACGTAGGCCACCCGCATCCGGGCGCCCCCGCGCGTGACGCGTTCGACCACCACGGCATCGGACAGCTCGTCCCGACGGACGAGCACCTCGGTCAGATCGTCCACCGGTTACTGACTCCTGCTCTGCTGCGGCCCGGTGGCCGCGACACTCCCGGCCTCCTGCGACAACTCGGTGGCCGCGATCTCCCCGGCCTGCGGTGGCGAATCGATGGTCGCCGACGGCGGCGCGGCACCGTCGGCGCGGAGGCCGGCCCGGCGGCGCAGGGCGACGACGACGGCCACGCCCAGGGCCAGGACGACGACACCGCCGTGCAGCAGCCCCGCCACGTACAGCGGGCGCCACACCTCGAGGAGCCCGGCGGCCAGCAGCATGCCGAGACCGAGACCACCGTTCTCGGCCATCGCGGTGAGACCGAAGAAGTGCCCGCGCTGCGGATCGGGCTCGGCCTGCAGGCGGGTGGTGTAGGTGATCTCGGTGAATCCGTCGGCGGCCCCGGCGACGAACGCCACGGCGAGCACCCACGGCTGCGGGATGCCCGCGAAGGCCACGATGAACGCTGCGGACATCACGCACGTGCCGACGATGAACCCGCGTTCACTGCGTACCGGGTCGTCGAGCCCGCCGTCGCGGCGGCGTACCCGTTTCACGAGTTGGTGCGCGGCGAACAGGCCGACCGCCCAGACCGCGAAGAAGTGACCCACGAACCCGGCGGGATCGTCCGGCTGGATCTGCGTCGCGTAGACCGGGAGGCCGACGTTGTGCGAGGCGGAGCCGAGTGCGTCCACCGACCGGACGACCAGGATGACCAGGATCATCGGTGCGGCCACCAGGGCCGTGATCGTCCGCCGTCGGGACCAGCCGCCCGGCTCGGGGCGCGGGCCGGCGGCCCGGTCCGCCGCCGGGGCCGACCGGCGCCGGCCGGGGAACGACAGGGGCAGGACCGCCAGCACGGTCGCCGACACCACGAACGTCGCCGCGTCGACCAGGAACGCCGCCTGGTAACCGAGCCAGCCGACCAGTACCCCTCCGGCGGCGAAGCCCAACGCCATCGCGACGGCACGACCGGTCACCAGCAGTCCGTTCGCGGCCTGCCGCTGCTGGTCGCCGACCAGGTCGGGCACGCTGCTGCGTAGGAGCACCGACGACGTGGTACTCAGCAGACCGGTGACCACGGCGACGACCGGGAGCAGGTCGATCTGCGTCTGCCCGGCGGCGGTGGCGAACGCGACGAGCACGGCGGCCTGCGTCAGGTCACCGCAGACCATCACGGGCCGGCGGGGCAGCCGCGCGGCCACCGTGCCGCCGAACATGCCGGCGACGAATCCCGAGCCGAGACGCAACGCCATGAACACGCCGGTCTGCAACGCGCTGCCGGTGACCTGGTAGACGAAGACGTTGAGGGCCACCATATTGAGGTAGCTACCGAATGCCGAAACCGAGGTACCGGCCACCAGCACCCGGAAAATGGTCAGCTGCCGGTTGGTGGCGGGTCTCCGCATCACCTGCACCGCCATGTGCCGCGTACCGGTGGTCGTGGGGTCGTCAACTGGCAGACGACTGTGGGCACGCGATTCACCTCGTAGAACGTCACGGAGACACTGTCACCGACATCAATGCCGAGATGTTGCACAGTCTGCCGGAAGACACCGTGTCTTGTCACGACCGGTCGCCCACGGAGATCCATTCCCACCGTCGATCGGCACGTTGACCGCCGTCACGCACCTCGCGCTCCACGGCACCAACCTGGTACGGATTCCGCCGGAGATCGGGGCAATGTCCAGCCTGGAGGTGTTCGGGCCGTACATGTCACACCGGCCGCACTGCTACCCGTACGAATTGACCCGCCGCACCCATCTGCGCGACGGCACCGTGAGCACACGGGTGCGGTGCGGGAAAGCCAGACGAACTGCACCAGGTCTGAATTTCCCTTCGGGTCGGCACCGGCGTCCCGCCATTCCTGGCGTACGTCTGTTCCACCCGCTACTGCCGGACGCTGCGGCAACAACGGTGGGAGGCATCCGACGGCGTGTCGAGCGGTACCTGATCCGCCGGCACGCTGACGACCCTGGGCAGAGCAGCAACCGACGGCGGTCGTTACGTGGCGAGGTCGGCCGTCGACCGGGGCGGGAGCCACTAGACACGATCTGCATTTCGTGTAATCTAGTTCGCATTTACTGCCACGGAAGAGGTTGACCATGACGGTGTCGCAACAGCCGCACGTCGCAGGTACGGCGGGACCGCCGGCAGCGGTGCCGGTGCCAGTGACGGTGGCGCGGGGTGACGGGATCGGGCCGGAGATCATGGACTGCACGCTGCGGATCCTGGACGCGGCCGGGGCCCGGCTGAACGTCGAGGAGATCCAGATCGGGGAGGCGGTGTACGCCCGCGGCCACACGGCCGGGATCGAGCCGGACGCATGGGAGTCGCTGCGTCGGACCCGGGTGTTCCTCAAGGCACCCGTCACCACCCCGCAGGGGGGCGGGTTCAAGTCGTCGAACGTGACGATCCGCAAGTCCCTGGGGATGTTCGCCAACGTCCGTCCGTGCGTGGCGTACGCGCCTTTCGTGCCGACCAGGCATCCGGGGATGGACGTGGTGATCGTCCGGGAGAACGAGGAGGACCTCTACGCCGGAATCGAGCACCGCCAGACCGACGAGGTCACCCAGTGCCTCAAGTTGATCTCCCGCCCTGGCTGCGAGCGGATCGTCCGGTACGCCTTCGACTACGCCCGCCGCCACGGCCGGTCCAAGGTCACCTGTTTCACCAAGGACAACATCATGAAGCTCACCGACGGCCTGTTCCACCGGGTCTTCGACACGGTGGCCGCCGACTATCCCGACATCACTGCCGAGCAGTGCATCGTCGACATCGGTACCGCGAGACTCGCCGACACTCCCGAGGACTTCGACGTCATCGTCACCCCCAACCTGTACGGCGACGTGCTCTCCGACGTGGCCGCGCAGATCGCCGGGTCGGTCGGGCTCGGCGGCTCGGCCAACATCGGCGAGCACGCGGCGATGTTCGAGGCCATCCACGGCTCCGCGCCTCCGCTGGCCGGGCGGGACGTCGCGAACCCGTCCGGCCTGCTGCTCGGGGCGGTGATGATGCTCGTCCACATCGGGCAGTCCGACGTCGCCGAACGCGTGCACAACGCCTGGTTGACCACCCTGGAGGCGGGCATCACCACCGCCGACGTCGCCACCTCCGGGGGCAGCCCGGTCGGTACGAGGGCATTCGGCGACGCGGTGATCGACCGGCTCGGCCAGCGGCCGGCCACCCTACCGGCAGTCTCCTATCCGGCCGGGCAGCAGCCGCTCACCGTCCCACCCGCAGCAGCCGGCCCGCGACAGGTCAAGACGATGGACGGGGTGGACGTGTTCCTGCACCACCGCGACCGCGATCCGAACGCGCTCGCTGCCGCGCTCAGCAGGGCCAGCGAAGGCGCCTGGCTCCAACCGCGGATGATCACGAACCGGGGTGTGAAGGTGTGGCCCGACGGGCTCCCGGAGACCTTCTGCACCGACCACTGGCGGGTCCGGTTCCAAGCACCCGGGTCCGGCGTGACCCGCCGCAGCCACGTGCTCGATCTGCTGCACCGACTCGACCGGGCCGGTCTGGACTTCGTCAAGACCGAGGGTCTCTACAGCTTCGACGGCGAGCCGGGCTACTCCCTGGGGCAGGGCCAGTGACCACCCCACCCGGATCCGGCGACCACGCAGCGCACCAGCCGGACGTCCTCGTCGTGGTGGCGGGCACGGACACCGAGGTCGGCAAGACCTGGACCACCGCAGACGTGGCACGACGCCTGCGGCGCGCCGGGCTCTCGGTCGCCGCCCGCAAACCGGTCCAGTCGCACGAGCCGGATGCAGTGGACACCGACGCGACCGTCCTTGCCCAGGCAACGGGGGAAGCCGCGACCGCAGTCTGCCCGCCACATCGGGACTTCGCCGTACCCATGGCTCCCCCGATGGCCGCAGCGTCACTGGGCCTCCCCCCGTTCGGCGTCGCGGACCTCGTCGACGAACTGGCCTGGCCGCCGGGCTGCGACGTCGGCTTCGTCGAGTCGGCCGGCGGTGTCCGCTCACCGATCGCCGCGGACGGCGACACCGTCGACCTCGTCCGGGCGGTACGGCCCGACCTGGTCGTACTCGTCGCCCATGCGGGTCTGGGCGTCATCAACGCGCTGCGGCTCTGCGCGGCCGCCCTCGACCCGGTACGCCCCGTCGTCCTGCTGAACCGGTTCGACGCCGAACAGGACCTGCACCAACGAAACCTCGAATGGTCACGTGAGGTCGACGGTTTCGAGGTGGTGACTTCTCCCCAGGAGCTGACCGGGCTGATCCAGAGGCGCCTGACGGACCAGCTGACGAGCAGGCGCCTCACGGGTGACCTGCGGCATTCCGCCGAGGTCGCCGGCGGCGAGTCGGCGACGGTCGCCCCGGGTTAGGAGCCGTCCGTGCCGTTGCGCAGCTGGGCGAAGGCCTGGTCCGCGTCGGCGACCGCCTCGCGTTGGACGTCGCGTGCGGTCCGCCCGTCGGCGATCTTCTGCCAGTTGGTCCGGGCGAGGACGCGGTGGACCGCGATCACCTGGGCCGCTTGCAGTCGGGCCCTGACGTCCGGGCCGAGAGCGGCGGCCAGCGCGTCCTCGTCGTCGAGCATGTACTGGGTGAGTCGTCCCGCCAGGCTCGGTGTGGTGAACACCAGCCGATGGAACTCCACCACGTCGGGGTGATCGTTGAGGCCGGTGACCGGTTCGAAGCGGTCGAGTCCGGCCCGGAAGTGTCGGTGCAGTGCCGTCATCGGCGTGGTCTCGGGGGGCCGGTCGCGTACCACGCGGGCGGCCTCACCGTGGTGGTTGGCGAACCGGTGCAGGACCAGGTCCTCCTTCGTGGCGAAGTAGCGGAACAGGGTCGGTTTGGACACCTCGGCGGTCGCGGCGATGTCGGAGACCGACACCTGGTCGAAGCCGCGTGCCAGGAACAGCGAGATCGCGGTGTCGGCGATCGCGTCCCGGGTTCGTACCTTCTTGCGGGCCCGCAGCCCGACCGGATCGGTCACCGCACCAGGGTAACATTCGTTACCGGGTTGCATTTTTAACCGGGTAACGATTTGATGGGCTCATGGAACAGACAGCCGCGCGCCGCACCCCGTTGACGACAGCGAACCTGCCATGACCTCTACCGGAGCACCCCCGGTGCTCGTCACCGGGGCGACCGGCCGCATCGGACGCGCCGTGATCGACCTGCTGACCGACCAGGGCGTGCCGGTCCGCGCCCTCGTACGCCGTCCCGAGTCGGCGGCGGCGACGCTGCCCGCCACCGTGGAGATCGTCACCGGCGACCTCACCGTGCCCGAGTCGCTCGACTCCGCGCTGGACGCCATCGGTACGGTCTTCCTGGTCTGGACCGCCCTGCCGCAGACCGCAGCGGCCGTCGTCGACCGGTTGGCTGCCCGCACGCAACGGGTCGTCCACCTGTCCGCGCCACACCGGACCCCGCACCCGTTCTTCCAGCAGCCGAACCCGATGGCGGCGTTGCACGCCGAGATCGAGCGCCTCATCGCGGCCTCCGGACTCGACTCGACGATCGTCCGGCCCGGAATGTTCGCGTCGAACGCCCTGCTCTGGTGGGCCACCACGATCCGCGCCGAGGGCGTGGTCCGGTGGCCGTACGGCGCGGTCGAGACGGCCCCGGTCGACGACCGGGACCTGGCTGCGGTCGTCGCGCGGACCCTGCGCGAGGACGGACACCTCGGCGGGGACTACGTCCTGACCGGTCCCGAGTCACTCAGTCAGGCCGAACAGGTACGCATCATCGGTGACGTCCTGGGCCGCCCGATCAGGTTCGAGGAGCTGTCGCCCGACGAGTTCCGGCGTGCGGCCCCGCCAGCCTCACGGCCGGCAGTGGACATGCTGCTGGCCGCGTGGGACGCCGCGAAGGGGCAGCCGGCCTACGTCACCGGCACGGTGTCCGACCTCCTCGGCACGCCCGCGCGAACGTTCCGCCAGTGGGCCGCCGACCACGCCACCGCGTTCACCGGTAGCCGAACCGGGGTGGGCTAGCCGGCTGACGCCGTACCGGTCCTACCGACCGCCGTCGGTGGGACCGGGGCGAACACCTCGGACAGTTCGTCGCGCCCGCGTACGCCGAGCTTGCGGAAGATGCGACCCAGGTGGTTGTCGACGGTACGCACGGACAACCCGAGCGACTCGGCGATCTCCCGACTGCGCACCCGCCGGGCCGCGAGTTCGGCGATCTCGATCTCCCGGCCGGTCAGCGCGTTGACCTGGTCGGGCGAAGGCCAACCGGAGCACCCGGTAGTCGAGGTGATGGCCACCGCCCGCCGGCCCAGCCGCCTGGCCCGTTCACCGGCTCCCGATCCCGCCGCCAGCTCCGCCGCGCTCGTCGCCGCCTGTACCGCCCGGCCGGGCATCCCCATCGCCAGGAACTCCTCGGCACACTCCGCCGCGACCTCCACCCGCCGCTCGACCAGGGCCTGCGCCCGGCGGGCGAACAGCCGGTACAGGTCCGACACCCCCGCATAGCCGCCGAGCAGCGCGGCGACCTCCTCGGTCGGTCGGACCATGGCCGCCTCGTCGAGAACCAGCAGGCCGAGGTGGACGTGGTGGGCGGCGAGCGCCTCCACACCAGCCGCTCGGAGCGTCTCGTAGGCGGATCGCCGGTCACGGTGGCGCAGTCGCCACTCCGCTTCGACTCGCGCCAGGTGCAGAGCCACCTTCGGGTCGGCTCGTTCGGCCGGGGTGCACCGGCCGGCCAGTTCCCTGGCTGCGGTGATCCTGCCCAGGCGGGCCAGGACGGCCGCCCGCAGGGCGCGGGCAGCCGGCCGCAACCCCGTGAAGTCCCGCCAGGCCAGGTGACGTGACGCGCGGGCGGACATCGCGTCGGCGCGGTCCATCCGCCCGGTGTGCAACGCCAACTCGGCCGTACCGTACTCCCACATGCCCAGGGACGGGTCGGTACCGCGTGCCGCCGCGTCACGGTGGCGCAGGGCGAACTCCTCGGCTCCGGCGAGGTCCCCGCCGAAGGCCATGGACAGGTACGTCGACAGGCGCAGCAGGTGCACGGCGAACGGCGGGGCGATGTCGGTCGCGGCCAGCGCCTCCAGACCGGACGCGACGTGCCGCTCGGTCTCGCCGAGCGGGCCGGCCATGGTGGAGACCATGGCCGCGATGACCGCCTCGTTGACCCGGACCGCTGCCCGGGGTGCCACGGGCCGTACCTCGATACCGTCGACGGGTAGACCGGCCATCAGACGCCACTTGACGAGGTCGGCGGCCAGCACCGGACGCCACGACGGGTCGGTGACGGTCTCGACGATTCGGGTGACCTCCTTGCATGCGGTTGCCGGGTCGGCTCTGCGGACGGCGTGCAGCAGCCCGATCTGCTGGCCCACCCGCACCCGGGCGCGGTCGTCGCCGGCCAGGGCGAGCGCGTCGGTCAGCGCCTTCGTGGCCTCGGTGTGGTCTCCCTGTTCGCAGTAGGCGGTGCCCAGGACGAGCTGGGTGTCCGCGAGGCCGGGGTCGGCGAACCGGGCGAGTTCGAGCGCCCGGTCGGGTGCGTGGTCGGCGAGTGCCTGCTCGGCGGCGCGGAGTGCGATCGTGGGATCGACCTTCCGCCCCGCTCGGGTGGACAGCAGGACGGCATCCACCTCCCACCCGTCGCGGCCGTGGAGCAGTCTGGCGGCCTCGTTGCAGTTTTGGGTACGCAGCTGAGGGCTCATCGCGGCCAGCAGCACGTCGTCGAGGAGGGGGTCGGCCAGCCGGATGGCCCTCTCGGAGACCTCGACGAGCCCGGCGGACTCTGCCGGTTCCAGGGTCGTGGGGTCCACGACCTCGACGGGTAGCGCCGATGTGACCGCCAGCAGGTCGAGCAGGCGCCGTTGGTCGCTGCCCCGTTCGGGCAGGGTCGGTGCCACCAGCTCCCGCAACCGGGTCGAGATCCGTACCGGTCCGAGGTCGATGCCGGCGTCGGTGCGTACCGCCGAGCCGGCCGCAGCGCGGAGCATCTCGCTCATGCGGCCCGGGTTGCCGAGGGAGTGGGTCACGAACACTGCCGCAGAGGGCGCGGCGAGTTCGTCGCCGAGAAATTCGGCGGCCAGGCTGAGCAGTTCGTCGGCGTCGAGCGGACCGAGTGTCTCGATGTGCCAATCCTCGGCCGGACCGGTGTTCCGCGCCGCGCGGGGCAGGTCGGAAAGCTCCGTCACGGTCACCACGACCCGCGCCCGCGCCCGGACGAGCTGGCCCAGCAGTACCACCGAGGCACGGTCGAGCCGGTCCATGTCGTCCACCGCGACGGCCCTCCCGCGCGCAGCCACGAGGGCCGGGAGCCGGGTGTACACCTCGAGCGGATCCGCGCCCCGCAGATCGGCGGCGGCCACGAGGGGGGCGAACGCGGCCAGCGGCACGCCGGCATCCGCGTCGGTTCCTTCCAGCAGGCTCACCTCGACGCCGTTCTCGGCGAGCCCGGCGACGACGGCCCGTAGCAGGCTCGTCCGCCCGGTGCCGGCAGCCCCGACGACCGCTGCGCAGCGACCGGCGGTGACGGCCGTCTGCACGTTCGACAGTGCCTTCTGGCGACCGATGGGGATCACCTGCGCCAGAGTAGTGAGCCGTGGACTCCCGGGGAGCTGCCCGTGAGTAGGTAGTACTCATCGCCCTTCGGGCAGGCAGGCAGCCACGATGGCGGCGTGGACCACGCAAGCCATAGTTCAGGAGATACCGTGCGCCATCGAACCACCCTGTTCAGACGTACCCGCTCCGCCCTCGCCGGGATGTTGACCACCGCCCTGCTCACCCTCGGCGTCACCGTCGCCACCGCCACCCCGGCAGCCGCGAACACCGACGCCACGTACTGGGCGGTGGTCGACTCCGCAGGCAACCTGGTCCGCAGTTCCGGGGCCGTGGGCATCACCAGGTTCGGCACCGGCCGCTACGACGTCCACTTCGGCGTGAACATGGACCTCTGCTCGTACACCGCCACGGTGGGCGACCCCGGCACCAGCGTCGTCTACACCCCCGGGCTGGTCTTCACCGCCAGCGGACACCTCACCAACCAGAACGTCTACGTCGAGACCAAGAACCTCGCCGGCGGCCTGACCGACTTCCCGTTCCATCTCCAGGCCGCCTGTCCCAGTGACCCCGGCTACGCGGTCACCAACGCCAGCTTCGCGGTCGTCAACGCCAGCGGCACGCTGATACGCGGAAGAAACGCCGTCTCGGTCGTCCGCTTCGGGCCCGGCAGGTACGACGTCAACTTCAACCACAACCTGCTCACCTGCTCCTGGGTGGCGACGATCGGCGATCCCGGCTTCTCCTACGTCTACAACCCCGGGCAGATCTCCGCCAACCAGGGACGACTGACCTCCTTCGCCTCGTACGTGGAGACCAGGAACCTCTCCGGTGTGCTCACCGACTACCCGTTCCACCTGCACGTGCGCTGCCCGGCCGGCACCCCCGCCGGCACCTGGGCCAAGGTCGACTCCGACAGCAGCCTCAACTACTACCAGGGATCGAACCTGTCTGGGGTGACCCGCCTCGGGCCCGGCCGGTACGAGGTCCGCTTCACCCGGAAGATGGCCCACTGCAACTTCGTGGCCACCATCGGTGATCCGTTCGCCGGCGCGGTCACCACCCCGGCGCTGGTGTTCACCGCCCGGCGCACCGACACGGCCCTGGTCTACGTGGAGACCAAGAACATGGCCGGCGGACTGGCCGACTTCCCGTTCCATCTGCACGTCAGCGGCAACTGCTGACAGGGCTCGGGAGGCCCGCCCCGGGGAGATTGCTTCCTCTCCCCGGGTCGGGTCCTCGGGGTGGATTGACCGCGGTTCAGCTGGTCAGGTCGCGGCGGTTGAACGCGACGGTGGCGGCGAGGACGAGGACACCGACGGCGGCGGCGAGGATCCCGAGGTCGACCCATTGGAAGCCGTTACGTAGTGGCTCGTTGCCGATGTAGTAGTGGAACGGGGAGAGATAGCGCAGCGGGTCGGCACCGATCTGGGTGGCGAAGGTGTTGGCGGCGTAGCTGAGGACACCGACGGCGGCACTGCCGACGAGGGCGGCGGCACGGCTGCCGGTGGCGGCGCCCACGGTGATGGCGATGGTGCCGAAGAGAGTGCCCAGCAGGGCCAACGCCACGGACTGGGCCGCGAACTGGCCGATGCTGATGGTGTCGAGTCGGGCACCGGGACGGACAGCGAGCATGGCGAGCAGCACGAGACCGGCCAGGGCGAAAGCGCCGACGGCGAGCGCGGCGCAGCGGTGCAGCAGGAGCCGCGTCCGGCTGACCGGGTGGGCGAGGAGAAGGTCGAGGTAGCCGTTCTCCTCGTCACCGGCGATGGCCCGGGTGCCGGTGGCGATACCGTAGATGACGGTGATCAGGGGCACGATGATGCCGAAGACGCTGGAACCCAGGTAGCCGGCGGCGCTGCCGATGTCCTCCATGTTGAGGGCTTCCCGCAGGGCGGGGGAAAATCCCTCGACCGCCTGGCCCATCGCCCCGTCGGCAACCTGCGGGTAGAAGCCGGCGTACATGGCGCCGACCAGCGCGGTGCCGACGGCGAAGCCGGCGAGGCTGCGGCGGGAGTCCCGGAGGGTCTTGGTCAGAACGTCAGGCACGGCTGGCCTCCTTGGCTGCCTCGGTGTCCCGGTAGTAGGCGAAGAAGAGTTCTCCGAGGTCGGGTTCGCTTGCCTGCAGGCTGGCGACCCGGTGTCGGGCGAGGACCGCGATCAGCTCGTTCGGGTCGGTGGACAGGAAGAACCGGGCGGTCCCACCCTCGACGACCAGGTCCGAGACGCCGGGAAGGGCGGCGAGTGCGGCCCGGTCGACCGGTCCGGTGAAGGTGATCTCGAACCGGTGCCGGGCACGGTCACGGAGCCGGGCGACGGTGTCGAGTGCGACGAGCCGGCCCTCTCGTATGATCCCGACCCGGTCAGCGACCGCCTCGACCTCGGTCATGATGTGCGAGGACATGAAGACGGTCTGTCCGGCGGCCGTGGCCTCGCGTACGAGGTCGAGGAAGGTCTGTTGGACGAGCGGGTCGAGTCCGGAGGTCGGCTCGTCGAGGATCAACAGGTCGGGTTGGTGCATGAACGCCTGGACCAGGCCGACCTTCTGCCGGTTGCCCTTGGACAATGCCCTGATCCGGGTGGTCAGGTCGAGATCGAGGCGCGCAGCCAGTTCCTCGATCCGGGTCCTGGGTACGCCCCCGCGCAGGTCAGCCAGGAAGGTCAGGCACTCGCCGACCCGCTGACGCGGGTCGACCACGAAGTCGCCGGCGAGGTAGCCGATCCGGCGGTGGAGTTCGACGGCGTGCTCACGGGGGTCCCGACCGAACAGCCGGGCCCGTCCGCTCGTGGGGCGGATGAGGTCCAGCAGCAGCCGGATGGTGGTGGACTTCCCGGCGCCGTTCGGACCGAGGTAGCCGAACACCTCGCCCTCGGCCACCGCCAGATCAAGCTCGACCAGCCCTCGGCGGGTCCCGTACGTCTTGGTCAGCTTCTCCAGCTCGATCACGTCTCCCATGACTGCAAAAATATCGAATCTTCAGAGAACTTTGAAGACTGCGAGCTGTTAAAATTTCGTCAAAATGAACGACAGGAGGACGGACGTGTCGGCCTTGAGCGATCCCGCGGAGCACCTTGCCCTGGCTCTGACGCAAGGGGGAATGCAGCGGATGACCGCACGGGTCCTGGCGGCTCTGCTCTTCACCGAGCAGGACACCCTGACCGCAGGCGAGATCGCCGAGTCGCTCACCATCAGCTCCGGCAGCGTCTCGACCGCGTTGAAGGCACTCGTCTCGGTCGGACTGATCGAGAAGGTGCCCGCCCCCGGCAGCCGCCGGGAGCACTTCCGCTTCCGGGAAGGCGCCTGGGCAACCCTGATGTCGGAGCAGAACCAACTGGTGAAGGTGATGCGGGAAGCTGCCGAGCAGGGCATCGCGGTCACCGGCAGGGACAGTGCGGCCGGCCGTCGCCTGGCCGAGATGCGCGACTTCTACGACTACCTGTGGCGGGAGCTACCGGCCCTGATCGACCACTGGAAAGCCCACCGGTAGATCCGCCAACCACGCCACGGGAGTTCGACGCGATGCCACGCCGCACCAGGAGACGGCGCCGGACCCCCAGCCGACCGCCCCGACTCAAGCAGGTGGAGACCCCCCGCCGTGCCTGGCAGCAGCTTCGGCCACGGCCCAGGCACGTCGGTTACTGGATGCGACGGCCAGAGCCCTCCGTGGCCGTCGGAGCACTGTTCACCGTGGGCTCCCTGCTGTACGCGGTCATCCGCGACGACCCGGCGGCAGCCATCCTGACCGTTCTCATGGGACCGTTGACAGTCTTCTTGTGGTGCTCCCGCAGAATCTGGCACCACAACGCCGAGCGGTGGCGCCTGCGCCGGCCGGATGCCTTCTGAAGGGCCCCTACGCTCAACTCGGCCGCCACGTGTGGGTAGAAGCTGACGAGATCCTGCGCTGCGGCCGGTACCGCGACGGATCCTGCCGTGGCCACCACCCCGACGACCGACTGCCGGGCGCGGGACGACCGCCAGCCACCGCAGGTCCCTCCGGAGAGCGCCGTCCCACCCCGTCGTGGCCGGCGACCGCCCACGCCACAGGCGGGCCGTGGGAGCATACGGTTTATGACTCCGACCTGCCGGGCGGCCACGCCGAGAGCGCCTGTCGTGGATGGCCGCCGTGCCGCCGGGACGGGTGCATGCTGACCCGGGCACCGACGTGGCAGCGGCGCAGCGCTCGACTCCGGCACCCCGCGCAGGTGATCGCCGTCGGTTTCGGCACTGCGGTAGTAGTCGGCACTGGCCTGCTGTCATTACCCGCCGCCACCCGGTCCGGCGAGCGGGCCGGCCTGATGGACGCGTTGTTCACCGCAACTTCGGCCGTCTGTGTGACCGGGCTGGTCACCGTCGACACCGGCGGGTACTGGTCCGGATTCGGGCAAGCCGTGATCCTCCTGCTCATCCAGGCCGGCGGCCTGGGGATCATGACCCTGGCCACGCTGTTCACGGTGCTGTTGTCCCGCCGGCTCGGCCTGCGGGCCCGGTTCCTGGCGCAGGCCGAGACGAAGAGTCTCGACCTCACCGATGTCCGCGCGGTCGTCCGACGGATCGTGCTGTTCAGCCTGGCCAGCGAAGCGGTCGTCGCGGCTGTGCTGTCCGTCCGGTTCGCCACCGCCTACGACGAGCCGTGGGGTGGGGCGGTGTACGACGGGGTGTTCCACGCTGTCTCGGCATTCAACAACGCCGGCTTCTCCACCAACGCCGACAGCCTCGTCCGCTACGTCACCGACCCCTGGATATCGCTGACGGTAGCCGGTGCGGTGATCCTCGGTGGGCTGGGCTTTCCGGTCGTGTTCGAGTTGCTCAGGTGCTGGCGCAGCCCCGCCCTGTGGTCGGTGTTGACCCGTATCACCCTCGTGTTGACCGCCGTGCTGCTGACGCTCGGCACGATGGTCCTCACCCTGGCCGAGTACTCCAACCCGAAAACCCTCGGTCCGTTGGCCGGGCCGGAGAAACTGCTGGCCGGGTTCTTCGCCTCGACCATGACCCGGACCGCCGGATTCAACAGCGTAGACATCGGTGGCATGCGGCCGGAAAGCCTGCTCGCCAGCGACGTATTGATGTTCATCGGCGGTGGCAGCGCCGGCACCGCAGGCGGCATCAAGGTCACCACGTTCGGGCTGCTGGCGTTCGTACTGTGGTCGGAAATGCGCGGCGAGATCCACGTCAACGTCGGCCGCCGCCGCATCCCGGCCAGCAACCAACGTCAGGCCCTCGCCATCACCCTGCTCGGCCTCGGCGCGGTGGTCACCGCCACCTTCGCGTTGCTGGCGATCACCCCGTACCGGCTGGATGTGGTGTTGTTCGAGGCGGTGTCCGCGTTCGCCACCGTCGGTCTGTCCACCGGCATCACCGCCGACCTGCCGTCGGAAGCCGACCTGCTACTGGTCGTGCTGATGTTCGCCGGCCGGGTCGGCCCGCTCACCCTGGCCTCGGCGCTGGCGCTGCGCGACCGCAACCGTCGTTTCGAGCTACCCGAGGAAAGGACGATCGTTGGCTGAGACACGCACCGAACCCGTCGTTGTGATCGGGCTGGGCCGGTTCGGCACCGCCCTGGCCCTGGAACTGGTCAGCCGCGGCACCGAAGTACTCGGCATCGATCACCGACATAAGGTCGTCCAGGCCCTGTCCGGTCGACTCCCGCACGTGATCACTGCCGACTCCACCGACATCGAAGCACTCCGCCAGCTCGGCATCGCCGAGTTTCACCGCGCCGTGGTGGCCATCGGAACCGACATCCAGGCCAGCATCCTCACCACCAGCCTGCTGTCCGAACTCGGCATCCCCGACATCTGGGCCAAGGCCATCAGCAGCCAGCACAGCAACATCCTCACCCGCGTCGGTGCACATCACGTCGTCGCGCCCGAGCACGACATGGGCGAACGGGTCGCCCATCTGCTTTCCGGCCGCATCCTCGACTACGTCGAGGTCGACGCCGACTTCGCCGTCATCAAGACCACCCCGCCCCGCGACATCGTCGGCGTACCCCTGCGGGAGTCCAGGGCACGCAGCAAGTGGGGCGTCACCGTGGTCGCCGTCAAACCACAGGCCGCGCTGCCCGGTGGGGCACCCCGCACCTTCACCTATGCCACCCCCGACACGGTCCTGGCCTACGGTGATCTCATCCTCGTCGTCGGCACTGTGGACAACGTCGAACGCTTCGCCACCAGCGACTAGACGTTGGAAACTTCTGCTCCACGAGCCACCGGCGACAGCGGCGGCGGGGGTCACCGCTGCCCTGGTACGTGACTGTCGAGGGTGCAGTCGGCCAGCCGACGTACTTCCGCCCCCCACCGGTGCGTCTGCGTCGCGAAGTGAGACGCTACGGCAACTCCGGCGGTACGGACGGCTGCGGCGCTGCTGGCCCACCGTCCACCCGAGGGCGGCCTTCCTGTCGGCGACCGACGGGCGTACGCTCCGGGTGGAGCGCCGGGAAGTCTGGTCGGCAGTCGTTGTGCCGCGTCGACCGGAGAAGGCCGCCCTCATGGACACGTTCGCCATTCGCACCGAAGGTCTCACCAAACGCTACGGGCAACTGCTCGCGCTCGACACGCTCGATATCGCCGTGCCCACCGGGTCGGTGTTCGGTTTCCTCGGGCCGAACGGTGCCGGCAAGTCCACCACCATCCGCCTGCTGCTCGGCATGGCCCGACCGTCCTCAGGACATGCCCGGATCTTCGACACCGATGCCCGGGACGTGCGCAGCGCGCACCGGTCGTTGGCGTACGTACCGGCCGACGTGGCACTGTGGCCGCAGCTGACCGGTGCCGAGACCTTGGAGCTGCTGGGCCGCACCGGACCCGGCGTCGACCGGGGATACCGCAACGAACTGGTCGAGCGGTTCGCGCTGGACCTGTCAAAGCCTGGCCGGACGTACTCGACCGGGAACCGGCAGAAGGTGGCACTGGTGGCAGCGTTCGCCACCCGTGCTCCCCTGCTGGTGCTCGATGAGCCGACCAGCGGACTGGACCCGTTGATGGAACGGGAGTTCCAGCGTGCGGTGGCGCAGGCGCGCGAGCGGGGGCAGACGGTTTTCCTCAGCTCCCACCAGCTCACGGAGGTCGAGAGCGTGTGCGACCGGGTCGCCATTCTCCGCGCCGGCAGACTAGTGGAGATCGCCGACGTCGCGGACCTCCGACGACTGCACCGGAGTCAGGTCGAGGTCACCTTCGCCGGCACGGCACCACAGCTGACCGACGTGCCCGGTGTCGGGGCGGTGGAGCGGCTCGGACCCGCGCGACTACGGTTCACCCTCACCGGCCCGCCCGCGCCAGTCCTACGGGCCCTGGCCACGGCCGACGTGACCGCACTGACGGTACACGAACCGACCCTCGAAGAGATCTTCCTCGACTACTACGACGAGGTGGCACGGTGACCGCCGTCGGCACTCCGGCCCCCCGGGCCGCCCGGGTGACGGCGGACACCAGCGCCGGGCGTGCCGTCACCTGGCTTGCTGTCCGCCAGGTCCGGCGTGGGGCGACCATCGTCCTCGTCCTCGTCGTCGGCATGTCGGCGATGGTCGCCACCACCTACGCCAGCACCTTCACCGACACCATGGACGCCGCCGCCCTCGCCGCACTGGCCGAGAACCCCGCCATCCGCACCCTCTTCGGGCAACCCGTCGCCCTCGATTCCGCAGGCGGCTTCACCGTGTGGCGCACCGGCACCGTTCTCGCCGTCCTGGTCGGGGTCTGGGCTCTCCTCACCGCCACCCGGATCACCCGTGGCGCGGAGGACGCCGGCCACTGGAACCTGCTGCTCGCCGGCCGGATCCCCCTGTCCACCGTCGTGATGCGTCACGCCACCGTACTCGTCGCCGCCGTGCTGCTCACCGGGCTCGCCACCGCGACCGCTCTCACCACCGCCGGTACCCCACCGGTCGGTGCCGCACTTCACGGCGCCAGCATCGCGCTGGTCGGCGTGTTCTTCGCCGCTGCCGGGGTCCTCGCGGCGCAGATGCTCCCCAATCGTGCCGCCGCGAGCGGGGCCACCGTCGCGCTGCTCAGCGCCGGACTGCTGCTGCGCATGATCGGCGACGGCGTCGACGCACTGGGGTGGCTGCGCTGGCTGTCTCCGTTCGGGCTCGCCGCGCTCTCCCGGCCGTACCACGACAACCGGATCGTGCCGCTGGTGGTCCTGGCCCTGGCCGCGTCCATACTACTCACCGCCAGCACCGTGGCCACCGCACACCGCGACGTCCAGGGCAGCTGGCTCGCACCCCGTACCGGCCGCGCGCCACGGCTGCGTCTGCTCGGCTCGATCCCCGCGTTCGCCCTCCGCCGCCTGCTACGCCCCCTCGCCGGATGGACCGCCGGCGTCGGCGCCTACTACCTTCTCATCGGACTGCTCGCGGTCTCCATGACCACCTTCCTCGCCGACAACCCACGGTTCGCCGACCTCGCCGTGCAGGCCGGGTTCGCCGGTCTCGGCTCAGTCGAGGGATACGTGGCGACCATGTTCGCGCTGCTCGCCATCCCCGCCGGAACCTTCACCGCGGTACGCATCGCCGCCACCGCCACCGCTGAAACTGACCGCCAGCTCACCCTGATCTACGCCGGGCCTGTCACCCGGCTCCGACTACTCGCCGCCGAAACCGCCACCACCGCAGCCGGTACGGTGGCGCTCACCACCCTAGCCGGGCTCGCCACCTGGATCGGGGCGAGAAGCGCAGGTGCGCCACTGAAGCTGGACGCGGCGCTCACGGGCGCGACGAACGTCCTGCCGATAGCAGCGCTCTGCCTCGCAGCCGCAATCTTCGCTCTCGGTTGGCTGCCCCGCGCTGTCGCGCTCGTCGGCAGCCTGCCCGCCGCAGGCGGCTTCCTCCTTCAGGTCGTCGCCGACAGCACCGGTGCCCCACACTGGGTCGGTACGCTGTCCCCGTTCGCGCACCTCGCTCCCGTGCCCGAGGTGGCACCCGACTGGACCGGCACCCTGGGGATGCTCGTCACCGTCGCCATCCTCACCGTGACCGGTGCCATCGGGTACCAACGCCGTGACCTGAACACCTGACCAGTCACGTCACGACTGCGGCAGGCCGGGGTGTACGAGCGTGACACGGTGAAGTTCGGTCACCTCGGCCGAACAGGCGACCAGGAGGGGCGAACGGCCATTTCCATGTGCGACGGGCATCTCGACCTGCGTAGGAAGGAGACATGGCCAACGAGGTGACCGTTCCGCTGCTGCCCTGTCTCTCCATTGACGACATGGTCGACTTCTACGAGGTGCTCGGCTTCCGGACGACCTACCGGCAGCGCAGACCCAACCCGTACGTGGCGTTGCAGCGTGCGGACCTGCACCTGCACTTCTTCGAGATCGCCGGTTTCGTACCCGAGCACTCCTACGGCTCCTGCCTGGTCCTGACCGAAGACATCGAAGGACTGCACCGCGCGTTCGCCGACGGAATGCGGGCCGCGTACGGGAAGGTTCTGGTGTCCGGAACGCCACGCATGACCCGTCCCCGGGCGCGGAAGAACGTCGGCGGGGTGGGCGGGTTCAGCGTCGTCGACCCCGGTGGCAACTGGATCCGCGTCGTCCACCGGACCGCCGGCCCTGAACCGGCGCCAGCGGGACGCCTGGCGAAGGCTCTGGCGGACGCAGTCGTGCAGGCCGATTCCCGGGGCGACGTCCGGCAGGCCGTCCGGATCCTCGACACCGCGCTGGCCCGCTCCCACGCTGGGGACGATCCGGTCGCACAGGTCGAGGTTCTCGTGTACCGCGCCGAGTTGGCGATGGTGCTGCACGACCGGGAGACCGCAGCCGACATGCTGGCCCGTGCCGAACGCGTCGTATTGACCGCCGACGAATCAGAGCACGCGGCCTCCGCGTTCCAGAACGCCGCCGACATCGCCGCGACGCTCGGCTGATTCGGCAGGGCAGGGGATCCCCGGTCCCGGTGCGAAACCGGGACACCCGATCCCGTGACGCCCCGTCACCGGTCGACCGCCGGCAGCCGGTCGCCTTCCTCTGTCGGAATCGGCAGCGCGACGGCGTCCGTACTGCCGATCGGAGTACCGGAGTGCGCCGGTGGCGGCCGGTCGTCGGCCGGTACCCGCGAGTAGAGCCGGCCCTGCCCCGCCGGGCCCGATCGCCGGGTCACCACGCAGGTCACCAGGCCGACCGGCGGGGGTGGCGCGACGAACCGGCCCGTACCCCAGCGCACCCAGATCGCCACCCGGCCTGCCGCCGCCTCCGCCAGCAGCTTCTCCACCGTGCGCCGCCGGTCGGTGTGGTCGACCTCGATGACGACGGGCGGCCCGGCTGGTCGGGCGCAGGCGACGTCGAGTACGGAGTACTGCCCGGACAGCGGTGGGGGCAGCGGCAGGACGCTGGATGCCCGACGGTAGACCCGCCAGCCCGCAGCACGGGCCCAGCCGACCACCGCGTCGATGATCAGCTCGGTCACCTGGTCGGTCGTGGCGTCCTGGAACGTCAGCTCGTCGAGCCGACGGCCGAGTGACGCGGCGATCCGCTCACTGTCGTCGGCGACGTGCATGGCCGGCAGCGTAACGCGTGGCGGCGGCACCTCCGGAGCCGACCTTCGGTCACCGGGTGGTGTCCGGCACACCGTACGGTTGCTCGCCCTGCGGCACCATCATCACGACGGGACCGGGCCTGCCTGCCGACCTGGTGCGGTCGACAGGCAGGCCCGGTCCCCGAGTGCGCGCGAGAGCGCGTCAGGATCCCGTCGTCCTCAGGCCACCCGGTGCGCAGCGGCCGGGTTCGAGCAGTCTGCGATGAAGACGCTGGAGTAGTTCAGGGCGTCCCGGCGCGCCCACCCGTTGACTCCGGTGGTGGTGTTCCGGACGAAGAACCACAGCTCGTTGGTGTAGGTGGCGCAGTGGACGTCAATTCCCTGACCCGGGTAGCCCTGCCCGTGGGCTTGGCAGTCGCGGTGCGGATAGGCGCGAATGTAGGTCCCGTTTCCCCACGAAATGCCGCCGCCGCTGTAGAGGTCCGGGTGGGTCCCGTGACCGTCGCAGTGCGCGCTGGCCGGAGTGGCGGGCACCAGCGCCACCATTGATCCACTTACCACGAACGCCAGCGCGGATGCGATGGAAAGCAGCCGAGATCGCATGCAGAAATCCCCTATCGATTGACGGGCAGCACTGTCCGAACAGGATGGCACAGTCCCGTGCCGACCGCTCGGCGAGCTGCCCGGCCGGCAATTTCAGCGGGCACCCCTACCACGGTGCGCTTTCCCACGTTCCGGACCCGTCTTCAGCAGATTGACGGTCAGCCGGACCACGTGACCCGCACAAAAATGGCTCTACTGACGTTGTCGTGGGTGGGTTGAGCGTGCCGTAGCGGCGCACGCCGTTTACCGGCCTACGGTTCCGGTTGTCGAGATCGGAATCGGGGCATATCGGGAAACGGCGTGCGTGATGCAAGG
>NZ_WVUH01000004.1 GCF_017614955.1 Micromonospora echinofusca
CGCCCGGCCCGGCCCGGCCGCCGAACCGACGCAGGGAGCGCCTGATGCCGCTCTGGCTGGAGCTGACCGTGCGGGTGGTGGCCGTGGTCGCCGCCTTCCTCGTGCTGCCGCTGGTCATCGGGCAGATCGAGCACAAGGTGATGGCGCACATGCAGGGCCGGCTCGGCCCGATGTACGCCGGTGGGTTCCACGGGTGGGCCCAGCTCGTCGCCGACGGCATCAAGTTCGTGCAGAAGGAGGATGTCACCCCGCGCGAGGCGGACCGGGCGGTGTTCCGGCTCGCCCCGGTGGTGGCACTGGTGCCCTACCTGCTCGCCCTGCTGGTGATCCCGCTCGGCCCGGGTGACCTGGTCGGGCAGCCACTCGACATCGGCCTGTTCTTCGTGCTCGCCGTGGTCGGGGTGGGCGTGGTCGCGGTCCTGATGTCCGCGTGGGCGTCGGCCAACAAGTACAGCCTGCTCGGCGGGCTGCGTGGCGCGGCCCAGCTGCTCGGGTACGAACTGCCGCTGGTGCTCGCCGCCGCGAGCGTGGCGATGGCGGCCGGCACGCTCAGCCTGCCCGGGATCGTCGAGGCGTGGCGGCCGTGGTGGCTGCTCTGGCAGGCCCCGGCGCTGTTCGTCTTCTTCGTCGCCGGGCTGGCCGAGATCCGGCGCCCCCCGTTCGACATGCCGATCGCCGACTCCGAGCTGGTCTTCGGCTACCTGACCGAGTACACCGGGCTGCGCTTCGCGTTCTTCCTGCTCGCCGAGTACGTCGGCATCGTGGTGATCGCCGCGCTCACCACCGTGCTCTTCCTCGGTGGCTGGCAGGGCCCGTTCGGCGACGAGTACCTGGGCTGGCTCTGGACCCTGCTCAAGGTCTTCGCCGTGTCCTTCGTGGTCATGTGGTTCCGGGTGGCGTACCCCCGGTTGCGCGAGGACCAGTTGCAGCGGCTCTGCTGGCTGGTGCTGGTACCGGTCGCGCTCGGCCAACTCGTGCTCACCGCCGCCGTACGGGTGGCGCTGGACTGAGCACCACCCGTACGGCGCTGCATCGCTAGCGGGCCAGGTGGGACGTCTGGCGGCGGGTGACCGCTGGTGCGGTCCTCGCCGTGCCGGCCGTACCGCTGGTGGCGGTCACGGTGCCGAATCGGGGTGTGCTGGTGGTGCAGGTGGTGCCGGGGGTGATGGTGACCGGGGTGGTGGTCTGGCCGGCGGTGACCTGGACGGTGTGGGTGCGGACGATCCGGCGCAGTGGTCCGGTGGTGACGGTGCGGGTGTACCAGCAGGAACCGGTGCCGGTGGTGTAGCGGATGTAGACCGGGCCGGTGTTGAGTCCGCCGAGGTGGGGCTGTTCGGGGGTGGCGGTGGCGAGCAGGTCACCGGTGGTGGGGTGGTATGCCTGGGCGGTCCACTGGGTTGGTGCGTTGGTGACCGTGAGCGGGATTTTTCCTTCCGGGCCGAGTGCCATGTCGTACTGGCGGGTCGAGTCGGCGGTCACCTGGATCAGGGTGGCGGTATACCGGTCGGTCGCCGGGCCGGACCAGGTCGCCGCGTACGTCCCGGTGTTTCGGCCGAAGAAGCGCAACGGCCAGCGGTATGGCCCGAGATCGACGAAGATGTACCGGCCGTCCGGCCCGGCGCAGGTCGAGCCATCAGCGCCGAGCAGGTCGGGGTGCCCGCCGTACACCTCGACGCAGCCCGCCAGGGGCGCCCCGGTTGCCTGGTCGGTGATGGTGCCGGTGACCGTGCCCGCCCGATCGAGCCGGATCTCCGCAATGGTGGTGTCCACCCCGACCGTCCCCTGGAAGACCACCGCCTCGCGGCGGTCTCCGGTCCCACCGGTCGCGCCGACCCACTGCGCTCCTAGCGTCCTTGACGAGGCGGACAGTGCCCCGGCGGCGAAGAGGTGCACGGCGGTGGCAGGCAACGGGCCGATGGCGACCTCGCCGAGGTTGTCGGAGCAGTGGGCGACGGCAGGGCCCGGGAGTTGCCCGGCTGGAGCTGCGGACACCGCATAGATGCAACTGTTGCGTACCGGACTTCCGTCCGAGCGTTCCACGATCCGGGTGCGCAGAACCGCCCCCGGCTTGAGCCGGACGGTCCGGCGGGTGGTCTCACCCGCGACGACCGGAAGCCCGGTCAGCTGCTGTCCGAAGTACTCCGGCTCGACGCCCTCGGTCTTGGCGTCGACCGTGCGGTACCAGAGCCACGGGAAGTGGTACTTCCCGTCGGTGGCGTTGCACCGGACGTCGCCGTTGGCCGCCATACAGATGTCGGTCATCGGCGCGCCGGTGGTGTCGTCGAGCACAGTGAGTTCAAGCGCGGCCGGGGCGCGGAGGACCTCGTCCCGGGTCACGTTCTGGCCGTCGCCCAGCGACACCTTCTCGGCCTCGGCCGCCGTGTAACGCTGCGGGAACCACTGGGTCACGTTCGCGCGGGACCCGCCCGTGGTGGGGCGCTCGACCCGTGCGGAGAAGCGGTAGTCCCCCGCTGGTAGCCGGGGGAGACGGTACGAGCCGTCCGCAGCGACCGGGACGGTCACCTGCCAGCCAGCGGTTATCGCCTGGGCGTACACGGAAACCGGATCCACGGGTGGTCCACCGGTGTAGTCGATGATCCGACCGGCCACCGAAGCCCCCGCATGAGGACCGTCGCCGACCAGCACATCCGCGGTAGCGGTCTGCCCGATGGCCAGTTGGTAGAGCGCCGATCCGTCCACGGTCGCCGAACTCGGCGCCCAGACCGGGGCCGACCCCGGACGTTGGAGAACCACCCGGTATCCCGAGCCCAGGTTGGGTCGTAGCGCCGTCCGGTAGCGCCCGGTGCCGTCGGTGCAGGTCTCGGTCGCGAGGAACCACGGGAACTCGTAGACGGTGAGGCAGACGCCGGGCAGCCCGGCGCCGGTGGCAGCGTCCCGGACCAGGCCGGTGAGGGTGCCCCGGCTCGCCACCGGCATCGGTTCGACCGCCCGGAAACGTTCGTCGAGCACGATCTCGCCGCCAGCGGTGACCTGGTAGGTCCCGGCCGTACTCTGGCTGGCGGCGCCCGGGAACCACTGCCCCGGGTACCCGTCACCGACGACGGATATCTGGTAGCTGCCCTGCGGCAGGTTGGAGAAGCGGTAGTGGCCGTCCATCGTTGCGCGGGCGGAGACCACATTGTCGGGCGAGAGGCCGCCCACCCGGTGCGCCCGTAACTCGACCATGGCGGCCGGCGATCCGTCCTGTCGGAACACCCGGCCCCGGAGCGTGCCGGCGTACCGGGTGATCGCGAGGTCGGCCCGGGTGGGGTTGGTGGTGTCCGGGTAGACGAAGGCTCCGCTGCCGAAGTCGCCGCCCCGGGGGTACCACCGCTCCGCGTACCCGGTGGCCCGGACCCGTACCCAGTAGCGGTTGAACGTGACCGGGCTGTGGAACACGTACCTGCCGAGGCTGTCCGTGCAGGTCTCGTGGTCGACGGCGAGGGGTGTGCTCAGCAGCGCGACGCAGGCCCCGGCGACCGGCTGGCGGGTGTCGAGGTCGGTGATGGTGCCCTGGATGACCGGTGTCTCGGCGGCCTGGGCGGAGGTGGGGGCGGTCAGCAGACTGATGGTGACGATACCCACGAGCAGACGGGCGAGCCGTCGCCGGGTGCTACCCCGCATCTGAGTCCCTTCGATTGGGGTCGATTTTTAAAGCACTGTTGCATGGCCTGGCCAGCCTTGGGTCGGCCCACCGTAGTCGATCTTCAACTCCGGCACCGCCCCGATTCCGGGGTCACCGCCCTGACCGGCCGAACGTCGCCTAGGCTGCGCCGGATGACCGACGTGGAGACCACGGCCCGGCGGTTCGTCGCCGACGTGTGGAACGGCAACCGCGAGGACTCGGCGTACGAGCTGGTCGCCGCCGACTGCCCGGGACCGGGCGGGGGCAGCGGCCCGGCGGCGGTCCTCGCCTGGCACCGTGACCTGCGGGCGGCCTTTCCCGACCTGCGCTACAAGATCGTCGACCTGGTGGCCGCCGGGAGCCGGGTCGCCCTGCACTGGCGGGCCGCCGGCACCCAGCTCGGCACCTTCGGCCCGGTACCGCCGACCGGGCAGGTGGTCAGCTACTCGGGCGCCACGTTCCTGCGCTTCGACGGCGCCGGACTGATCAGCGACGTGTGGAGCGTCAACGAACTGTTCCAACTCCTCCAGCAGCTCGGCGTGGAGCTGCTGCCCCCGCCACTGCTGCCCCCGCCACCCGGCAGCGGTCACGCCTGAGGAGCCACGGCGAAGTGCCGGGTGGTGGTCGCGTACGCCGGGGGCACAGGGCAGGATGAACGCCATGACCGAGCGCAGCGAGCGGGGTTTTCCCGGCGAAGGGCTGGCGAAGGGGCTGGCGGTCACCTTCAAGACGATGACCCGCCGCGCCACCACCCAGCAGTACCCGGACGTCGCCCCCGAACTGCCGCCCCGCTCGCGCGGGGTGATCGCGCTGCTCGCGGAGAACTGCACGGTCTGCATGCTCTGCGCCCGGGAGTGTCCGGACTGGTGCATCTACATCGACTCGCACAAGGAGGAGGTGGCGGTCCCCGGCGCCGCCCGTCCCCGGCAGCGGAACGTCCTGGACCGCTTCGACATCGACTTCTCGCTCTGCATGTACTGCGGCATCTGCGTCGAGGTCTGCCCGTTCGACGCGCTCTACTGGTCGCCGGAGTTCGAGTACGCCGAGTACGACATCCGCGACCTGCTGCACGACAAGGAGCACCTCGGCGAGTGGATGGCCACCGTGCCACCACCACCCGCGCACGACCGCAACGGGGAGCCGGCCAAGGAGGAGACCACCGCAGCGCGCAAGGCCGCGCCGGGCGCGCCGTCCGCCGCCCGTCCCGCTGCTGCCCGGGTACGCCCCGAGCCCGGCCCCGCCGCCGGTGGGGAGGCGTCGTGACCGGGGCGGACGTCCTGCTGGTCGCCCTCGGGGCGCTGGCCGTCGGTGCCGGTGCCCTGGTGGTGACGACGAAACACCTGGTCCGCGCCGGCCTCTACCTGGTGGTCTGCCTCGGGGCGTTGGCCGGGCTGTACCTGGTGCTCACCGCCGAACTGGTCGCCTGGGTGCAGGTGCTGATCTACGTCGGTGCGGTGGTGGTGCTGCTGCTCTTCGCGGTGATGCTGACCCGGGCCCCGATCGGTGCCTCGGACGACCTGGACCGGCCCGGCTGGCCGGCCGCGCTCGTCGGCGGCGGCAGCGGCCTCGGTCTGGCCGTCCTGCTGGTCGACGCGTACCGCTGGACCCGGGTCGACCTGCCCGAGGCCGGTACCGCCGAGCGGCTCGGCTCGGCCGTCTTCGGTTCCTGGGTACTGCCGTTCGAGCTGCTGTCGATCCTGCTGCTGGCCGCCCTGGTCGGCGCGATCGTGATCTCCCGACCGGAGATCGGGCGGCGCCCGTGAGACCGGTCGTCCCGTATGTCACCGCCGCCCTCCTCTTCGGCCTCGGCGTGTACGGCGTCCTGCGCCGCCGCAACGCCGTCCTGGTGCTGATGGCGGTCGAGTTGATGCTCAACGCGGTCAACCTGGTCCTGGTCACCACCGACACCACGGTCCGCGCCACGCTCCCGCACGGCGGGCAGGTCTTCGCGCTCTTCGTGATCGTGCTGGCCGCCGCCGAGATCGGGGTCGGGCTGGCCATCGTGCTTCAGCTCTACCGGCTGCGGGCCACCGTCGCGGTCGACGCGATCCCCCTGGCCGGGGCCGACGGGTCACCGGCACCCGCAGACCCCGAGCCGACGACCGCCGGTGCGGACGAGGTGGTGCAGGCGTGACCCGCGTACTCGGACCGCTGCTGCCCGCCGTACCCTTCGTCGCCGCCCTGGTCGGGCTGCTGCTGCCGCCCGCGCCGCAACGCCGCAGCACCCGGGGCCGGGGCCGGGTCGACGGTGGCGACCGGGCCCGGACGGTGGCGATCGCCCTCGGGCTCACCGGCGCGGCCGGTGCCCTGCTCGTCGCGCTGGCCCTGCTGGTCACGGTGGACGGTCCGGTCGAGACGTCCCGGGAGTGGGTCGACCTCGGTGGCCTGTCGGTCACCCTCGGCTTCCGGCTCGATCCGGTCGCCGCCCTGGTCGCGGTGGCGGTCGCGGCGGTCGCCCTGGCCGTGCAGGTCTACTCGGTCGCCTACCTGCACCGGGGACCCGACGACGTCGACCTCGACGTCGACCACCGGTACCCGCCCTACGCCGCCCAGATCAGCCTCTTCACCGCCGCCATGCTGCTGGTCGTGGTCGCCGGTGACCTGATCATGCTGCTGGTCGGGTGGGAGGTGATGGGCATCTGCTCCTACCTGCTCATCGCCCACGACCGTCGACTGCCGGAGGCCCCGGCGGCGGCGATGAAGGCGTTCCTGGTGACCCGGGTCGGTGACGTCGGTTTCCTGCTCGGCATCGCGCTGCTCGGCGTCTCCGCCGGCAGTTTCCGGATCGCCGACGTGCTCGCCCACGACCATCCGACCGGTACCCTCACCGCCGCCTGTCTGCTGCTGCTCGCCGGGGTGGCCGGCAAGAGCGCCCAGTTCCCGCTGCACACCTGGCTGCCGGACGCGATGGCCGGCCCCACCCCGATCTCCGCGCTGATCCACGCGGCGACCATGGTGGCCGCCGGCATCTACGCGGTGACCCGGCTCTACCCGCTCTTCGAACAGGCCCCCGTCGCGTTGACCGTGCTCGGCGTGATGGGCGCGGTCACCCTGCTGCTCGGCGCGTTCGCGGCCACCGCCCAGGACGACCTGAAACGGGTCCTCGCCTGGTCCACCGTCTCCCAGATCGGGTACCTGGCCGGCGCGCTCGCCGTCGGCTCCCCGCCGGCCGCACTGTTCCACCTGCTCAGCCACGCCGCGTTCAAGGCGCTGCTGTTCCTGGCCGCCGGGGCCGTCATCCACGCCGTGGGCAGCACCCTGATGTCCACCATGGGCGGGCTGCGCCGGGGGATGCCGGTCATCTTCTGGTGCACGGTCGTCGGCCTGGGCGCCCTGGCCGGGGTGCCACCCCTGTCCGGGTTCTGGAGCAAGGACGGCATCCTCGCGGTCGCCGAGGCGGCCCGGCACGGCGCCGGCCCCACCCCCGGCTGGGTCGGCTGGCTGGTCTGGCTGGCCGGGCTGCTCGGCGTCGCGGTCACCGCCTGGTACGCCACCCGGCTGCTGCTGCGCACCTTCCTCGGCGACCCCCGGCTGCCGGACACCCACCCGCACGACCCGCCGGCCCTGATGCGCTGGCCGGTGCTGCTGCTCGCGGTCCCGGCCGCCCTGTTCGGCCTGGCCGGTTTCCTGCCCGCCGTCACCGACCGGCTCACCTCCGGCGCCGGCCCGGCCCCCCTCGCGGCCGGCGGCGAACTGAACCACGTCGGCCCCGGCCTGCTGCTCCCGCTGGTGCTGCTCGCCGTCGGGGCCGGCGGCGCCTGGTGGATGTGGCGCCGCGACCCGGCCGCCGACCCGGCGGACCACCTGGGGCCGCTGCGGCCGGTGTTCGCCCGGGCGTTCCGGCTCGACGACCTCCAGCACACCCTCGTGGTACGCCCCGTGCGCGCGCTCGGCCGACTCGCCCGACGCGGCGACGAGGTGGTGGTCGACGGCCTCGTCGAGGGCACCGGCCGGGCCACCGGCGGGCTCGGCCGGGGACTGGCCGCCCTGCACCGGGCGGCCCTGCCCCGGGCCGTCGCCGTACTGCTCGCCGGGGTGCTGCTGCTCGGCCTCGCCGCCGTCCTGCTCACCGGAGGTGCGGCGTGACCGTCCTGCTCGTTGCGGTCCTGGCCCTGCCACTGCTCGGGGCGCTGCTGACCGCCGCCCTACCCGCCCGCGCCGACCGGACCGCCCGGGCGGTCGGCACCGGTTTCGCCGCGCTCACCCTGCTGGCCGCCCTGCCCCTGGCCGCCGGCGACCGGGGCTGGTTCGCCTACACCACCGAGTCGCCTGCGATCCGCCCCTGGCATCAGGTGGACCTGCCCTGGGTACCCGGGCTCGACCTGCGTTTCCACCTCGGCGTGGACGGCATCTCGTACCCGCTGGTGGTGCTCACCGCCCTGCTCGTGCTGCTCTGCTGCGGGTACACGCTGTGGCGGGTACCCGACGGTGGGCCGGGCCGGCTGCTGGTCGCCCTGCTGCTGGTGGTCGAGGTCGGCCTGCTCGGCACCTTCCTCGCCCTGGACATGGTGCTCTTCCTGGTCTTCTTCGAGGTCGTGCTGCTGCCCATGTACGCGATGATCGCCGGCTGGGGCGGCGCCGACCGGCGCCGGGCGGCCCGGAAGTTCGCCCTGTACACGCTGCTCGGCTCGGTGCTGCTGCTGGTCGGGGTGTTCACCGTGGTCACCGCCGCCGGCACCGCCGACCTGGTCGCCCTGACCGGCGGCACCGGACTGTCCCGGGGCACCCAACTCGCCGCGTTCACCCTGCTCGCCCTCGCCTTCGCGGTGAAGAGCCCGCTCTGGCCGCTGCACACCTGGCTGCCCGACGCGCACACCCAGGCGCCCACCGTGGGCAGCGTCGTCCTCGCCGGGGTACTGCTCAAGATGGGCACCTACGGTCTGATCCGGGTGGCCGTCGGGGTCGCCCCGGAAGGTGCCCGCTGGGCCGCCCCGGTGCTCGGCGTGCTCGCCGTCGCGGCGATCCTCGTCGGGTCGCTGGTCTGCCTCGCCCAGGACGAGCTGAAACGGCTCATCGCGTACTCCAGCGTCGGGCACATGGGTTTCGTGCTGCTCGGTGTCGCCACCCTCACCGCCACCGGCCTCCAGGCCGCCCTGATCGGCAACATCGCGCACGGGGTGATCACCGGGCTGCTGTTCTTCCTCGCCGGGGCGGTCAAGGACCGGACCGGCACCGGGCTGCTCGCCGAACTCTCCGGGCTGCGGGAGACCGCGCCCCGCCTCGCCGGACTGCTCGCCTTCGCGGCGGTCGCCTCGCTCGGGCTGCCCGGCCTCGCCGGCTTCTGGGGCGAGGCGTTCGCGGTGGTCGCCGCCGTCCAGGTGGGCGGCCCGTTCTGGACCACCCTGGCGGTACTCGCCGCCGTCGGCGGGGCACTCACCGCCGCGTACCTGCTCCGGCTGCTCCGCCGGGTCACCCACGGCCGGCCCACCCCGGCGGTCGCCCCGCTGGGCGCCGCACTGGCCCGCACCGAACTCGCCGCCTGGGCCCCGCTGGTGCTGCTCGCCCTGGTCATCGGCCTGGCCCCCGGTCTGGTGCTCGGCATGGCCGGTGACCCGGTCCAGGCACTCGTCGAGAGGGTGACGTCGCGATGAGCGTGGTGCAGAGCATCGACCACCTGGCCCTGCTGCCGGCGTACGCGGCGGCCGGCACCGCCGTACTCGTGCTGCTGACCGACCTGCTGCTGGCCCGGCGCGGCGCCACGCTCGCCGTGGCCGGCGCGGGAGCCGTCGCCACCGTGCTCGTCGCGCTGCTCGCCGGCCGGCAGACCCGGTCCACGTTCTGCGTCGCGGACGGCTGCTCCTACCTCGCGGGTGGGCGCAGCGCCCTGGTCGCCGTGGTCTTCGGGCTGCTCACCGTCGGGGTGCTGGCGCTGGCCGCCCCCGCCCTGCGGGCCGGTCCCACCCCGACCGGCGAGTACTGCTTCCTGCTGGCCTGCTCGATGACCGGCGGCGTGGTACTCGGCGCCGCCGGGGACCTGATCACCCTGATCGTCGCCCTGGAGACGCTGACCCTGCCGCTCTACGTGCTGGTGGGGCTACGTCGGGGCAGCCAGGCCAGCGCCGAGGCGGCGGTCACCTTCTTCGTGGTGAGTGTGGTCGCCACCAGCGTCACCCTGCTCGGCGCGGCCCTGCTGCACGCCACCACCGGCACCCTGCACCTGGCCCGGCTCGGTCCGGTCCTCACCGGTGGTACGCCACCCGCTGCCGGCGCCGTGCCCGTCGACCACCCGCTCACCACCGTCGCCGTGACCCTGCTCGTGCTCGGCCTGGCCTTCAAGGTCGCCGCCGTACCGCTGCACGCCTGGGCGCCGGCCACCTACGACGGCGCACCCCTGCCGGTCGCCGCGTACCTTTCCACCGCCTCCAAGTTCGGCGGGGTGGTGGCGCTGCTCGCCGTGGTGCAGGGGCCGTTGCCGGCCACCCGGACCGGCCCGGTGCTCGCCGTACTGGCCGTGGCCACCATGACCGTCGGCAACCTGGTGGCCCTGCGCCAGCAGCGGACGGTCCGGCTGCTCGCCTGGTCCTCGGTGGCCCAGGCCGGCTACATCCTCGCCCCGCTGGGCGTGCTCGCCCTCACCGCCGGCCGCACCGGCGCGGTACGCGACACGGCGGTCGCGGCGGCCCTGGCGTACGCGGTCCTCTTCGTCGTGCTGGAACTGGCCGCCTTCGCGGCGGTGGTGGCGTTGCGCCCGGTCGGTGCCGACGGCGGCACGATCGCCGACCACCGGGGAGCCGGTCGCCGGCACCCGCTGGTCGGCGCCGCACTGGTGCTGGCCCTGGTCGGGCTGGCCGGGCTGCCCCCGGGGCTGGCCGGGCTCTTCGCCAAGGTGGTGGTGGTCCGGGCCCTGCTGGACGGCGGTGCCGGTTGGCTGGCCCTGGTGGTCGCGGTCAACGCGGTGATCGGCCTCGCCTACTACCTCCGCCTCGCCGCCACCCTCTACGCCCCCACTCCGGTGGCCACCTCCGGCGGGCCGGTCGTGACCGGGGCGGACCGTCCGGTCATCCCCCGGCCGGTCGCCGCCGCGCTCACCCTCACCACCCTCGCCGCCGTCGTGCTCGGCTTCGCGCCGCAGTTGCTCCTCGACGCCACCCGCTGGTAAGGAAGGGCCCCTTCCTATCGCTTTCGGTATAGGAAGGGCCCCTTCTTAACACTCCGCCAGCCACTCCCAGGTAACTCACAGTCATTAGGTGGATGGTGGTGGGGTACCGGTCTGTTGTACCGGTCGACGGGCCCTACGCGGCCCGTGCACCGAAGGAGTGAATGTGCACAGCCACAGAAACGGACTCAAGACCGCCGCATTGCTCGGCCTGCTCACCGCGCTGATCCTGGGCGTCGGCTACTGGTTCGGCGGCAGCGGCGGGCTCGTCATCGCCGTGGTGGTGTCCCTGGCGATGAACGCCTTCACCTACTTCTACTCCGACAAGCTCGCACTCCGCTCGATGCGGGCGCAACCGGTCAGCGAGGCACAGTTCCCCGAGCTGTACCGGATGGTGCGGGAACTGGCCACCCAGGCCGGGCAGCCGATGCCCCGGCTGTACGTCAGCCCCACCGCGCAGCCGAACGCCTTCGCCACCGGCCGGAACCCGGCCAACGCGGCGGTCTGCGTCACCCAGGGGATCACCGAGATCCTGGACTACCGGGAACTACGGGGTGTGATCGGACACGAGCTGTCCCACGTCTACAACCGGGACATCCTGATCTCCAGCGTGGCCGCCGGTCTCGCCGGGATCATCACCATGCTGGCGAACATCGCCTGGTTCATTCCGTTCGGTGGCGGGGACGACGAGGACGCGCCGAATCCGATCGTCCTGCTGCTCACCCTGATCCTCGGCCCGATCGCGGCCACCGTCATCCAGCTGGCGATCAGCCGGAGCCGGGAGTACCAGGCGGACGCCTCGGGCGCCCAACTGACCGGGGACCCGCTTGCGCTGGCCAGCGCGCTGCGGAAGATCCACATGGGTACCCAGCGGCGACCGCTGCCCGCCCAGGGCCAGTTGACCAGCACCGCCCACCTGATGATCGACAACCCGTTCCGGGGCGGTGCGGTGGCGAACCTGTTCTCCACCCACCCGCAGATGGCGGACCGGGTCCGCCGGCTGGAGGAGATGGCCGCGAACACCGGCCCGGTGCGCTTCCAGCGCTGACTCCTCCGGCCCGGTCGCGCATACCCACCGTCGTCCGCCCGTGACCGGTAGGAGGTCGCGGGCGGACGATCGTGTGTCCGCTGGCCGCCGGGTGGAAGTGTGAGGCCGCTAACCGCGAGGCGGAAACCGGTTCAACCCCGACCTGTCACGGCGTTAGGGTCACCACGTCTTCCACCCATTACACACCCGAGGGGGTCGCCGGTGACCGCGCTGCGTCAGTACCTGGGCGTCTGGCGGATTCCCGGGGCACCGATGCTCCTGGTCACCGGGCTGCTCGCCCGGCTCGGCATCGGGATGACCCCGCTCGCCCTGCTGCTCGTGGTCGAGCAGGCCACCGGGCGGTACGCCCTGGCCGCCGTGGCCGGTGGCGTGTACGCCCTCGCCGGGGCGGCGATCAGCCCCATCGCCGGACGGCTGGCCGACCGGGTCGGACCGACCCCGGTGCTCCTGGTCACCGCCGTCACACATCCGTTCGCCCTCGCCGGCCTCCTGCTGGCCAACCGCTCCGGCGCGGAAACCCTCTGGCTGATCTACCTGACCTGCGGGATCGCAGGAGCGACGTACCCGCCGCTGACCGCCGCCATCCGGGGAGCCTGGAACGATCTCACCGATCCCGCCTCCGGCCGGTACCCGCTGCGGAACACCGCGCTGGCGGCGGAGACCACCCTCTTCGAGGTGGTGTTCGTCATCGGCCCCCTGCTGGTGGCCTTCTTCGTGCTGGTCGCCGACGCGAAGGCGGCACTGCTCGGGTCGGCGGTGGTCACTCTGGCCGGTACCGTCGCGGTGGCCCTCGGCCGGGTGATGCGGGCCTGGCGACCGCACCCCACCAGCGGTCACGCCAAGGGTCTCGGCCCGCTGCGGGTGACCGGTTTCCCGGCACTGCTGCTCTGCGTGGCCGGGCTCGGCCTCGCCTTCGGCGCGGCGGGGGTGACCGTACCGGCGTTCGCCAGTGGCTACCGGGCCGGCGCGGACGCCGACAGCCTCGCCGGGATCCTGCTCGCCGTCTGGGGGATCGGCAGCGCCGTCGGTGGGCTCTGGTTCGGCACCCGCCGCCCGGCCCGGAACATGTCCCGGCAGTTCGCCCTGCTGCTCGCCGGGGTCGCCGTCAGCTTCGGGGTCTTCGCCGTGATGCCCACCCCGGCCACCCTCGGGGCGGCGCTGGTCGTCGGCGGCGCGCTGATCGCCCCGGCCCTCACCCTGGAGAACACCATGGTCGGCCGGATCGCACCCGCGACCATGCTGAACGAGGCGTACACCTGGGTGGTCACCGTCGCGGTCGCTTCCAGCGCCGCCGGGGGCGCGGTCGCCGGCCTCATCGTGGACCGGGCCGGCGGCGTACCGTGGGCGTTCGTCTTCGCCGGGGTCGCGGTCGCCGTCGCGGCCGGGGTCGCCGCGCGACCCACCGGGTCCATCGCCCGCGCCGAGCAGAATTCAGCGGTACGCGTCGAGCAGTCCCTCGCCACCGACCTGGCCTGACTCTCCACCCTCAGCCCCGTCCCCGGTCATGTGCTTCGCCGGCGGCGGGCGGAGCCGGGGTGCGGCTGGACAACGCGATCCCTGCGGGGTAGGACAGCATGGTGGGGAGCCCGTTCGGTGCCTCAGGTCCAGGTGCGACAGTGTTCACCCGGAGCCCCCGCGTCCATCCGTCACGGGTCTGCCGCAGCCGCTGGGCTGTAACCGCTCGGAACGGCTCAGCCGGTGACCCGATTCCCGAGGGAGCCTTACGTTGTCGACCGAATTCGAGGCGAAGGTCCTCGACATCGACTCGGCCCAGATGACCGCGTCGATCCTTTCCCGCGGCGGGCAACGACGAGGCGAGACTCTGCTCCAGCGTCGCTACGTCTACGACATCACGCCCGGCGACGAGAGCCGCTGGATCCGTCTGCGCGACACCGGGGCGGGCGTGGCCTTGGCGGTGAAGGAGATCGCCCACGACGGGATCGACGGCACCGACGAGGTGGAGGTCGGCGTCGACCAGTTCGAGACGACCAACGAGCTGCTGGGCCGGCTCGGTTTCACCGCCAGGTCGTACCAGGAGAACCGGCGTACCAGCTTCGAGCTCGACGGCGCCCGACTGGAGATCGACGAGTGGCCGATGATCCCCCCGTACCTGGAGATCGAGGCAGGCTCCCGCGACGAGGTCGTGCGCGTGGCCGCCCTGCTCGACATCCCGGAGGAGTCGCTGACCGGGGAGAACACGGTGAAGATCTACGCGCGCTACGGCATCGACCTGTTCACCCATGCCGAGCTCCGGTTCGGCGATCTCTGATCCGGCGCAGGCGGCAGCCACCGCCACGTCCGAGGGTCTCGCGGAACCTCGATGTGGCGGTGGCTGCTTGTTTCTCCAGCGTTGCCGCTACGACCTCCGGTTGAGCCAGTCGCCCGGGATGTTCTGAAGCACCAGGTCCACCGTCTCCTCACGGGAACGTCGGTCTGTCGAGATGGCGACCGATCCGCCATCCTCGGCAAGCATCGCCTTCAGTTCGCTGCGGACCCTGGACTGGAACGCGTTGAATCCCGAGATGCCCCCTTCAGGGGTGCCGTCGTGCTTCCCGGACTCGTTCGGCGACAGTTCCCCCTTGCGCGCCGCCGCGACCTCGGGGGAGATGTCCAACAGAATCGTCAGGTCCGGCCGGGTGAGACTGTCCCAGAAGCCGATCTCCTGGCAGGGCGTAATGTACTCACGACGGGAGGACACGCGGGCGCGTTGTTCTCCGTCTGTACCAGCAGCTCTACGAGGACCGGCTCGGCGGGATCCAGCACACGTCGATCCACCGGTGCGCCGACATCGCGTCCTGCGAGCCGGCCGACGACGGCGTGCGACTCGAACTGACCGATCCGCACACCGGGAGCGGCCGGTTCCTGGACGTCGATCTGGTGCTGCTCGCGACCGGTTTCCGGGATCTCGGTACGGACGACCGTGGTGCCCGTGAGTTCCTTCCCGGTGTCCTGAACGGTATCCGGGACGGCGTCGCCGTGCCGGAGGACGGACAGGCCAGCGTGTCCAGGGACTACCGGCTGGAATTGGCGGCTCCGCAGTCACCGCTGATCTATCTCAACGGTCTTTGCGAGACCACCCACGGTATGGGCGACGCCGGATCCTTCAGCCTGCTCGCCCTGCTCGCCCGGGAGATCGCGGACTCCCTCGCATCACGTCTTACTCCCGCGAGGTGAGGGCGCATGCCGAACGAGGATTTCCTCCGGCGCCAGGACGAGGTCGAGTCGAGCGCACGGACCTACCCCCGGGGCCTCCCGATCGCCATCAGTAGGGGCGAAGGCAGCCTCATCCAGGACATCGAAGGTAAGTGGTACATAGACTTCCTGAGCGGCGCAGGGGTGCTGGCGCTCGGACATTGCCATCCCCGGGTGGTCAAGGCGGTGGAGCGGCAGCTGGGTCTCCTGAGCCATGGTCTCGACCTGCCGACGCCGATCAAGAGGGATTTCTAGGACGCTGTGCTGGGCAAGCTACCGCCCGGCATGCGTGAACGCTTCAAGATCCACTTTTGTGGGCCGACCGGAGCAGATGCCGTCGAGACGGCCGTCAAGCTGTGCAAGACCGCCACGGGGCGGGCGAACGTCGTAGCATTCCAGGGCTCCTACCATGGCTGCACGGCGGGAGCCATGGCTCTGACAAGTCTGGTGGCGCCGAAGCTGCGGGTGGGCAACCAGATGCCCGGCGTGCACTTCATGCCGTTCTCCTACTGCGCCAGGTGTCCCATCAGGCTCAGCCCCGACACCTGCGACACCAATTGCATCGCTCTTCTGGAGTCCACGCTCACGGACAGCCACGGCGGGTTCGAGCCACCGGCGGCGGTGATCGTCGAAATGGTCCAGGGGGAGGGTGGCACCGTACCCGCCACGCTCGACTTCGCCGTTCGCCTGCGCGAGATCACGCGCTTCCTCGGTATACCTCTGATCGTCGACGAGATCCAGACGGGCTGGGGGCGGACCGGCGACTGGTTCGCCTTCGAGCGGTACGGAATCGAGCCGGATGTGGTTCTGCTGTCCAAGGCTCTCGGAGCAGGCTTCCCGGCTTCCGTGATCCTCTTCGACCAGGCCCTCGATGTTTGGGATCCCGGGGCGCACGTCGGCACGTTCCGGGGCAACCAACTGGCCTTCGCCGCCGGCCTGGAGAGTCTCGCCAGGAAGTGGCGGCGCCGGCGCCGCCGCCCAGGCGGGGGACCGCGACACACGGTGTGTCGATCACACGATCCGATGCCGCACTGCTGTGCCGGGCCCCGCTGGTGTTCGTGGGCACCGCGAACCCTGGCGGCCAGTTCGATGCGGCGACCCGTAGCGGGGATCCTGGGTTCATCCGCGAGGTCGCGCCGAACCTGTTCGAGATCCCGGACTTTTCCGGAAACTACATGTACCAGAGCATCGGCAACCTCCTGATCGAGCCACGGGTGAGTATCGGCTTCATCGACGGGCACGACTTCGTCGTGTTGACCGGCGTGTCGACCACCCATTGGGAGGAGGAGCCGGGCGGCAGGTAGGCACAGGCCGCTTCTGGCGATTCGCGCCACAGACGTGGTACCGCGTACCGATGGCGAGATCGGTGGAGCTGACCGGTTACGAGCGGTCGCCGCAGACCCCGGTCCTCGATTGATCTCCGGCCAGCCGGAGGCCGACTGACGCCGGGTGGTCGTGTCCAGCGTGGCGACCACGAACGTTTACGGTGGTTCCCCCGGTAGTTCGGCAGGCGCCAGCCTGCCTACCAACCCTTCGGGTTGTCGGGGGAACCTCACCCGGAGACGTAGCGTCGGGCACCGGCCGGATTCGGTCGACACCACCCTGGGTCCTGCTCGACCTGTCGTTGGTCCGGTCGACGTCGGCCGGACTGCGGGTGGCGCGTTGGGGCGGGTTGTGCCGAACCTGTGCCCGCGAGCTTGGCGGCTGGTTCCGCTGCTGGTCACGGGCACATCCCGGCGCGACGTCAGCGGTAGTTGGTGAACTGGAGAGCGACGCCGAAGTCCTCGGCCTTGAGCAGTGCGATGACCGCCTGGAGGTCGTCCTTCTTCTTGCCGGTGACGCGGAGCTGGTCGCCCTGGATCTGCGCCTGTACGCCCTTCGGGCCCTCGTCGCGGATTTTCTTGCTGATCGCCTTGGCCTTGTCCGAGTCGATGCCCTGGATGACCTTGCAGTCGATCTTGAAAATCTTACCCGAGGAGCGGGGGTCGCCGGCGTCCAGCGACTTCAGCGAGATGTTCCGCTTGACCAGCTTCTCCTTGAAGACCTCCAGCGCGGCGCGTACCCGCTCCTCGGTCTCCGCCTGGAGGCTGACCCCCTCCTCGCCCGACCAGGAGATCTCGGCGCCCGTACCGCGGAAGTCGAAGCGGGTGGAGAGCTCCTTCTCCGTCTGGCGGAGGGCGTTGTCGACCTCCTGCCGGTCGACCTTGCTCACGATGTCGAACGACGGGTTGGCTGCCATGCTGATGCTCCTGCTGTCTGGCGACGTTTACATGTCCGGCCCACCGCGTGATCAGCGGTACGACACCCTGACCGTACCCGGTTGCGCCGACGCCGGGTGCAACCGCTATCCTTGCTCTCGCCACCGCGGCACCACAGCGGAGGTACGCCCTGGCGGGTTGCCCGAGCGGCCAATGGGAGCGGACTGTAAATCCGTCGCGAAAGCTACAGAGGTTCGAATCCTCTACCCGCCACCAGGTGCGATAACGGCCCTTGACCAGCAGAAATGCCGGTCAGGGGTCGTTGTCGTTGTTCCGGCCCGGTCCGGCTGAATCCGGTCCTCTACGGCTCCCAGTGGGCAGGTTGATCTAGGCCGGCCCAGCGGCGTCCTGGCGGCTCGGGAGAGTCCGGGTAGGCCTATGACCGGTGGTGGAAGCTCGCCCGGGAGAGGGCGTTGACTGAATCGCAGGTCGCCTCGCCTCTCGTCCGCCGACCGTACGACCTGCGGCACGCGGCGGCCTCGCTCTGGCTGAATGCCGGCGTACCGCCGACCGAGGTTGCCCGGCGTCTGGGTCATGGCGTCGCCGTTTTGCTCCGCGTCTACGCGAACTGCATCGACGGGGGAGAGGACTCCGTCAACGACAAGATCGGCGACGCCCTCGGATGAGCGTTCGTGGCTCAGTCGTTCTCGGCTGTGGTGTCGCCGATCAGGCGTCGGGCCTCAGCGATCACGTCCGCGTCGAGATCCTCGGCGGTGGTGCTGGTGTGTTTGTGTCCCTCATAGACGACATCTACGTAGCCGTAAGCGTTCTCAAGGGCGATCAGCTCGTCTGCCAGGGGAGTGCCCTCCCAGGTGATGAACCGGTACGCCCAGGACGTGAGGTCGCGAGGTGTGATGGTCCCTGCGAGCAGTCGGCGGGCCATGATCCGGAGGGCTTCCTCTTCGCCCTCTTTGCTGCCCTCCCGGTAGTAGGTGAGCGAGAGTTCGGCGAGGGCGTCTTCAAGCCAACGCCGCAGTTCATCACTCTCGCTGCCCTTCCTGGGCGAGATGCCGGCGACGATCCGGAGGGTAGGACTGTCTGTGCCGGCCGTAAGGCAGTCGCAGGCGGCCTCGATGACATCGGCTGCGGTGGCGGAACCGACGCTCCACAGGGTGGCGGCGTCCTGAAGGCTGGCAAGCGCCTCTTCACAGTCGTGCAACCGGTCCTGGCAACGCTCGGCAGCTTCAGCGAATCCGGGGCTTTTGCTGTCGGCCAGGAGGCGGGCTGCGTTCGCCATATGAGCCCAGAAGACCTCTGCGTTCTTCGGCGTGCGTCTGCTCCACAGAGCTTCGATCGAGAGGAATGCCTGCGGCAGCTTCCTTGCGGTCATCCACCTATGAACGTTGTGAGCCAAGCCGCTTGGGGCCGGGCCAGCGGCCCTGAGCGCTTCCTGAAGCACCTTCGCAATTTCGGTGCCGGCCTCGTCCAGTTCGACCCGGTGATCGAAGTACCCTGCGACCTCCAGGACTTCACCGATGATGTTCTCCTCGCCGGGCGACACCTCGTCGAAGAGTTCGCTGTACCCCAGCAACCGCTGCTCTGCCTCGCTGACGCTGGTGCCGCAGGCCGCGCAGACCGCCACCGCAGTCAAGCGCACGTCGCCTCCGGTCGAGGCGAGGCGTATGTAGGCGACGTCAGGGGTGTCACCCGCTTGCAGTCGGCCAACGGCAGCCGAGATGAGGGACTCAAGTTCGCGGGTGTTTTCCACGGGGTAGAGCCTGCCCTCTATGGGCGAGTGGAGGCCAGGCGGCAACGGGACTTCGCGTGGGCAGGTTGTGGGCAGTGGGCGGATAGTGGGCACGCTCAGCGTCGGTGCCGCTTCGTCGGATCGAAGTCGCAGGTCAGCATGGTGGCCCAACCAAGATCGCGGATGCCCTGTAAATCCGTCGCGAAAGCTACAGAGGTTCGAATCCTCTACCCGCCACCAGGTGCGACTACGGCCCCTGACCAGCAGAAATGCCGGTCAGGGGCCGTAGTCGTTGGTCCGGCCCGGTCCGGCTGATCCCGTCCTGGCGTCAGCGGGGTGTGCCCTGTCCGCCTCGCTCGGAATGGTAGTGACCCGTTGGCAGTACGGCACGCCATCGAAGGCGCCGACCGGGTGCTGGGCTGCCGAACGGCCGGGAAGCGGTTACTGCCTGCGGTACCGGGACCCTCCCGCTCGGCCGCTTGGCATTCCCGCCACGCAGACGCGACGGCTCGCCGGTCCTCCGCCGCTCGGGCGCCTGACAACCGGGCTTCGGGACCCGTCACCTCTGCTTCCGGTACTACTGAACTGGATCGACGAGGCTTGGGATGAGACCTGTCCTACTACCTTCCATGGCCAGGCGGCTCATGCTGGTCGTTGTGAACATCTACGTGTTCCTGGTCGTGGTGGTCGCCGAGCTGGCGATTCCCCTGCTGATCCTCGCCGCATCGATCGCACTGATGGTCCTGTTGGCGCGGATCGCCATCAACCCACCGGACGGTACGCCTTCTCGGCGGTGGTGGTCGGTGAAGCGGCTCGTCCGGCTGCCCGCAGAGCCCCAGCCATCCCGGTGGACGAGGGACAGTGACGTACCGACGATCGGGACGCAACCGGCGGTACCTCCCACCGATGCGCACGACGTCAGGTCGCCGCGCCCAGCCGCTGGCCGATCAGAATGAGGCGGGCCCTCCCGCTGGCGTGGCATGCGGAGTTCAACGATCCCCGGCTGGCACGTGTCTACGACGTTGAGTGCCCCTGGGGCCCGGACGACGACTACTTCCTCGCTGCGGTGGCGGAGTCGGAGAACGAGGCGTCGGCCGTCGACGGGCTCCCCGGCGCGTGCGTGCTCGACCTGGGTTGCGGTACCGGCCGGCTCACCCTCGCCATCTCGGCGGCCGGTCACCGGGTGGCCGGGGTGGATCCGGCCCGCGCCTCCCTCGATCTTGCCCGGACGAAGCCGGGCGCCGAGCGGGTGCGGTGGATCGAAGGTGCCTCTGTGCTCCTTCCGTCATGTTGCTTCGACGTGGCCGTCCTCACCAGCCACGTGGCCCAGTGTCTGGTGAACGACGAGGAGTGGGCGGCCGTCCTGGGTGACCTGCGGCGTGCTCTGGTGCCGGGTGGTCGGCTGGTGTTCGACTCGCGTGATCCTGCGGCGCGCTGCTGGGAGCGCTGGAATCCTCGTGACTCCCGTCGTCGCCTGGCCCTGTCCGACGGTGGCGTGGTCACGACCTGGACGGCGGTGGACGACGTGCGGGACGGCACGGTGACCTTCACCCGTCACTTCCGGTTCGCCGACGAGACCACGGGCGAGACCACGGACGAAGCCAGCGACGAGGGTGCCGGCGATTCCGCCGGCGAAACGCTACGCAGCGTGTCGACGCTCCGTTTCCGAACCGAGGAGGAACTGCGCGAGTCGTTGCGACTGGCCGGATTTTCCGTTGCCCGCATTGACGGCGGATGGGGTGGCGAACCGCTCGGCGGCGGCGACGGCGAATTCCTGGTCCATGCCCGGCGTTGAGCCATCCACCACAGGGGTGCGGTACGGGTCGATAGGGGCGTGACGGTGGGGACCTGTTCCTCGGGCACGCATTCGTCGAATGGTTCGTCCCGCCACATTGTCGGTCCCCCGCCTCATGATGTCTCCCGGCGGATCCAGCGTGCCTGCGGCATGCCGGACGGGACCGGGAGTGGCCGGGAGGGTGGCGTCGGCGGGGTCAGGAGGTGCGACATCAACGCGAGGTGTTGTCACCTTCTGGGATTCTGGACGCGTGGCCGGTCGGTTGGCGCTCACATGATCGCCTGGCAGGTGCGCGGCAATAGTCCTGATTGTCCGCCTGGAATCCTGCGTCCTTTTGAGGCGTATTTGGGCAGTGAGTGAACTTGAAGAGAAAGGTTCTTTCAAGCGGAATCCGCAAGGCAAACGGGGGATGATCGTGCAACTTGCACTTCCCTCGCAGGCAACCGCTGCCCGCCGAACGGCTTGACCTCGTCAACGTGTGGCCGCGAGCCTTTCCAGCGCTTTGCTGCTTCCGCTGGCTGTGGCAGGATCGTGACACTCCACCATCCCGCTGACACCCTTCTGACAGGAGCAAAGATGTCTGGTCGAAGGTTGGGCCGGCTGCTTGGCTCGCTCCTGATGCTCGCCGCCGTGGTCGTCTCCGCTGCCACACTGGGCGAGAGCATCACCTCGGGGAGCACGACGGGCTTTGACTGGGCGTTCGGCTTCGACTGGGCCACTCCACCAGCCGTGTCGTCGCCCCAGATGGACTCGCTCGCCGAGTCGGTGACGGGCGTGAACACATAATCGCGGAGTTCTAAGGAGCGCGATGGCCGGCCGAAAGGCGCCGCGGAAGCGGTCAGAGGAGTACGCCTGGCTCATCACCGGCCCGCTGGCGCTCCTTGCCGTGATCTGCTCGACGGGCCTCGGCCTGCTCAGTGACGACCCGTACGGTGAGTGGCTGGTTGCCGCCCTTGTGCTGGCGTTGATGGTGGCGGCCGAGATCCCGGCGCTCTACTTCATCATTCGTCGCCAGGCGATGGCGGTCACTCTCAGTGAGATTCCGCTCGTCCTGGCGTTCTTCTTCCTTCCACCACTCACCGTGGTGCTGGTCGCCACGCTCGCCGCGCTGATCACCCAGCTGCGCAGACGGCTGGGCATGGTCAAGATCTGGTTCAACGTGGCCAAGGCGGCGGCGGCCACCGCCCTCGCCTCCCTGGTCCTGCTGGCCTTCCCACCGATGGTCGGGGTGGGCCCGGCCACCTGGTTCGCCCTGTTCGCCGGGGTGACCACGGTGACCCTGGTCACTCTCGCCTCGGTGGTCGGGGTGATCTCCCTGGTGCAGGGCGTGCCCGCCGGTTGGGAGGTCCTGCGGACGGCGATGCCCAACCTGATCACCGTGGCGGTCAACGTCGCCATCGGTCTGGTCGTGCTGATCGCCCTGGACACCACCTGGTGGTCGCTGTTCCTGCTGGCCGCGCTGGTGGTCGCCCTCGTCCAGGTGTACCGCTCCTACGCGCAGGTCTTCCGGCAGCACAGCACGCTGACCGACGTCTACGAACTCACCCGGGCGATCACCGAGAGCGGCCACGACGGCACCCTCGCCGACTCTTTGCTCGGTCGGGTCCGCGCCCTGATGCAGGCCGAGTGCGCGACCCTCTGGCTGCCGGCCCAGGGGCGGCACCTGGAGGTCCTGCTCACCGCCCGGGTAGACGACTCGGGTCTGCTGGACTTCGCGCGTACCCCGGCAGTGGTGCGGGAACGGGCCTGCGAGGGGCGGACGGTCGCGGTGGGTGCCCGGCTCGGCGGTGACGAGAAGCTGGTCACGGAGCTGCGGCAGGCCGGCGTGAAGGACGTCATCGTCACCCCGCTGCGGTCCGGCCAGGCGGTGATCGGGACCCTGGAGGTGGCCAACCGCCTCGGTGACATGGGCAACTTCACCCCGGGCGACGTACCCATCTTCGAGACGGTCGCGGCGCACGCCGCCGTCGCCCTGGAGAACTCCCGACTGGTCGACCGTCTCCGGCACGACGCCTACCACGACGGCCTGACCAAGCTGCCCAACCGACGGCGGGTGAGCAACGCGCTGGAGGAGGCGGTCCGGGTCCGGGCCCCGGGCGAGGTCGTCGCCGTACTCCTCTTCGACGTGGACGGGCTGCGCCAGGTCAACGAGTCCCTCGGGCACGCCGCCGGAGACAAGGTACTGGTGGAGGTGGCCGACCGGCTGCGTTCCTCGGCGCCGTCCTCGGCTCTGGTCGGGCGGCTCGGCGGTGACGAGTTCGTGGTCACCCTGCGGGTGGAGAACGCCGAGGCGGCCCTGACGCTCGCCGCCGAGTTGCGGGAGCAGATCCGGGACGAGATGGTCTTCGACGCGCTCACCCTCGACGTGGACACGGCCGTCGGCGTCGCGGTCCATCCCGACCACGGCAGCGACCCGGCGACCCTGCTGCAACGGGTCGACCTGGCCGCCACCGCCGCCAAGTCCACGCCGGGCAACATCCAGCTCTTCAACCCCGCCCTGGAGTCCCGCTCGATGCGCCGGCTCGGCCTCGCCGGGGATCTGCGCCGGGCGTTGGACAACGGTGAGCTGGAGGTCTACTTCCAACCGAAGGTGACGCTGCGGGACCGTCGGCTGGTCGGGGTGGAGTGCCTGGCCCGTTGGGAGCATCCCGCGCACGGCGTGGTGGCCCCGGAGGACTTCGTGGCGGTCGCCGAGCACACCGGGCAGCTGGGCCGACTCACCGAGACGGTGCTGCGGGAGGGGCTGCGGCGCAGCCGGGACTGGACGCACGCCGAGCAGCCGCTCTCCGTCGCGGTCAACCTCTCCGCGCGTACGCTCACCGACCAGCATTTCCCGACCCAGGTGGAGGAACTGCTGGCCGAGTACGGCGTACCGCCGGAACAGCTCACCTTCGAGATCAAGGAAGCCGGGGTGCTGGACGGCACCGAACGACCGATGCCGGCCCTGCGCCGGCTCCGGGAGATCGGGGTACGCCTCTCCGTCGACGACTTCGGCACCGGCTACTCCTCGCTCTCCTACCTCCGTCGGCTGCCGGTGCACGAGGTGAAGGTGGACCGCTCCTTCGTACAGGGCATGGCCACCGATCCGAGTGATCTGGCGATCGTCAACGCGGTGGTGACCCTCTCGCAGCAGTTCGGCCTGGCCGTGGTCGCCGAGGGTGTGGAGAGCGAGTTGACCCTGGAACTGCTCCAGGACATCGGCTGTGAGATCGGGCAGGGCTTCCTGTTCAGCCGTCCGCTGCCGTACGAGCGGCTGGAGGCGTGGTTCGGTGCCCAGGCCGAGGTCGAGCCGCTGCTGGCGGTCGACGTGCGCCGGCTACGCGCAGTGCCCTGACCTGCTGATACGGCGTTTCCGGCCGGGGCGGGGGGATCCGATTTCACCTACCGGCCGAGGCCGTGTACTCTTACCCCTGCGCGGCTCCACGGAGATCGCGCAGGCCCCCTTAGCTCAGTCGGCAGAGCGTCTCCATGGTAAGGAGAAGGTCTACGGTTCGATTCCGTAAGGGGGCTCAAAGGGTTCAGCTGGACCCGCCCACGGCGGTGTAGCTCAGATGGCAGAGCAAGCGGCTCATAATCGCTGTGTCGCCGGTTCAAGTCCGGCCACCGCTACTTTCGGACCCGGGCCGATCCCGGTGGCCGATTCCGTGGGCGCCAATTGGCGCCCACTTTGCGTGTCTGCGTAGCAGTGGTCTACGCTGGTGCGTCGTAGTTGATCCGTTAGCGAGGAAGGCACCCCGCCGTGGCCAAGGCGACCGACGTCCGTCCAAAGATCACTTTGGCGTGTGTGGAGTGCAAGGAGCGCAACTACATCACGCGTAAGAACCGCCGTAACGACCCGGACCGCATCGAGCTGAAGAAGTTCTGCCCCCGGGACGGCAAGCACACCGTTCACCGCGAGACCCGCTGAGCGACGCCGGCTGCGGCCGGCTTCTCCGCACTTCCCATCGCCGGTCCGGCGCACGGGGCGCGCACTGCGCCGCACCTGTGCGCCGGACCGGCGATTGTGCGTTACGTGTAGGTTCTCGGCATGTCCCTGGACCCGTCCTTCGTCGGCCGGAGCTACCCGCCGACCGCCCCCTACCTGGTGGGCCGCGAAAAGATCCGTGAGTTCGCCACGGCGATCGGCGCGACCGACCCGGCGTACCACGACCCCGAGGTCGCCCGCAGCCTCGGCCACCCCGATGTGGTCGCCCCGCCGACCTTCCCGGTGGTGATCACCATGGCCGCCAGCGAGCAGATCATCAACGACCCCGAGCTGGGCGTGGACTACAGCCGCGTGGTGCACGGCGACCAGCGGTTCGCCTACACCCGCCCGGTGACCGCCGGTGACGAACTGGTCTGCGTCAACACGGTGGAGGACATCGCCTCCCGGGGCGGGCACGACTTCCTGACCATCCGCACCGACGTGACGGCCGCCGGCTCCCCGGTGGTCACCGCCTGGTCCAAGCTCGTCGTACGCGGGGAGGGCTGAGATGGATCTGCCGGTCAAGACGTTCCGGGTGACCCGGGCTGACCTGGTCCGCTACGCCGGTGCGTCCGGCGACTTCAACCCCATCCACTGGAGCGACCGGGTCGCCACCGGGGTGGGCCTGCCGGGCGTCATCGCCCACGGGATGTTCACCATGGCCCTGGTGGGCCGCGCCGTCACCGAGTGGGCCGGCGCCCCGGACGCGGTGGTGGAGTACGGCGTCCGGTTCACCCGCCCGGTGGTGGTGCCGGACGACGACACGGGTACCGAGATCGAGGTACGGGCCACCGCCCGGGAGGCGGGGGAGGGCCTGACCCGGCTCGACGTGACCGCCACCTGCGCGGGGGAGAAGGTGCTGTCACAGGCCCGGGCGATCGTCCGCACACCCTCCTGAACGGTGGTCGGGCCGGTGCCGGCGCGCTACCGGACCGGCCCTGACCTGCGTCCCGAACGCGAATGGCGGTACCGGTTGGGAAAGTCGGCCGGCTACCCGTACACTGGTCCGCCGTGGGGCAAGTGACCCCTGTCCAGGCATTCGTCGGGTCAGGGTGAGCGTTGCCGCACAGGGGTGTAGCTCAATTGGCAGAGCAGCGGTCTCCAAAACCGCAGGCTGCAGGTTCAAGTCCTGTCACCCCTGCGCCTCAGGCCCGACCGTTCCCGGGGGTCGACGTCACCGTCAGGTGGCGTGGGTCCCGTGGTGGTGGTACCGGCGGGGTCGCTCCGAGGCATCGGGGCTCCCGCCGCATCCGCCGGCCGCGGCCCGCCCGCGGAGCGGCTTGGCCCGGCCGGCGCTACCGCGCCGCGCGTACCCCATCCCGGTGCGTGACCCATCACCCGCGACGGAGGGCGAAGTGGCCGAGAGCAATCGGCGCGGCGAGGACGCTGCGGACGACCGCCTCGATGACGAGGTCGTCGCCGACGAGGCGGACGCCGCCGAAGCGGATGAGCCGGTCTCGCGCGGTGGCACCGCCACCCGTTCCCGGAAGCGGGCGGATGAGGCGGACAGCAAGCCCAAGGCCCGGTCGGAGACCGACCGGGTGGGTTTCTTCGGCCGGATCGCCCGGTTCTTCCGCGAGGTAGTGGCCGAGCTGCGTAAGGTCATCTGGCCGACCCGCAAGGAGTTGCTGACCTACACCGCCGTCGTCGTCACGTTCGTCGCGGTGGTCACCGCGCTCGTCGTCGGACTCGACTTCGTGTTCGCCAAGGGCGCGCTGTGGGTGTTCGGTAACTCCAGCTGACTAAAGCGACAGTGACGGAAGTGAGCGAGCGTGCCTGAGTACGACGAGACCGCCGAACCCATGGACGAGCAGTCCGCGGTGGCGACGGCGGCCGGTGACGAGTCGGTCGAGGCCGCCAGCGAACCGGAATTCGCGACCACCGAGCCGGAGCCGGAGTACGACCCGGTCGCCGAGTTGCGGCAGAAGCTGCGTTACGCCCCGGGTGACTGGTACGTGGTGCACTCCTACGCCGGTTACGAGAACAAGGTCAAGACCAACCTCGAAACCAGGATCACCAGCCTCGACATGGAAGAGTTCATCTACCAGGTCGAGGTGCCGACCCGGGAAGAGGTCGAGGTCAAGAACGGCAAGCGCCTCCAGGTCCAGAACAAGGTCTTCCCCGGCTACATCCTGGTCCGGATGGAGCTGACCGCGGAGTCCTACTCCTGCGTGCGGAACACCCCGGGGGTCACCGGCTTCGTCGGGGCGACCGACCGGGCCGACCGCCCGGCACCGCTGTCGCTCGACGAGGTGCTGAAGTGGCTGGCGCCGGCGGTGGAGACCGAGACCAAGAAGGCCAAGCCCGAGGTCAAGGTGCTCGACTTCGAGGTCGGCGACTCGGTCACGGTGACCGATGGCGCCTTCGCCTCGCTGCCGGCGACGATCAGCGAGATCAACGCCGACCAGCAGAAACTGAAGGTACTGGTGTCGATCTTCGGTCGGGAGACGCCGGTCGAGCTGAACTTCAACCAGGTCGCCAAGATCTAGCTTCGGGTGCCGCGGGGTGGTCGACGTACCGCTCCGCGGCCTTACTCGTTGCGCCGCGACCTCGTCGGAGAGCAGGGCAGAGCCCTGCGCTACCCTAGAACGTCGCCGCCGTGGGCCGTGCTGGCCGTGTGCGCCCCGCTGGCGGAGTCAGGTGCACCATTCCCAGTTCCAAGCCCCAGGAAGTAGACATGCCTCCGAAGAAGAAGAAGCTCGTCAAGACTTTCACGCTTCAGCTCCCGGCGGGCCAGGCCACCCCGGCGCCGCCGGTCGGTCCGGCGCTCGGTCAGCACGGCGTGAACATCATGGAGTTCTGCAAGTCGTACAACGCGCAGACCGAGTCGCAGCGCGGTGACATCGTCCCCGCCGAGATCAGCGTGTACGAGGACCGGACCTTCAGCTTCGTGCTGAAGACCCCGCCGGCCGCCCGGCTGCTGATCAAGGCTGCCGGCGTGCAGAAGGGCTCCGGCGTGCCGCACAAGGAGAAGGTCGGCTCGGTCAGCCGCGCCCAGCTGCGCGAGATCGCCGAGAAGAAGATGTCCGACCTCAACGCGAACGACCTCGACCACGCCGAGCGGATCATCGCGGGTACCGCCCGCTCCATGGGCATCACCGTCAACGACTAGTCTCGCCCCACCCGAGTTCAGGATCGTGGGAGGGTACGCGTCGTCCGCGGCCCGCCAGTAACCACAGGAGTAACCAGACATGCAGCGCAGCAAGGGCTACCGCAAGGCCGCCGAGGTCATCGACCGGACCAAGCTCTACACCCCGGCCGAGGCGGTCAAGCTCGCCAAGGAGACCACCAACGTCAAGTTCGACGCCACGGTCGAGGTCGCCATGCGCCTCGGCGTCGACCCCCGCAAGGCGGACCAGATGGTCCGTGGCACGGTCAACCTGCCGCACGGCACCGGTAAGACCGCCCGCGTGATCGTTTTCGCCGCCGGCGCCAAGGCCGAGGAGGCCGTGGCCGCGGGTGCGGACGAGGTGGGTACCGACGAACTCGTCGCCCGGATCCAGGAGGGGTGGCTGGACTTCGACGCGGCCATCGCCACGCCGGACCAGATGGCCAAGATCGGTCGGATCGCGCGGATCCTGGGCCCGCGCGGTCTCATGCCGAACCCGAAGACCGGCACGGTGACCATGGACGTCGCCAAGGCGGTCGCGGACATCAAGGGCGGCAAGATCACCTTCCGGGTGGACAAGCACTCGAACCTGCACCTGATCATCGGCAAGGCCTCGTTCTCGGAGACCCAGCTGATCGACAACTACGCGGCGGTGCTGGACGAGGTGCTGCGGGCCAAGCCGTCCGCAGCCAAGGGCAAGTACCTCAAGAAGGTCACCCTGACCACGACGATGGGCCCGGGTGTCCCGGTCGACCCCAACATCGTGAAGAAGCTCCAGGAGAGCGCGGCCGAGGCCTGATCTCCGGGACCCGTCGACCGGGGCGTCGCCACCGCTGGTGGTGACGCCCCGGTTGTCGTTCCACGAAGGGCGCAGACCTGTCGCTGCGGGACCGGCGCCGTCCGTGCTACCCGCTGCCGAGCGGGAACGCATCGGTCCGGCCAGGTCACCGACCCAGGTATCCGGCCGTGACCGCCACGGACGGGGAGTCCCGGTCGGGCGGTCGGGGTGGAGTGACCGGCGGCACCGGGGGTGATTTGGTAGGCACCCGACGCGTCGCGTACTCTTACCGGCGAAGTTCCACCCAGAGACCGCTGGTCACCGTGCTCCGGCACGGTCGAAGGTTCCGTCGTGACGGGCGACCCGCGTAGGGCGGCAAGCGAAAACCGGTTCGTGCTGTGGTCCGCCGACCACTGCTGCGCGTCGACTCTCGCCCCGTGCGCCCTGCGCCGGGGCTTTTCTCGTTGCGGTGTTCCTTTGTTACCGACCTCTCCAGCAGCAGCGCTGGCGAAGGTAACCAGCCTGGAGCAACGAGAGAGGAGGGACATGGCGGACAAGCCGATTCGGGCCGACAAGGCCACGGCCGTTGCCGAACTCACCGAGCACTTCCGGAGCTCGGGCGCCACCGTGCTGACCGAGTACCGCGGCCTGACGGTCGCCCAGCTGACCCAGCTGCGGCGCTCGCTCGGTAAGGAGACCACCTACACGGTCGCCAAGAACACGCTGGCCAAGCGGGCCGCAACGGACGCTGGCATCGACGGCCTCGACGCGCTGTTCACCGGTCCTACCGCGCTGACCTTCGTTTCGGGCGACGTCGTCGAGGCGGCGAAGGGCCTTCGCGACTTTGCGAAGGCCAACCCGAAGCTCGTCATCAAGGGCGGGGTCTTCGAGGGCAAGACGATCTCCGCGGCTGAAGTCACGAAGCTCGCCGACCTCGAGTCCCGTGAGGTCCTGCTGGCCAAGCTGGCCGGCGCGATGAAGGCCAACCTGAGCAAGGCCGCGGCCCTGTTCCAGGCGCCGCTGTCGAAGACCGCCCGTCTGGCGGCTGCACTGCAGGAAAAGCGCGAGAAGGAGGGCGCCGAGCAGGCCTGACGGCCTTCCCGGCGTACCAGTTCATACTTCCGAAGTTTTAGGAAAGGACGCCAGACATGGCGAAGCTCAGCACCGAAGAGCTGCTCGACGCGTTCAAGGAGATGACGCTGATCGAGCTCTCGGAGTTCGTGAAGCAGTTCGAGGACACCTTCGAGGTCACCGCCGCCGCTCCGGCCGCGATGATGATGGCCGCCCCGGGCGCCGGCGCTGCGGCTGCCGAGGCCGAGCCGGAGAAGGACGAGTTCGACGTCGTCCTCGAGGCTGACGGTGGCAAGAAGATCCAGGTCATCAAGGTCGTGCGTGAGCTGACCGGCCTGGGCCTCAAGGAGGCCAAGGACCTCGTCGAGGCGGCCCCCAAGGCTGTCCTCGAGAAGGTCAACAAGGAGGCTGCGGACAAGGCCAAGGCCAAGCTCGAGGGCGAAGGCGCCAAGGTCACCCTCAAGTAAGGTCGAGCTTCGGCTCCTCTCAGCTCGTGTGAGCTGAGGCACAGCTCAGCGAAGCGGGCGGCGATCCGGAATCGGGTCACCGCCCGCTTTGTTCTGACTACGGGCGGCTTACCCCTGCTGATCAGGGGTGATGCCGGCGTCGAGCGCCGGAGGAACGTCGCGGCGGCGCGGGGCGGGTGGTCGGAAAGACGGACCAGCCCTTGACGCGGTGCGATGCGGCAGGCACGCTGACATCTGCAAGACCTTCCGCGCTTGCGACGGCCATGGCCCGGGTAACGACAGCGGCGAAACGCCACTGCCGTCGACACGGGCGGCCCGATGGGTACGCCGCGTTCTGAGCGTCCCGGGAGAGACCCGATCGGGGTCCCCCGAGGCACGTTCCGCGTCGACCTGCGGGGTGGCTGGACAGCGGTTAGCCTTTCGGCTACACTGCTAGTTTGCGCTGCCTTCCGGCTTTTTGCCTGCTCGGAATGTCCGATTCCGGAGATTTGAGCGGGGTCATCGGGATGCACGCGTAACAGCCGTTCTGCAGCACCGGTCCTCGGAAGGACGCATCTTGGCAGCTTCCCGCCCTGCGAAGACCAGTCGTACGTCGAGCGCTTTCGCGCCCCGCCGTGTCTCATTCGGCAGGATCACCGAACATCTCGAGGTCCCCAACCTCCTCGCCATCCAGAACGAGTCCTTCGACTGGCTGGTCGGTAACGAGGCTTGGCAGGGCCGGTCGGCTGACGACCCGCACGCACGCTCTGGTCTCGCGGAGATCCTCGACGAGATCAGTCCCATTGAGGACTTCTCCGGCACCATGTCGCTGTCCTTCTCCGCTCCGCGCTTCGACGAGGTCAAGGCCTCCATCGAGGAGTGCAAGGAGAAGGACCTGACCTACTGCGCGCCGCTCTTCGTGACCGCGGAGTTCACCAACAACACCACCGGCGAGATCAAGAGCCAGACGGTGTTCATGGGTGACTTCCCGATGATGACGCCGAAGGGCACCTTCATCATCAACGGCACCGAGCGCGTCGTGGTCAGCCAGCTCGTCCGCTCGCCGGGCGTGTACTTCGACAAGCAGCCGGACAAGACCTCCGACCGCGACCTCTCCAGCGTCAAGGTCATCCCGAGCCGGGGTGCCTGGCTGGAGTTCGACATCGACAAGCGCGACACGGTAGGTGTCCGCATCGACCGTAAGCGCCGGCAGGCCGTCACCGTCCTGCTCAAGGCCATCGGTTGGTCGGCCGAGCAGATCCGCGAGCGGTTCGGCTGGTCCGAGCTGATGATGACCACCCTGGAGAAGGACCACATCGCCGGGGTGGACGAGGCGCTGCTCGACATCTACCGCAAGCTCCGGCCCGGCGAGCCGCCGACCCGGGAGAACGCCCAGACCCTGCTCGACAACCTCTTCTTCAACCCGAAGCGGTACGACGTCGCCAAGGTCGGTCGTTACAAGTTCAACAAGAAGCTCGAACTGAGCGTGCCGATCACCACCGGCATCCTGACCGAGGACGACATCGTCGCCACCGTGGAGTACCTCTGCCGGCTGCACGCCGGTGAGGAGGGCTACGAGGCCGACGACATCGACCACTTCGGCAACCGGCGGCTGCGTACCGTCGGCGAGCTGATCCAGAACCAGGTCCGGGTCGGTCTGTCCCGGATGGAGCGGGTCGTCCGCGAGCGGATGACCACCCAGGACGTCGAGGCGATCACCCCGCAGACCCTGATCAACATCCGCCCGGTGGTGGCGGCGATCAAGGAGTTCTTCGGTACGTCGCAGCTGTCCCAGTTCATGGACCAGACCAACCCGCTGGCGGGGCTCACCCACCGGCGCCGGCTGAGCGCGCTCGGCCCGGGTGGTCTGTCCCGGGAGCGGGCCGGCTTCGAGGTCCGGGACGTGCACCCGTCGCACTACGGCCGGATGTGCCCGATCGAGACGCCGGAAGGCCCGAACATCGGTCTGATCGGCGCGCTGTCGACGTTCGCCCGGGTCAACCCGTTCGGCTTCATCGAGACGCCGTACCGCAAGGTCGTCGACGGCCGGGTCACCGACCAGATCGACTACCTGACCGCGGACGAGGAGGACCGGTTCGTCAAGGCCCAGGCCAACGCGCCGCTCAAGGCCGACGGTACGTTCGCCGAGGACCGGGTCCTGGTCCGTCGTAAGGGTGGCGAGACCGAGGACGTCCCGCCGGCGGCCGTGGACTACATGGACGTGTCGCCGCGGCAGATGACCTCCGTCGCGACCGCGATGATCCCGTTCCTGGAGCACGACGACGCCAACCGGGCCCTGATGGGCGCGAACATGCAGCGTCAGGCTGTGCCGCTGGTCAAGGCCGAGTCCCCGCTGGTCGGTACCGGCATGGAGTACCGGGCCGCGGTCGACGCCGGTGACGTGGTGGTCGCCGAGGTCGGTGGCGTGGTCGAGGACCTCTGCGCCGACTACGTGACCGTGCACCAGGACGACGGCCACCGGCGGACCTACCTGCTGCACAAGTTCCGTCGTTCGAACGCCGGCTCCTGCGTCAACCAGAAGCCGGTGGTCTTCGAGGGGGACCGGGTCGAGGCCGGCCAGGTCATCGCCGACGGTCCGTGCACCGACGAGGGCGAGATGGCGCTCGGGCGTAACCTGCTCGTGGCCTTCATGACCTGGGAGGGGCACAACTACGAGGACGCGATCATCCTGTCGCAGCGCCTCGTGCAGCAGGACGTGCTCACCTCGATCCACATCGAGGAGCACGAGGTCGACGCCCGGGACACCAAGCTCGGCCCGGAGGAGATCACCCGCGACATCCCGAACGTCAGCGAGGAGATGCTCGCCGACCTCGACGAGCGCGGCATCATCCGGATCGGCGCCGAGGTCGTACCCGGTGACATCCTGGTCGGCAAGGTCACGCCCAAGGGTGAGACCGAGCTGACCCCGGAGGAGCGGCTGCTCCGCGCGATCTTCGGTGAGAAGGCGCGTGAGGTCCGGGACACCTCGCTGAAGGTGCCGCACGGTGAGACCGGCACGGTCATCGGCGTGCGTACCTTCTCCCGCGAGGACGGCGACGAGCTGCCGCCGGGGGTCAACGAGCTGGTCCGGGTGTACGTGGCCCAGAAGCGGAAGATCCAGGACGGCGACAAGCTCGCCGGCCGGCACGGCAACAAGGGCGTCATCTCCAAGATCCTGCCGATCGAGGACATGCCGTTCCTGGAGGACGGTACCCCCGTCGACATCGTGCTCAACCCGCTCGGTGTGCCGAGCCGGATGAACATCGGTCAGGTACTGGAGACCCACCTCGGGTGGGTGGCCAAGACCGGCTGGAAGGTCGAGGGCGACGACGCCGAGTGGAAGCGGGCGCTGCGGTCGATCGACGCGGACGAGTCCGAGCCGGACACCAACGTGGCCACCCCGGTCTTCGACGGTGCCCGCGAGGCGGAGATCTCCGGCCTGCTCGCGTCCACCCTGCCCAACCGGGACGGCAAGCAGCTGATCGGGGCGAGCGGTAAGGCGCAGCTCTTCGACGGTCGGTCGGGCGAGCCGCTGCCGGACCCGATCGCGGTCGGTTACATCTACATCCTGAAGCTGAACCACCTGGTCGACGACAAGATCCACGCCCGGTCGACCGGCCCGTACTCGATGATCACCCAGCAGCCGCTCGGTGGTAAGGCGCAGTTCGGTGGCCAGCGGTTCGGCGAGATGGAGTGCTGGGCCATGCAGGCGTACGGCGCTGCGTACGCCCTGCAGGAGCTGCTGACCATCAAGTCCGACGACGTCCTGGGCCGGGTCAAGGTCTACGAGGCGATCGTCAAGGGCGAGAACATTCCCGAGCCGGGCATCCCGGAGTCGTTCAAGGTGCTGCTCAAGGAGCTGCAGTCGCTGTGCCTCAACGTCGAGGTGCTCTCCAGCGACGGCGTGGCCCTGGAGATGCGCGAGACCGACGACGAGGTGTTCCGGGCGGCGGAGGAACTCGGCATCGACCTGTCCCGGCGCGAGCCGAGCAGCGTCGAGGAAGTGTGAGGTTGCGGGTTGGGGGCCGGGTGACCGCCCGGCGCGGTCACGCTTGATCCCCTCGCCGGTCACCCGGCCCCCGACCCCACTCAGTAGCTAGCAATACAGACGACGACATAGGGGACACTTAACGTGCTCGACGTCAACTTCTTCGACGAGCTGCGCATTGGTCTCGCCACCGCCGACGACATCCGTCAGTGGTCGCACGGCGAGGTCAAGAAGCCTGAGACGATCAACTACCGCACCCTGAAGCCGGAAAAGGACGGGCTCTTCTGCGAGAAGATCTTCGGTCCGCAGCGGGACTGGGAGTGCTACTGCGGCAAGTACAAGCGGGTCCGGTTCAAGGGCATCATCTGTGAGCGCTGCGGCGTCGAGGTGACCCGGTCGAAGGTCCGTCGTGAGCGGATGGGCCACATCGAGCTGGCCGCGCCGGTCACCCACATCTGGTACTTCAAGGGTGTGCCGAGCCGGCTGGGCTACCTGCTCGACCTGGCGCCCAAGGACCTTGAGAAGATCATCTACTTCGCCTCGTACGTGATCACGAGCGTGGACGCCGAGTCGCGGCACCGCGACCTGTCGACCATCGAGAACGAGATCCTCGCCGAGAAGCGCCAGGCGGAGAACAGCCGGGACTCGGAGATCGAGAAGCGGGCCGCCAAGCTGGAGGCCGACCTGGCCGAGCTGGAGGCCGAGGGTGCCAAGGCCGACGTGCGCCGCAAGGTCAAAGAGGGCGGCGAGCGCGAGATGCGCCAGATCCGCGACCGGGCGCAGCGCGAGATCGACCGGCTGGACGAGGTCCTCGACACCTTCCGCAAGCTGGACGCCAAGCAGCTGGTCACCGACGAGCTGCTCTACCGTGAGCTGCGGGACCGGTTCGGCGAGTACTTCACCGGTGGCATGGGCGCCGAGGCCATCAAGGCCCTGGTCCAGAACATGGACCTGGACGCCGAGGCGGAGAACCTCCGCGAGATCATCCGCAGCGGCAAGGGACAGCGCAAGATCCGTGCCCTCAAGCGGCTGAAGGTCGTCGCGGCGTTCCTCAACACCCGCAACTCGCCGCTCGGCATGGTGCTGGACTGCGTACCGGTCATCCCGCCGGACCTGCGTCCGATGGTGCAGCTCGACGGTGGCCGCTTCGCGACCTCCGACCTGAACGACCTGTACCGCCGGGTGATCAACCGGAACAACCGGCTCAAGCGGCTGATCGACCTCGGTGCCCCCGAGATCATCGTCAACAACGAGAAGCGGATGCTCCAGGAGGCCGTCGACGCGCTGTTCGACAACGGCCGCCGGGGCCGGCCGGTCACCGGTCCGGGTAACCGCCCGCTCAAGTCGCTCTCCGACATGCTCAAGGGCAAGCAGGGCCGGTTCCGGCAGAACCTGCTCGGCAAGCGCGTCGACTACTCCGGCCGTTCGGTCATCGTGGTCGGCCCGCAGCTCAAGCTGCACCAGTGCGGCCTGCCGAAGCAGATGGCGCTGGAGCTGTTCAAGCCGTTCGTGATGAAGCGGCTGGTCGACCTCAACCACGCGCAGAACATCAAGTCCGCCAAGCGGATGGTCGAGCGGCAGCGGCCGGTCGTGTGGGACGTGCTGGAAGAGGTCATCGGCGAGCACCCGGTCCTGCTGAACCGGGCGCCGACCCTGCACCGGCTGGGTATCCAGGCGTTCGAGCCGCAGCTGGTCGAGGGCAAGGCCATCCAGATCCACCCGCTGGTCTGCACCGCGTTCAACGCGGACTTCGACGGTGACCAGATGGCGGTGCACGTGCCGCTGTCGGCCGAGGCCCAGGCCGAGGCGCGGATCCTGATGCTGTCGTCGAACAACATCCTCAAGCCGGCCGACGGCAAGCCGGTCACCATGCCCACCCAGGACATGGTCATCGGTCTCTACCACCTCACCCACCTCACCAAGGGCGAGCGGGGCGAGGGCCGGGCGTTCAGCTCGGACGCCGAGGCACGGATGGCGTTCGACAACGGTGAGCTGCACCTCCAGGCGCCGGTCAAGATCCGGCTCAAGGGCCTGGTCGGGGTGGACAACGGCGCGGGCGCCGAGCCGTGGACCGCACCGGAGGGCTGGACCGAGGGCGAGCCGCTGACCGTCGAGACGACGCTCGGCCGGGTGCTGTTCAACGAGACGCTGCCGCAGGGCTACCGCTTCGTGAACTACGAGATCCGTAAGGGTCAGCTCTCGGCGATCGTCAACGACCTCGCCGAGCGGTTCCCGAAGGTGGCGCTGGCCGCGACCCTGGACGGGCTCAAGGAGGCCGGTTTCCACTGGGCCACCTGGTCCGGCGTGACGATCGGCATGGAGGACGTCATCGCGCCCCCGCGCAAGCGGGAGATCCTGGAGCGGTACGAGAAGGAAGCCGACCGGATCGACAAGCAGTACCAGCGTGGTCTGATGACCGCCGAGGAGCGCCGCGGCGAGCTCATCGAGATCTGGACCAAGGCGACCAACGAGGTCGCCAAGGAGATGGACACCGCGCTGCCGCAGGAGAACCCGCTGTGGAAGATGATCAACTCGGGTGCCCGCGGTAACCTGCTCCAGCTCCGTCAGATCGCCGCGATCCGTGGTCTGGTGGCCAACCCGAAGGGTGAGATCATCCCGCGGCCCATCAAGGCCAGCTACCGGGAGGGTCTCTCCGTACTGGAGTACTTCATCTCCACGCACGGTGCCCGTAAGGGTCTGGCCGACACCGCGCTGCGTACCGCCGACTCGGGTTACCTGACCCGTCGTCTGGTCGACGTCTCGCAGGACGTGATCATCCGCGAGGAGGACTGCGGCACCGACCGGGCCATCACCATGCAGGTCGGTGAGCGGCTCGACGGCCGGCTGGTCGTCCACGAGCACGCCGAGACCGGGGTACACGCCCGGACCCTGGCCGACGACATCAAGGGCCCGGACGGGTCGGTCGTCGCCGAGCGGGGCGCCGACCTCAACTCGATCCTGGTCGACCGGATCGTCGCCGCCGGGGTGGACACGGTGCGGGTCCGCAGCGTGCTCACCTGCGAGTCGAAGCTGGGCGTCTGCGGTGCGTGCTACGGCCGCTCGCTGCCGACCGGCAAGACCGTGGACGTCGGCGAGGCGGTCGGCATCATCGCGGCCCAGTCCATCGGTGAGCCGGGTACGCAGCTGACGATGCGTACCTTCCACACCGGTGGTGTCGCCGGTGAGGACATCACCCAGGGTCTGCCCCGTGTCCAGGAAATCTTCGAGGCCCGGGTACCGAAGGGCAAGGCGCCGATCGCCGACACCCCCGGCCGGATCCGGATCGAGGACGGCGAGCGGTCGCGGAAGATCATCGTGGTGCCGGACGACGGCAGCGACGAGATCGTCTACGACAAGATCTCCAAGCGGGTCCGGCTGCGGGCCCACGATGGCGATCACGTCGAGGTCGGCGAGAAGCTCACCGAGGGCACCATCGACCCGCACGAGCTGCTCCGCATCCTCGGCCCGCGGGCGGTCCAGGTCCACCTGACCCAGGAGGTCCAGGAGGTCTACCGCTCGCAGGGTGTGCTCATCCACGACAAGCACATCGAGATCATCATCCGCCAGATGCTCAAGCGGGTGACGGTCATCGACTCCGGCTCGACCGAGTTCCTGCCGGGCGTGCTGGTCGACCGGGCGCTCTTCGAGTCGGAGAACCGCCGACTGGTGAGCGAGGGCGGCGAGCCCGCCGCCGGACGTCCGGTGCTGATGGGTATCACCAAGGCGTCGCTGGCCACCGACTCGTGGCTGTCGGCGGCCTCCTTCCAGGAGACCACCCGGGTGCTGACGGACGCGGCGATCCACGCCCGCAGCGACTCGCTGATCGGCCTGAAGGAGAACGTCATCATCGGTAAGCTCATCCCGGCCGGTACCGGCATCAGCAAGTACCGCAACGTCCGGGTCGAGCCCACCGAGGAGGCGAAGGCCAAGGTGTACTCGATGACCGGTTACCCGGAGAGCGACTACGGCTTCGGCCCGGCCAGTGGCCAGGCCGTTCCGCTGGACGACTTCGACTTCGGGTCGTACCGCTAGTCAGCAGCGCCGACGGGCGCCCCGGGTGTCGATCCGCTCGACACCCGGGGCGCCCGTCGCCTTTGTAGGCTTACCCGGTGCAGATGATGCCGCTGGTGCCGCCCGGTTCGCCCCTGCGGGACCCGCTGGACCCGGATCCGGTCCGTTCCACCAAGGCGCGGGCCGTGTTCGCCCTCGGTCTGGTGGCGGCACTGACCGGGCTCTTCGTCGCAGGGCTGGTACCGGCGACGGTCGGGCTCTGGCTGGCCCGGCAGGCGCGCCGTGAGGCGTACGCGTCGGGGGGTTTCCTCACCGGGGCGGCCTGGCTGCGGCGCGGTGAGCGGCTGGCCTGGACGGGCGTCACGCTGGCCGCCACCACGGTGGTGGCGGCACTGGTGGTCGGTCTGCTGCGGTACGTCGGCACACCGGTCGGTCAGGACTTCGCGCCCACGGTCGACTAGCTCACCGTCGGTGCGGCTGGGCGTGCCCGGCGGCGGTAGCCTGGCCTGAGATCCGTTGCGTCACCGTGGCGGGGATCCGTGCTCTCAGAGGGGATGTCGTGGCGGAAGAGGTCCGGGCGGCCGATGGTGCCCAGGAGACGCCGCAGGCGTCCGGTCCGGCCGGAGACGCGCCCAGCGAGTGGGCGAGGCCGGCTCCTGCCGGAGCAGCTTCCCCGCCGGAGGCGGCACAGGCGCCCGCCCTGCCGCAGGAGGCTGCCGTGCCCCAATCGCCCTCAGCGCCACAGGCGCCCTCAGCGCCACAAGTGGCCGCTGTGCCGCACGAACATGTCTTTGCCCATGGGCCAGGCGCTCCCGCCGGGCCCGGTGTGCCGCAGGCAGCCGGGTTCCGGGGACCGGTGGCGGCGCCACCTCCACCACCCCGGGATGCCCGGCCGGCCCCGGGCCGGGTGACGCCGGTCGAGGGCACGCCCTTCGGCCTGGTGCAGCTGGAGGTTGCGCCGGTGACCTCGGGTCTGGCGATCGGGGCGCTCGTCGCCGGCGTGGTCTCGATCCTGGTGGCCCTGCTGGTGGGGTGTTTCGGCCTGCTGGGCGCCCAGGACGGCTGGGGCGCCTGGGCGGGGGGAGCCTTCGCTCTGCTCGGCGTCCTGGCCGGGCTGGCCGGCATGGTGTCCGGCCTGCTGGGGCGCCGGCAGACCCGTCGGGCCGCGGCCCCGCCGGCGGTGCGGTTCACCGGGCGCGGTCTCGCCATCGCCGGTATCGTCTGTGGCGCGGTGGGGCTGGTGCTCACCGTGCTCAGTCTCGGACTCGCCCTTCTGCTCCAGATCGGCTGACCTCCGCCGGTTACCGGGGTAGCTGTCGGCTTACCCGGGGCCGCCGGCCGGGGGCCCCGGTCGGGCGTTACAATGGGCTACTGGAGTTGCTCATCATCGACGTGCGGGTTCATCGCTGGGCGATCGGCACGGGAAAATCCGACGGGGGAGCCGGTCGGCTTTTCCCACCACCCCGTTTTGACCCGCGCGACTGTGGTAGGTACTCTTTTCCCTCGTGCCCGGGCTAGCCCGGGCAACTCGTGCGTGCGCTCGTCGCGGTGTCAGGCGACTGAGGGTTATCACGACAAAGTCGAAGAACAGGGCACGCGGCTCCACGCGCGTGCCGAGAGATAGCCGGTACGCGGGCGCGAGTCCGAGCCGGAACCGTGACTCGGGCGACACGCCCGACCGCGGGTGCCGGGACCCCGTCCGGGGGCCCTGGCCGGAATGTAGGAGAGCCGTCCATGAGGGCGGTTACGGCAGACGGCGCGGCCGCCCATTGGCGGTCGAAGGGAGCGGAGAAACCCGGTGCCCACGATCCAGCAGCTGGTCCGAAAGGGCCGCCAGGCGAAGACGAGTAAGACCAAGACGCCGGCGCTGAAGGGGAGTCCTCAGCGGCGCGGCGTGTGCACGCGTGTGTACACCACCACTCCGAAGAAGCCGAACTCGGCGCTGCGCAAGGTCGCTCGTGTCAAGCTCAGCAGCCAGATCGAGGTGACGGCGTACATCCCCGGCGTCGGCCACAACCTCCAGGAGCACTCCATCGTGCTCGTGCGTGGTGGTCGGGTCAAGGACCTCCCGGGCGTGCGTTACAAGATCGTCCGCGGTTCGCTGGACACCCAGGGTGTCCGCAACCGCAAGCAGGCGCGCAGCCGTTACGGCGCGAAGAAGGAGAAGAGCTGACATGCCGCGCAAGGGACCCGCTCCGCGTCGGCCGCTGGCCGCTGACCCGGTATACAACTCCCCGCTGGTCACCCAGCTGGTGAACAAGATCCTGCTGCGCGGCAAGCGGCAGCTCGCCGAGCGCATCGTCTACGGCGCCCTGGAGGGCTGCCGGGAGAAGTCGGGCACCGACCCGGTCGTCACCCTCAAGCGGGCGATGGACAACGTCAAGCCCACCCTCGAGGTCCGCAGCCGCCGGGTCGGTGGCGCGACCTACCAGGTGCCGGTCGAGGTCCGTCCCGCCCGGGCCACCACGCTCGGTCTGCGCTGGCTGGTGACCTACTCCAAGGCCCGCCGTGAGAAGACCATGGTCGAGCGGCTGATGAACGAGCTGCTCGACGCCAGCAACGGTCTGGGTGCCGCCGTCAAGCGGCGCGAGGACACCCACAAGATGGCCGAGTCGAACAAGGCCTTCGCGCACTACCGCTGGTAAGACACCGGTCCCGGGTGCCGCGCGCGGCACCCGGGACCACCACCAGGTGAGTCGAGACGACGATAAGTAGGGATTGAAGTGGCCGCCGCAGACGCGCTCGCCAACGTACGCAACATCGGCATCATGGCGCACATCGATGCTGGTAAGACCACGACCACCGAGCGGATCCTGTTCTACACCGGCATCACGTACAAGATCGGTGAGGTCCACGAGGGCGCTGCCGTCATGGACTGGATGGAGCAGGAGCAGGAGCGGGGGATCACCATCACCTCCGCCGCCACCAAGTGTGAGTGGAAGGGCCACACGATCCAGATCATCGACACGCCCGGCCACGTCGACTTCACGGTCGAGGTCGAGCGGTCGCTGCGGGTCCTGGACGGTGCGGTCGCGGTCTACGACGGTGTCGCCGGTGTGGAGCCCCAGACGGAGAACGTCTGGCGTCAGGCCGACAAGTACAACGTGCCCCGGATGTGCTTCGTCAACAAGCTCGACCGGACCGGTGCCGACTTCTTCCGCTGCGTGCAGATGATGATCGACCGGCTCAAGGCCACCCCGCTGGTGCTCCAGGTGCCGATCGGTGCCGAGGCGGACTTCATCGGCGTGGTCGACCTCGTCCAGATGCGGGCGCTCACCTGGCGTGGCGAGACCCAGAAGGGTGAGGACTACGCGGTCGAGGAGATCCCGGCCGACCTGGTCGACACCGCGAACGAGTGGCGCGAGAAGCTGCTGGAGACCCTCGCCGACGTCGACGACGCCATCATGGAGAAGTACCTCGAGGGTGAGGAACTCTCCGTCGAGGAGATCCACGCCGCCATCCGGCGGGCGACGATCGCGGGCAAGGCCAACCCGGTGCTGACCGGTACCGCCTTCAAGAACAAGGGCATCCAGCCGATGCTCGACGCGGTCGTGGCCTACCTGCCGTCGCCGCTGGACATCCCGGCCATCGAGGGCACCGCGACCGACGGCGAGACGCCGATGCAGCGGAAGCCGTCGAAGAACGAGCCCTTCTCGGCGCTGGCCTTCAAGATCCAGACCGACAAGCACCTCGGCAAGCTCACCTACGTCCGGGTGTACTCCGGCACGATCGAGTCCGGCGCCCAGGTGGTGAACTCCACCAAGGACCGCAAGGAGCGGATCGGCAAGATCTACCAGATGCACGCCAACAAGCGGGAAGAGCGCAGCTCGGCCCAGGCTGGCGACATCATCGCGGTGCAGGGTCTCAAGCAGACCACCACCGGCGACACGCTCTGCGACCCGGCGAACCCGGTCATCCTGGAGTCGATGACGTTCCCGGAGCCGGTCATCGAGGTCGCCATCGAGCCGAAGACCAAGGCCGACCAGGAGAAGCTCAGCACCGCCATCCAGCGGCTGGCCGAGGAGGACCCGACCTTCCGCGTCAAGAACGACGAGGAGACCGGGCAGACGGTCATCGCCGGCATGGGCGAGCTGCACCTGGACATCCTGGTCGACCGGATGCGCCGCGAGTTCAACGTCGAGGCGAACATCGGCAAGCCGCAGGTGGCGTACCGCGAGACCATCCGCCGCAAGGTGGAGAAGGTCGAGTACACCCACAAGAAGCAGACCGGTGGTTCCGGCCAGTACGCCCGGGTGATCATCAGCCTGGAGCCGCTGCCGCTGGAGAACGACGCCCCGACCTACGAGTTCGTCAACGCCGTCACCGGTGGTCGTATCCCCAAGGAGTTCATCCCCTCGGTGGACGCCGGTGCCCAGGACTCCATGCAGTACGGCATCCTGGCCGGCTTCCCGCTGGTCGGTGTCAAGCTGACCCTGGTGGACGGCCAGTACCACGAGGTCGACTCGTCGGAAATGGCGTTCAAGATCGCTGGCTCGATGGCGATGAAGGAGGCGGCCCGCAAGGCCGACCCCGCGCTGCTCGAGCCGATGATGTCGGTCGAGGTCACCACTCCTGAGGAGAACATGGGTGACGTGATCGGCGACCTCAACTCCCGCCGTGGCATCATCCAGGCGATGGAGGAGCGCGGCGGTGCCCGCGTCGTCCGCGCCCTGGTGCCGTTGTCGGAGATGTTCGGCTACGTCGGCGACCTGCGGTCGAAGACCCAGGGCCGGGCTAGCTACAGCATGCAGTTCGACTCCTACGCCGAGGTTCCGCAGAACGTGGCGAAGGAGATCATCGCGAAGGCCACGGGCGAGTAGTTCCCGAGCCGGACGATCCGTGTCGGCCCCGGGCGGGTCCACCCACCCGAGGCCGACGCGGTCGGACCGCATGAAGACCGGGCCTGTAGGCTTCACCGCCGCAAGACCCACAAGCTTCCCGGTCGCGAGACCGGAAAGGCTGTCGACAGAGTCCTAAGCGCTCAAGTGGCGCGCCGGGCGTACGAACCAAGAAGTCCACAGGAGGACACCAGTGGCGAAGGCGAAGTTCGAGCGGACTAAGCCGCACGTCAACATCGGCACCATTGGTCACATCGACCACGGTAAGACGACGCTGACGGCGGCCATCACCAAGGTCCTGCACGACCAGTTCCCGGACCTCAACCCGTACACGCCGTTCGACGAGATCGACAAGGCGCCGGAGGAGAAGGCCCGCGGCATCACGATCTCGATCGCGCACGTCGAGTACCAGACCGAGGCGCGGCACTACGCGCACGTGGACTGCCCCGGTCACGCCGACTACATCAAGAACATGATCACCGGTGCCGCGCAGATGGACGGCGCGATCCTGGTGGTGGCGGCGACCGACGGCCCGATGCCGCAGACCCGCGAGCACGTGCTGCTGGCCCGTCAGGTCGGCGTGCCGTACATCGTCGTGGCGCTCAACAAGAGCGACATGGTCGACGACGAGGAGCTGCTGGAGCTCGTCGAGCTCGAGGTCCGCGAGCTGCTCTCGAACCAGGACTACCCGGGTGACGACCTGCCGGTCGTCCGGGTCTCGGCGCTGAAGGCCCTCGAGGGTGACCCCGAGTGGACCCAGAAGCTGCTGGACCTGATGACCGCGGTCGACACCGCGATCCCGCAGCCGGAGCGGGAGACCGAGAAGCCGTTCCTGATGCCGATCGAGGACGTCTTCACGATCACCGGTCGTGGCACCGTCGTCACCGGTCGCGCTGAGCGCGGCGTGCTCAAGCCGAACGAGGAGGTGGAGATCGTCGGCATCCGCGAGAAGTCGATGAAGACCACCTGCACCGGTATCGAGATGTTCCGCAAGCTGCTCGACGAGGCCCGCGCGGGTGAGAACGTCGGTCTGCTGCTGCGGGGCATCAAGCGCGAGGACGTCGAGCGCGGCATGGTGGTCGTCAAGCCGGGCACCACGACCCCGCACACCGAGTTCGAGGCGACCGTCTACATCCTCTCCAAGGAGGAAGGTGGCCGGCACACCCCGTTCTTCCAGAACTACCGTCCGCAGTTCTACTTCCGGACCACGGACGTCACCGGCGTCGTCACGCTGCCCGAGGGCACCGAGATGGTCATGCCGGGCGACAACACCACGATGACCGTGAAGCTCATCCAGCCCATCGCGATGGAGGAAAACCTCAAGTTCGCGATCCGCGAGGGTGGTCGTACGGTTGGCGCGGGGTTCGTCACCAAGATCATCAAGTGAACTAGGTAACCCCGATTAGCGTCGCTGTTCTGCGTACGGCATACTAGTCAGGTTGCGTAACGACAGTCCGTCGTTCGGTGGTCGGCCAGTCCGGACACCAGCAACGAAGACCGTCGCGTGCGGGGTGGTTGACTACTCCAATGGTCAACCACCCCCGCACGGCGTCCAGGTCGCGGTGACGCGATCGGCGCCTTGACCCTCCGCGTGGTCGGTGAAGCTCCGGATACCCGGGGCGGAGTCTGACCCCAGGGCGCGACACGCCCGACCGCGGGGGTCGGCGAAGTGGGCCTGTGCCAGCCGGTGCAGGCGCCCGCAACACAGCGGCATCGAGAGAAGGAACAGAAGCCACCATGGCGGGACAGAAGATCCGCATCCGGCTCAAGGCCTACGACCACGAGGTCGTCGACTCCTCGGCGCGGAAGATCGTCGAGACGGTGACGCGCACCGGGGCGCAGGTCGCAGGCCCGGTGCCGCTGCCCACGGAGATCAACCGTTTCTGCGTGATCCGTTCGCCGCACAAGTACAAGGACTCGCGCGAGCACTTCGAGATGCGCACGCACAAGCGTCTGATCGACATCATCGACCCGACCCCGAAGACGGTCGACTCGCTCATGCGCCTCGACCTGCCGGCTGGCGTCGACATCGAGATCAAGCTGTAGGGACCGGACTAATGGACAGGCAAGTTAAGGGGATCCTGGGCGCCAAGCTCGGCATGACCCAGGTCTGGGACAACAACAAGGTTGTCCCGGTGACCGTGGTGCAGGCCGGCCCGTGTGTCGTGACCCAGGTTCGTAGCGCCGACAAGGACGGTTACTCGGCGGTCCAGCTGGCGTACGGCGCGATTGACCCGCGCAAGGTCAAGAAGCCGGTGAGCGGCCACTACGCGAAGGCCGAGGTGGCGCCGCGGCGGCACATCGTCGAGCTGCGCACCACCGACGCCGGCGAGTACTCGCTCGGCCAGGAGGTCACCGTCGAGCAGTTCGCCCCGGGTGCCACGGTCGACGTGACCGGCAAGACCAAGGGCAAGGGCTTCGCCGGTGTCATGAAGCGGCACGGCTTCCACGGCCTGCGCGCGAGCCACGGTGTCGAGCGCAAGCACCGCTCGCCGGGCTCGATCGGCGCCTGCGCGACCCCGGGTCGCGTCTTCAAGGGTGTCCGGATGGCCGGTCGGATGGGTGGCGTCCGCTACACCGTGCAGAACCTGACCGTCCAGGCGGTCGACACCGAGAACAACCTGCTCCTGGTCCGGGGTGCCATCCCCGGTCCGAAGGGCGCGCTGGTGCTGGTCCGCTCCGCGGCCAAGACCAAGGCGAAGAAGGGTGGGGCCAAGTGACCACCGTTGACCTGCACAACGTCGAGGGCGCGAAGGCCGGCTCGGTCGAGCTGCCCGCGGACATCTTCGACGTCCAGGCGAACATCTCCCTGATGCACCAGGTCGTGGTTGCCCAGCTCGCGGCTGCCCGGCAGGGCACGCACAAGGCCAAGACCCGCGGTGAGGTCTCCGGCGGCGGCAAGAAGCCGTACAAGCAGAAGGGCACCGGTCGCGCCCGGCAGGGTTCGACCCGCGCTCCGCAGTTCGCCGGCGGTGGCGTCGTGCACGGCCCCGTGCCGCGCAACTACGCCCAGCGGACCCCGAAGAAGATGAAGGCCGCCGCCCTGCGCGGTGCCCTCTCGGACCGGGCCCGCGCGGGTCAGGTGCACGTCGTCGAGGCGTTCGTCTCCGGCGAGAAGCCGTCGACCAAGGCCGCTCTGGCCACGCTGGCGAAGCTGACCGAGGCGCGGCGCGTCCTGGTCGTGCTGAGCAGCACCGACGAGCTCAACTGGGTGTCGCTGCGCAACGAGCCGCGGGTGCACCTGATCGAGGCCGGCCAGCTCAACACGTACGACGTGCTGGTGGCCGACGACGTGGTCTTCACCAAGGAGGCCCTGGACGAGTTCCTGGGCGTACCGGCCGAGACCACCGAGGAGGGTGGCAAGTGAGCACGATCGCCGACCCGCGCGACATCATCTTTGCGCCGGTCATCTCGGAGAAGAGCTACAGCGAGCTCAACCGAAACTGGTACACCTTCCTGGTGCACCCGGACGCCAACAAGACGCAGATCAAGATCGCGATTCAGCAGATCTTCGACGTCCGCGTCCTGACGGTGAACACGCTCAACCGCGAAGGCAAGCGCAAGCGGACCAAGACCGGTTACGGCCAGCGCAAGGCGACCAAGCGGGCGATCGTGAAGCTGGCTGACGGTGACCGCATCGAGGCCTTCGGCGGCCCGGTCAGCTGAGGGGTGTAGACAATGGCTATCCGTAAGTACAAGCCGACGACGCCGGGCCGGCGTGGCTCCAGCGTCGCCGACTTCGCTGAGATCACCCGGTCGACTCCGGAGAAGTCGCTGCTGGCTCCGCTGCCGAAGAAGGGCGGACGCAACGCCCACGGCCGGATCACCACGCGGCACCACGGTGGCGGGCACAAGCGGCAGTACCGTCTGATCGACTTCAAGCGGGTCGACAAGGACGGCGTGCCGGCGAAGGTCGCGCACATCGAGTACGACCCGAACCGCACCGCGCGGATCGCGCTGCTGCACTACGCCGACGGCGAGAAGCGGTACATCATCGCGCCGAAGGACCTGAAGCAGGGCGACGCCGTCGAGTCCGGTCCGGGCGCCGACATCAAGCCGGGCAACAACCTGCCGCTGCGTAACATCCCGGTCGGTAGCAGCATCCACTGCGTGGAGCTGCGTCCGGGTGGTGGCGCCAAGCTGGCCCGTTCGGCCGGTGTCGGCATCCAGCTGCTGGGCCGGGAAGGTGCCTACGCCACGCTGCGGATGCCCTCCGGTGAGATCCGGCGGGTGGACGTCCGTTGCCGGGCGACCATCGGTGAGATCGGCAACGCCGACCAGTCGAACATCAACTGGGGCAAGGCCGGCCGGATGCGGTGGAAGGGCAAGCGCCCGACCGTCCGTGGTGTCGCCATGAACCCGGTCGACCACCCGCACGGTGGTGGTGAGGGTAAGACCTCCGGCGGTCGCCACCCGGTCAACCCGCAGGGTAAGCCCGAGGGCCGCACCCGTCGTAAGGGCCAGCCGAGCGACCGGCTGATCGTCCGCCGCCGCTACGCCACCCGCAAGCGCGGCTAACAGGAGAGCTGACAGATGCCTCGCAGCCTGAAGAAGGGCCCGTTCATCGACGACCACCTGCTCAAGAAGGTGGAGACGCAGAACGAAAAGGGCTCGAAGAACGTCATCAAGACCTGGTCGCGGCGCTCGACGATCATCCCCGAGATGCTGGGGCACACGATCGCCGTGCACGACGGGCGCAAGCACGTCCCGGTGTTCGTCACCGAGGCGATGGTCGGGCACAAGCTCGGCGAGTTCGCGCTGACCCGCACGTTCAAGGGTCACGAGAAGGACGACCGGAAGAGCCGCCGCCGCTAAGGCCGACTCATGTTCGGTCCACCGTTCGGCGGACCGCACTGCCAGACGATGCCGACCGGACATTGGTCGAGTCATGGATAGAGGATCAAGGGGTTACAGCGATGCCAGGTAAGGGCGACGCTCCGGTGCTTCCGGGCGCGCGGGCGGTTGCGCGGCACGTGCGCATCTCGCCGATGAAGGCGCGCCGGGTGGTCAACCTCGTCCGCGGACTGCCCGCGAAGGAGGCGCTCACGGTGCTCCAGTTCGCGCCGCAGGCCGCGAGCGAACAGGTGTACAAGGTGCTCGCCAGCGCGATCGCCAACGCGGAGAACAACGAGCGGCTGGACCCCGATGCGCTGCTCGTCAGTGAGGCGTTCGTGGACGAGGGCCCGACGATGAAGCGGTTCCGGCCGCGGGCGCAGGGTCGGGCCTACCGGATCCGCAAGCGGACCTGCCACATCACCATGGTGGTCGAGGCCGTGGCGCCCAAGGCGCCGAAGAAGGCCGCGCCGAAGAAGGCCGCGGCTGCGCAGAAGGCGGCCCCGGAGCAGCAGGCCGCTGACACGCAGAGCAAGACGGAGGGTGCCGAGTAATGGGTCAGAAGGTTCACCCGCACGGGTTCCGGCTCGGCATCTCGACCGACTGGAAGTCCCGCTGGTTCGCGGACAAGCTCTACAAGGACTACATCGGCGAGGATGTCAAGATCCGCCGGATGATGTCCAAGGGCCTGGAGCGCGCCGGCATCTCGAAGGTCGACATCGAGCGCACCCGGGACCGGGTCCGGGTCGACATCCACACCGCCCGGCCGGGCATCGTCATCGGCCGGAAGGGTGCGGAGGCCGACCGGATCCGGGGCGAGCTGGAGAAGCTCACCGGCAAGCAGGTGCAGCTGAACATCATCGAGGTGAAGAGCCCCGAGTCGGACGCGCAGCTGGTCGCCCAGGGCGTCGCCGAGCAGCTCTCCAGCCGGGTCAGCTTCCGTCGGGCGATGCGTAAGGCCATGCAGTCCGCGATGAAGAACCCGATCTGCAAGGGCATCCGGGTTCAGGTCTCCGGCCGGCTCGGCGGTGCCGAGATGAGCCGCACCGAGTTCTACCGCGAGGGTCGGGTTCCGCTGCACACGCTGCGGGCCAACATCGAGTACGGCTTCTTCGAGGCCCGGACCACCTTCGGCCGGATCGGCGTGAAGGTCTGGATCTACAAGGGCGACGCCGTTCCCGGCCGGGAGGCCCCGGCTGAGGCCGGCCCGTCGCGTCCGCGCCGTGAGCGTGGCGACCGTCCCGAGCGGCCCCGTCGTGGCCGGTCCGGCTCTGCCGGAACGACCGCCGGTGGGACCGAGGCCGGGCGGGCTGCCGCCAGCAACATCGCGCAGGGCGGCGACAACCCGACCGGCGAGTCGACCGACGGTGCTGCCGTCGCGGCCGCGCCGGCTCCGGCAGAAACGCAGCAGGAGGGCTGACAGATGCTGATGCCGCGCAAGCCCCCGAAGGGCTTCCGCAAGCCGCACCACCCGGACCGCAGTGGCGCGTCCAAGGGTGGTAACCGGGTGGTGTTCGGCGAGTTCGGGATCCAGGCTCTCGAGCCGGCGTACGTGACCAACCGCCAGATCGAGTCGGCGCGTATCGCGATGACCCGTCACATCAAGCGTGGCGGTAAGGTCTGGATCACGATCTTCCCGGACCAGGCGCTGACCAAGAAGCCGGCCGAAACCCGGATGGGTTCCGGTAAGGGCTCGCCCGAGTGGTGGGTCGCGAACGTGAAGCCGGGGCGGGTGCTCTTCGAGATGTCCTTCCCCAACGAGCAGGTCGCGCGAGAGGCGATGCGTCGCGCGATCCACAAGCTCCCGATGAAGTGCCGCATTGTTACGCGCGAAGTGGGTGAATCCTGATGGCAGCGGGCGTTAAGGCCGCCGAGCTGCGTGAGCACTCCGACGAGGAGCTGGTCACGAAGCTGCGGGAGGCCAAGGCGGAGCTGTTCAACCTCCGCGTGCAGGCCGCGACCGGTCAGCTGGACAACAACCGGCGGCTGCAGGTCATCCGTCGGGAGATCGCCCGGATCTACACGATCATGCGTGAGCGCGAGCTGGGTCTCTCTGCCGCGCCGACTGAGGTGACTGCATCATGAGCGAGAACACCACCGCCGCGAAGCCGCGGGCCCAGCGCAAGGTTCGCGAGGGGCTCGTGGTCAGCGACAAGATGGAAAAGACCGTCGTTGTTGAGGTCGAGGACCGGGTCAAGCACCCGCTGTACGGCAAGGTCATGCGCCGTACCAGCAAGCTGAAGGTGCACGACGAGCAGAACGCCGCCGGTATCGGTGACCGCGTGCTGATCATGGAGACCCGTCCGCTCTCCGCTACCAAGCGGTGGCGGCTCGTGGAAATCCTCGAAAAGGCCAAGTAGCGAAGGCTTCAAGCTCGCCCGGCGGCAGTCGGGCGCAGGTTCCGCCAGGCTCCGGCCGACGACGAGTCGGCCGGAGAACCGGCAGACATAGGAGATAGACGTGATTCAGCAGGAGTCGCGACTGCGCGTCGCCGACAACACGGGTGCCCGGGAGATCCTGTGCATCCGGGTTCTCGGTGGCTCCGGTCGGCGCTACGCGAGCATCGGCGACGTCATCGTGGCCACGGTCAAGGACGCCATCCCGGGTGCCGGTGTGAAGAAGGGCGACGTGGTCAAGGCCGTCGTCGTCCGCACCGCCAAGGAGAAGCGCCGCCCGGACGGCTCGTACATCCGCTTCGACGAGAACGCCGCCGTCATCATCAAGGACGGTGGGGACCCGCGCGGTACCCGTATCTTCGGCCCGGTGGGTCGGGAGCTGCGGGACAAGCGGTTCATGAAGATCATCTCTCTCGCGCCGGAGGTGTTGTGACCGTGAAGGTCAAGAAGGGCGACACGGTCGTCGTCATCGCCGGCAAGGACAAGGGTGCCAAGGGCAAGGTCATCGCGGCCTACCCGAGGCAGGACAAGGTCCTGGTCGAGGGCGTGAACCGGGTCAAGAAGCACACCCGCATCCGCACCACCCAGCGTGGCGCCAAGACCGGCGGCATCGTCACCCAGGAGGCCCCGATCCACGTCTCGAACGTGCAGGTCCTGGACTCCGACGGCAACCCGACCCGCGTCGGGTACCGGATCGACGACAACGGCCAGAAGGTCCGCATCGCGCGTAGCACTGGTAAGGACCTGTGATGAGCACGGCTACTGAAACGAAGGCCCTGCCGCGCCTCAAGGAGCGGTACCGCAACGAGATCGTGGCCAAGCTGCAGGAGCAGTACAACTACGGCAACCCGATGCAGGTGCCGGGTCTGGTCAAGATCGTCGTCAACATGGGTGTCGGCGAGGCCGCCCGGGACGCCAAGCTGATCGACGGCGCCGTCCGGGACCTGGCCACCATCACCGGCCAGAAGCCGCAGGTGCGCCGGGCGACCAAGTCCATCGCGCAGTTCAAGCTCCGCGAGGGCATGCCGATCGGCGCGAAGGTGACCCTGCGCGGCGACCGGATGTGGGAGTTCCTCGACCGGCTGCTGTCGATCGCGCTGCCGCGTATCCGCGACTTCCGCGGTCTGGACGGGCGCAAGCTCGACGGTCACGGCAACTACACCTTCGGTCTGACCGAGCAGTCGGTGTTCCACGAGATCGACCAGGACAAGATCGATCGTCAGCGGGGCATGGACATCACGGTGGTGACCACCGCCAAGACCGACGATGAGGGCCGGGCGCTGCTCAAGCTCCTGGGCTTCCCGTTCAAGGAGAACTGAGCCAATGGCCAAGAAGGCGCTGATCCTCAAGGCTGCCGCGAAGCCGAAGTTCTCGGTTCGCGCGTACACCCGCTGCCAGCGGTGCGGGCGTCCGAAGGCGGTCTACCGCAAGTTCGGCCTCTGCCGGGTCTGCATCCGGGAGATGGCCCACCGCGGTGAGCTGCCGGGCGTGTCCAAGGCTTCCTGGTAAGGGCGACGACCGCGCCCCGGCCGCCGGTCGGGGCCCAGCATCGCAACGTGGCAACTAGGTATTGCTCTTCGCCGTAGGCCCGGGGCCGACTGCCCCGGGAACCCCGGCGAGAAAGGCTGACGAAATCCATGACGATGACCGACCCGATCGCAGACATGCTCACGCGTCTGCGTAACGCCAACCAGGCGTACCACGACCGGGTGACGATGCCCTACTCGAAGATCAAGGCGAACATCGCCGAGGTCCTCAAGGCCGAGGGTTACATCGCCACCTGGTCGGTCGAGGAGCCCGAGGAGGGCGCCGTCGGCAAGCGACTGGTCGTCGAGCTGAAGTACGGCCAGAACCGCGAGCGGAGCCTGGCCGGCATCAAGCGTGTGTCCAAGCCCGGTCTGCGGGTTTACGCCAAGTCGGACGGGCTCCCCCGGGTGCTCGGCGGTCTGGGCGTGGCGATCATTTCGACGTCCCAGGGTCTGCTGACCGACCGGCAGGCCCGCAAGCGGAGCGTTGGCGGGGAAGTCCTCGCCTTCGTCTGGTAACGGGAGACAGGTAGAAATGTCGCGTATTGGACGTAAGTCGATCCCGGTACCAGCCGGCGTCGACATCACGATCGAGGGTCAGACCGTGAAGGTCAAGGGCCCCAAGGGCGAGCTCTCGCACACCCTGGCCGAGCCGATCACGGCGGAGCGGGGCGAGGACGGGCAGCTGCACGTCAACCGGCCCAACGACGAGCGCAAGGCCAAGGAGCTGCACGGCCTGAGCCGTACCCTGGTGGCGAACATGATCGTCGGGGTGACCGAGGGCTACCGCAAGACGCTGGAGATCGCCGGTACCGGTTACCGGGTCACCGCCAAGGGCAGCGACCTGGAGTTCGCGCTCGGGTTCTCGCACCCGGTGCTCGTCCCGGCGCCGAACGGCATCACCTTCACCGTCGAGAAGCCGACCCTGTTCCACGTGGCCGGGATCGACAAGCAGCAGGTCGGTGAGGTCGCCGCCAACATCCGGAAGATCCGTCCGCCGGAGCCGTACAAGGGCAAGGGTGTGAAGTACCAGGGCGAGGTCATCCGCCGCAAGGCTGGAAAGGCAGGTAAGAAGTGACCGCCACGCTGCTCAAGCGCCGTCGCGGCGTCGCCGCCAAGCGCGCCATCGGGCGGGCACGCCGGCACTTCCGGGTCCGCAAGAACGTCAGCGGTTCGGCCGAGCGTCCGCGCCTGGTCGTCACCCGTTCGCTGCGGCACATCAACGCCCAGATCGTGGACGACACCAAGGGGCACACCCTGGCCTCGGCGTCGACCATGGACGCGTCGCTGCGCGGTGCCGAGGGCGACAAGAGCGCCCTGGCCGGCAAGGTCGGCACGCTCCTCGCCGAGCGGGCCAAGGCCGCCGGTGTCTCCAAGGTCGTCTTCGACCGCGGTGGCAACCGGTACGCGGGGCGGATCGCCGCTCTGGCCGACGCCGCCCGCGAAGCCGGGCTCGACTTCTAACAACCCCGTCACGAGAGAGAAGGAAGGCTGCTGATGCCAGGTCAACAGCGCCGTGGCGGCGGGTCCGGTGGCAACGAGGGTGGTCGCCGCGACAACCGCCGTGAGGGCGGCCGCGGAAACGCGCCCGTCGAGAAGACCCCGCACCTTGAGCGGGTCGTCGCGATCAACCGTGTCGCCAAGGTTGTGAAGGGTGGTCGTCGCTTCAGCTTCACCGCCCTGGTGATCGTGGGCGACGGCGACGGCACGGTCGGCGTGGGCTACGGAAAGGCCAAGGAGGTGCCCGCGGCCATCGCCAAGGGCGTCGAGGAGGCCAAGAAGCACTTCTTCAAGGTGCCCCGGATCGGTGCCTCGATCCCGCACCCGGTGCAGGGTGAGGACGCGGCCGGTGTGGTGCTGCTCAAGCCGGCCAGCGCCGGTACGGGTGTCATCGCCGGCGGCCCGGTGCGTGCCGTGCTGGAGTGCGCGGGTATCCACGACGTGCTCTCCAAGAGCCTCGGTTCGTCGAACCCGATCAACATCGTGCACGCCACCGTCGCGGCCCTGAAGGGCCTCGAATCCCCGGAGGCGGTCGCGGCCCGTCGCGGCCTGCCGGTCGAGGATGTCGCGCCGGCCGCCATGCTGGCTGCCCGGGCGGGGGTGACGTCCTGATGGCACGTCTTAAGGTCACCCAGGTCCGGTCCGAGATCGGTGCCAAGCACAACCAGCGGGAGTCCCTGCGGTCGCTCGGCCTGAAGCGGATCAACGACGTGGTGGTCAAGGAGGACCGTCCCGAGATTCGGGGCATGATCTTCGCGGTGAACCACCTCGTGAAGGTCGAGGAGGTCGAGTAATGACGATCAAGGTCCACCACCTGCGCCCGGCGCCCGGTTCGAAGACCGCCAAGACCCGGGTGGGTCGTGGTGAGGGTTCGAAGGGCAAGACCGCCGGCCGCGGTACCAAGGGTTCCAAGGCCCGGAAGAACATCTCGGCGGCGTTCGAGGGTGGGCAGATGCCCATCCACATGCGACTGCCGAAGCTGAAGGGCTTCAAGAACAAGTTCAAGGTCGTCTTCCAGGTGGTCAACCTGGACCGGCTCGCCGAGCTGTTCCCGAACGGCGGCCAGGTCGGCCCGCAGGAGCTGGTCGACGCCGGCGCGGTCCGCAAGGGCCAGCCGGTGAAGGTCCTCGGCACCGGCGACCTCGGTGGGGTGGCGCTCCAGGTGTCGGCGCACGCGTTCAGCGCGTCGGCCAAGGAGAAGATCACCGCTGCTGGCGGCTCGGTCACCGAGCTGTAATGCGATAGCGACCGTGGCGCTCGCCCAGTTCTCTCGGACTGGGCGGGCGCCACGTTCTACCTGGAGCCGGTGGCTCCGGTAAAATCGGAACTGATATATCTTCCCGGGCAGGCCTGCCCGGGAAGGTGCCGGGCTGTTAGAGTCCGTTGCCAGCTATGGATATCGGGCAGTCCGCCCGACACCACGACACCACCCCGCCCCGCCAGGGTCATCCGGCGGCCCGCCTCGCGCAGGAGGAAGAAGTTGCTCTCCGCCTTTCTCAGTGCGTTCCGCACGCCTGACCTGCGCAAGAAGCTGCTGTTTACAGTAGGCATCATCGCGGTCTACCGGCTCGGTGCGACACTGCCCAGCCCGGGTGTCTCGTACGGGAACGTGCAGAAGTGCCTCGACACCCTGGAAACAGGTACCGGGGTCTTCAACCTGCTGAACCTCTTCTCCGGCGGCGCACTGCTGTCGCTCTCGGTCTTCGCGCTCGGCATCATGCCGTACATCACCGCGTCGATCATCCTTCAGCTGCTCACGGTGGTGATCCCGCGACTGGAGCAGCTCCGCAAGGAGGGCCAGTCCGGTCAGGCGAAGATCACCCAGTACACCCGCTACCTGACGCTGGGCCTGGGTATCCTCCAGGCGTCCGCGTTCGTGGCGCTGGCCCGTTCCGGGCAGCTCTTCAACAACCAGTGCGACCAGTTCCCGATCATCCCCGAGGGGACCGGTATCCCGGACTGGCTGACCCTGACCATCCTGGTCGTCACGATGACCGCCGGCACCGGTGTGGTCATGTGGCTCGGTGAGCTGATCACCGACCGGGGCGTCGGCAACGGCATGTCCGTCCTGATCTTCACCTCGATCGCCGCCCGGCTGCCCAGCGAGGGCTGGTCGATCAAGACCAGCAAGGGCTGGGGGATGTTCGCCCTGGTGCTGCTGCTGGTCCTGGTGATCATCACGCTGGTGGTCTTCATCGAGCAGGCCCAGCGCCGGATCCCGGTGCAGTACGCCAAGCGCATGATCGGCCGGCGGATGTACGGCGGCACCTCGACCTACATCCCGCTCAAGGTGAACCAGGCGGGTGTGATCCCGGTCATCTTCGGTTCGTCGCTGCTCTACCTGCCGCAGCTCGCCCTCCAGTTCTTCGACCAGAACAACCCGGGCAAGACGCAGGCGTGGGTGCAGAACAACCTGGCGAACCCGAGCGCCCCGATCTACATCGCGGTGTACTTCCTGCTGATCATCTTCTTCACCTACTTCTACGTGTCGATCACGTTCAACCCGACCGAGGTCGCGGACAACATGAAGAAGTACGGCGGGTTCGTGCCGGGCATCCGGCCGGGCAAGCCGACGGCGGAGTACCTCGACTTCATCCTCAGCCGGATCACCCTGCCGGGCGCGTTCTACCTGGCGCTGATCTCGATCCTGCCGAACTTCTTCTTCATCTGGCTCGACAACGAGCAGTACCAGAACTTCCCGTTCGGCGGCGTTGCAGTGCTCATCATGGTCGGCGTCGGTCTGGAGACCGTGAAGCAGATCGAGAGCCAACTCATGCAGCGGAACTACGAAGGGTTCCTGCGGTAGATGCGACTCGTTCTGGTTGGCCCCCCGGGGGCAGGCAAGGGTACACAGGCGGAGTTCATCGCCGCGCACCTGGCAGTGCCGAAGATCTCCACCGGGGACATCTTCCGGGCCAACGTCTCCCAGGGCACCCCACTGGGCGTCGAGGCCAAGCGGTACATGGACGCCGGCAAGCTGGTTCCGGACGAGGTGACCATCAACATGGTCCGGGACCGGCTCGCCGAGCCGGACGCCGCCGAGGGCTTCCTGCTCGACGGCTTCCCGCGTACCACGCCGCAGGCCGCCGCGCTGGACAAGCTCCTCGCCGACCTCGGTAGCGGCCTGGACCTGGTGCTGGAACTGGTCGTCGACGACGACGAGGTGATCCGGCGGCTCTCCGGCCGGCGTACCTGCCGGGGCTGCGGCAAGATCTGGCACGTCGAGTTCGACGCCCCCTCCCAGGAGGGCATCTGCGACCGTTGCGGCGCCCAGCTCTTCCAGCGGGACGACGACAAGGCCGAGACGATCGCCGAGCGGCTCCGGGAGTACGCCGACAAGACCGCCCCGCTGGTCGACTACTACGGCGCCCAGGGCAAGCTGGTCGGGATCGACGCCACCGGCCCGGTGGAGGACGTGACCGTCCGCGCCATCGACGCCCTGCGGTCGTACGGCGGATAGAGTCGGAAGGCGGGGCGCTGCCCACCGGCGCGCCCTGCACCTCCGCAGGCGAAAGGTAACGGCTCCATGCGTCGTCCCCAGCTGGACATCCAGCTGAAGACCCCCGAGCAGATCGAGAAGATGCGGGCCGCCGGGCTCGTCGTGGCGGCTGCGCTCGCCCGGATGCGCGAGGCTGTCGCGCCCGGGGTGACCACCGCCGATCTCGACGCGATCGCCGAGTCGGTGATCCGGGGCGCGGGTGCGGTGCCGTCGTTCAAGGGCTACCACGGCTTCCCCGCCTCGATCTGCTCGTCGGTCAACGAGCAGATCGTGCACGCCATCCCGTCGCCGGAGCAGACGCTCCGGGACGGCGACATCATCTCGATCGACTGCGGCGCGGTGCTCGACGGTTGGCACGGCGACGCGGCCATCACGGTCGGCGTGGGCGAGGTCCGTCCGGAGCTGCTGCGGATGGCCGAGGTCGCCGAGGACGCGATGTGGGCCGGGATCGCCGCCGCGGCGCGCGGTGCGGCGAGTGGCAAGGGCCGGCTCACCGACATCTCGCACGCCGTGGAGAACGCGGTACGCAGGGCGGGCCGGTACGGCATCGTCGACGGGTACGGCGGGCACGGCATCGGTACCGAGATGCACCAGGACCCGCATGTGCTCAACCACGGCCGGCCGGGCAAGGGGCCCCGACTGGTGCCGGGGATGGCGTTGGCGATCGAGCCGATGATCACGATGGGTTCGCCCCGGACGGCGGAGCTGGCCGACGGCTGGACGGTGGTGACCCGGGACGGGTCGATGGCCGTGCACGTCGAGCACACCATGGCCCTCCTGCCGGACGGCGTCTGGGTGCTGACCGCCCCGGACGGCGGCCGGGCCCGGCTGGGTGACCTGGTGACCAGCCGGCAGCCGGCCGATCCGGCAGTGGTCTGACCCGCTGGCGTACCCGGGCGCTGCCCGGCCCCCCAGCACCCCGGTGGTAGGTCGATGGCATGCTCGTAGCCATGAATGGGCGGGACGAGATGCGGGCGGCGGACGCGGACCGTGAGGCGGTGGCCGAGCGGCTCCGGCTCGCGCTCAACGAGGGTCGGCTGGGCCTCGACGAGTACGACGACCGGCTGCGGCGGGCCTACGACGCGCGCACCTACGGTGAACTGGACGCGTTGACCACCGATCTGCCGGGTACGGTGCCGCTGGAGCGGTCGGCGGTGGTGCCGGCCGCCGCTGCCGAGGTCGTCACCCCGACCTCCATCTCCGGGCCGGCCACCGGCGGGGGAGTGGCGCCCTGGCTCTTCGACGTGTGGGGCACCTGGCTGCGGGTGACCGGGATCGTGGTGGCCATCTGGTTGGTCACCTCGCTGCTCACCACCGACCTGCTCTACTTCTGGCCCGGCTGGGTGATCGGTCCGTGGGGTGCGGTGCTGGCGGTGCGTACGGTGACCGGGATCGCCACCGGTGAGCCCCAGCGGTGGCGGACCGAGCGCAAGCGGAAGGGCAAGAAGGGGAAGAAGGCCGGCAAGCGGAACCGCTGATCCGCCGGCCGCCCGGGGGAACGGTCCCCGGCGGGCCCCCGGCCTCGTCGGGGTGCTCCCGGGACTGGGGCCGGCAGCGAGTGGTTTCCCCCTTTTCGGGGGTTTCTCCGGAACAGGTGCGGGTCGGTTTGGCGGCGGCCTTCCGGCGCGCGTACACTGTCAGATCGGCGCACAGCGTCCACTCCGGCATGCCCATCCAGCGCTTCGGTGGGAGTTGGAGCCGCGGCTGGCTCGGGTGCCCGACCTCAGGTCGGACGCCCGTGTAAGACGTTGTGGGGCCGTCCGGAGAAACCGACGTCAGGACAGCGGAGGACATGCCGAAAAAAGACGGAGCCATCGAGATCGAGGGTCGGGTCATCGAACCTCTGCCGAACGCCATGTTCCGGGTGGAGCTTGCGAACGGACACAAGGTGCTGGCTCACATCAGCGGCAAGATGCGGCAGCACTACATCCGCATCCTGCCGGAGGACCGGGTCGTCGTCGAACTCTCGCCGTACGATCTGACCCGCGGGCGCATCGTCTACCGCTACAAGTAATTGGTGTCCTGACGGACGGCCGGGTTTTCCGTGTCCGTCTTCGACGTCCGGTGCCGCTCTCGCGCGCGTACCGGGCCAGATGGGAAGTAAGGCAACCGTGAAGGTCAAGCCGAGCGTCAAGCCGATCTGCAACAAGTGCCGGATCATCCGCCGGCACGGCCGGGTCATGGTGATCTGCACCGACCCGCGCCACAAGCAGCGTCAGGGCTGACATCCGCGCGGTCGGCCGGTAGGCCCGCCGGCGGTACAGCCGTGCCGTAGCAGATCACATCACACAAGCTCGTCCCAGCCACGAGCTGCGCGTCCTCGTGACACGTACCCCTCGTGGCTGACCCCCGGTCGGAGGCCGGGGCCCGCTCGGGCAGCGATCATTCCGGATCGCACCGTGGCACCAGCCACGGCGGACCGGAACGGTCGGAGCGGGGTGGGTCGGGCACAGACCTCCGCAACAGAAACTGAGGAGTACGCCCGCACATGGCACGTCTAGTCGGCGTGGACCTCCCCCGCGACAAGCGGATGGAGATCGCGCTCACCTACATCTTCGGGGTCGGTCGGACCCGCGCGGTCGAGACTCTCGCCGCCACCGGCATCTCCCCGGACAAGCGCGCCAAGGACCTCACCGACGAGGAGCTCGTGCAGCTCCGCGATCACATCGAGGCCAACTACAAGGTAGAGGGCGACCTGCGCCGCGAGGTCGCCGCGGACATCCGCCGCAAGGTCGAGATCGGTTGCTACGAGGGCATCCGGCACCGTCGGGGTCTCCCCGTCCGGGGCCAGCGGACCCGTACCAACGCTCGCACCCGTAAGGGCCCGAAGCGGACCGTCGCCGGCAAGAAGAAGCCCGGCAAGAAGTAATTAGGAGCGCACAGACTTATGCCACCGAAGGCTCGTGCCGGGGCCGCCGTCAAGAAGGTCCGGCGCAAGGAACGCAAGAACGTCGCCCACGGGCAGGCGCACATCAAGAGCACCTTCAACAACACCATCGTGTCCATCACGGACCCGGCTGGTGCGGTCATCTCCTGGGCCTCCGCCGGCCAGGTGGGCTTCAAGGGCTCCCGCAAGTCGACTCCGTTCGCCGCGCAGCTGGCCGCCGAGGCTGCCGCGCGTCGGGCCATGGAGCACGGCATGCGCAAGGTCGACGTGTTCGTCAAGGGCCCCGGCTCCGGCCGGGAGACCGCGATCCGTTCGCTGCAGGCCGTCGGGCTGGAGGTCGGCCAGATCGCCGACGTCACCCCGCAGCCGCACAACGGGTGCCGTCCGCCGAAGCGTCGCCGGGTCTGAGAGGTTAGAGAGAGATGGCTCGTTACACCGGTGCTGACTGCCGCCGTTGCCGGCGGGAGAAGATGAAGCTGTTCCTCAAGGGCAGCAAGTGCGATGGCCCGAAGTGCCCGTTCGAGTCCCGGCCGTTCCCGCCCGGACAGCACGGTCGCGGTCGGACCAAGGAGACCGAGTACCTGCTCCAGCTCCGCGAGAAGCAGAAGGCCCGCCGCGTCTACGGCGTGCTGGAGAAGCAGTTCCGCGGGTACTACGAGGAGGCGGTCGCCAAGCAGGCGAAGACCGGTGAGGTCCTCCTGCAGATCCTGGAGTCGCGGCTGGACAACGTGGTCTACCGGGCTGGCTTCGCCAAGTCCCGTGACCACGCCCGGCAGCTGGTCAAGCACGGCCACTTCACGGTCAACGGCAAGAAGGTCGACATCCCGTCGTACCGCGTCAAGGAGCACGACATCGTCGAGGTCCGGGGCAAGTCCAAGGAGCTGACGCCGTTCCAGGTGGCGCAGGCCGAGGCGGGCTCGAAGACGGTGCCGGCGTGGCTGGAGGCTATCCCCAGCCAGATGAAGATCCTGGTGCACTCGCTCCCGGCCCGGCAGGTCATCGACACGCAGGTCCAGGAGCAGCTGATCGTCGAGCTCTACTCCAAGTAGTTGCTCGTTGCGGTGGCCCGTCCCCCGGGGCGGGCCACCGGAACAGTTGTGTCGTGGGCGTCATATGGCGGGCGCCCCGGAAGAAAAGAGAAGGCATGCTCATCAGCCAGCGACCGACCCTCTCCGAAGAGTCGATCAACGAGACCCGGTCCCGGTTCACCATCGAGCCGCTGGAGCCGGGCTTCGGCTACACCCTCGGGAACTCGCTGCGGCGTACGCTGCTGTCGTCGATCCCGGGCGCGGCCGTCACCTCGATCAAGATCGACGGCGTGCTGCACGAGTTCACCACGATCCCCGGCGTCAAGGAGGACGTGGTCGAGCTCGTCATGAACGTCAAGGAGCTCTGCGTCAGCTCCGACCACGACGAGCCGGTCAGCATGTACCTGCGCAAGCAGGGCCCGGGTGACGTGACCGCGGGCGACATCCAGCCCCCGGCCGGCGTCTCGGTGCACAACCCGGACCTGAAGCTCGCCACCCTCAACGGCAAGGGCCGGCTCGACATGGAGCTGACCGTCGAGCGGGGGCGGGGCTACGTCACGGCCGCGCAGAACAAGCAGGCCGGTGCGGAGATCGGTCGGATCCCGGTCGACTCGATCTACTCGCCGGTGCTCAAGGTGACCTACCGCGTGGAGGCCACCCGTGTCGAGCAGCGGACCGACTTCGACCGGCTGATCATCGACGTCGAGACCAAGCCGTCGATGGGCCCGCGTACCGCGCTGGCCTCCGCCGGCTCGACGCTGGTCGAGCTCTTCGGGCTGGCCCGGGAGCTGGACGAGACCGCCGAGGGCATCGACATCGGGCCGTCGCCGCAGGACGCGCAGCTCGCGGCCGACCTGGCTCTGCCGATCGAGGAGCTGGACCTGACCGTCCGCTCCTACAACTGCCTCAAGCGCGAGGGCATCAACTCCGTTGGTGAGCTCATCGGGCGTACGGAGGCCGACCTCCTCGACATCCGGAATTTCGGTCAGAAGTCGATCGACGAGGTCAAGATGAAGCTCGCCGGGATGGGTCTCGGGCTGAAGGACTCGGCCCCGAACTTCGACCCGGCACACGTCGTGGACACCTTCGGCGAGGCGGACTACGACACCGACGACTACCGCGAGACCGAGCAGCTCTAGATCCGCTGCCACTACTGAGGAGCGCACCAACCATGCCCACGCCCACCAAGGGTCCCCGCCTCGGCGGCAGCCCCGCGCACGAGCGGCTGATGCTGGCCAACCTGGCCACCGCGCTGTTCCAGCACGGCAAGATCAAGACCACCGAGACCAAGGCCAAGCGGCTGCGCCCGCTCGCGGAGCAGCTGATCACCAAGGCCAAGCGCGGTGACCTGGCCTCGCGTCGTCGGGTACTCGGCGTCGTCCGGGACAAGGACGTGGTCTACACCCTGTTCGACCAGATCGCGCCCCGGTTCGCCAACCGCAACGGCGGCTACACCCGGATCGTGAAGACCGGTCCGCGCAAGGGTGACGCCGCTCCGATGGCGATCATCGAGCTGGTCGAGGAGCTGACCGTCGCCGAGCCCAAGGCGAACAAGAAGTCCGCGGCGCGCAAGGCGGCGCAGCAGGACAAGGTGGAGGCGCTCGCCCCCGCGGAGGAGACCCCGGCTGCGTCGGCCGACCAGGACGCCGAGGCGCCGAAGTCGGCGTCCGGCGACACCGCCGAGGCCCGCGAGGACAGCGACGAGGCCACCGAGAACAAGGCCTGATCTAGGGCACCCTCGGGCCCGGCATCCCCTTCGGGGGATGTCGGGCCCGACCCGTGTATGGAGGCGGAAAGATGGACGGGCAGACCCGGGTACGGCTCGATGTCGCCTACGACGGGACGGACTTCTCCGGCTGGGCCGCCCAGCCCGACCGGCGTACCGTCGCCGGGGTCCTCACCGACACCCTGGCCCGGATCCTCGGTGCGGGTACGGCCACCGGGCTGACGGTAGCGGGGCGGACCGACGCCGGGGTGCACGCCACCGGGCAGGTCTGCCACGTCGACCTGCCCACCCCGGTCTGGGCGCAGTTCGGCGGTTCGCTGCTGCGCCGGCTGGCCGGTCTGCTCCCCACCGACGTGCGGGTACGGGCGTCGACCGAGGTGCCGGCCGACTTCGACGCCCGCTTCTCGGCGACCTTCCGGCGGTACGAGTACCGGGTCAGCGACGCGCCGTACGGGGTCGAGCCGCTGCGGCGGCACGAGATCATCGCCTGGCCGCGTCCGTTGGACCTGGCCGTCCTGAACGCCGCCGCAGCCGGCCTGGTCGGGGAACACGACTTCGCGGCGTACTGCCGGCGCAAGGAGAACGCCACCACCCTGCGTGAGGTGACCCGGCTGGACTGGCGGCGCGACCCGGACGGGATCCTGGTCGCCACCGTGCAGGCGGACGCCTTCTGTCAGGCCATGGTGCGCAGCCTGGTCGGTGCGATGCTGGTGGTCGGGGACGGCCGACGGTCGGTGGACTGGCCGGCCGGGCTGCTCCGTCGGCAGGAGCGGGCCAGTGAGGTGACGGTCGCGCCGGCCCATGGACTGACCCTGGTGGCCGTCGGCTACCCCGACGACCCGGCCGGGTACGCCCGCCGCGCCGAACTCACCCGCCGCCTGCGTCTGCCTGCGCAGAGCTGACCCGCCGGGCCAGTACGCCCTGTCGCAGGTGCCCTTCGAGCAGGTCGTTGAGGATGTTCCGGGCGGTCTGGTCGCCGGAGCGGATGGTTTTGCCGTTCGACCGGGCCACCACGCAGTAGGCCAGGTAGTGGCCCTGCGCCTGCCAGCCGACCCGGGCCGACGAGCGGGCCACCGCCTCCGTACCGCGACCTGCCGACATGCCCTGGAACCGGCCCTTCCGGCTGTCCACCAGGGATTTGATCCGGTCCCGGGCCTGCTCGGCGCCGGCCCGGTCGGCGAGGTTGAACAGTCCGGCCGTCATCAGGTACGCCCCGTCCGGGGTGCGCAGCGTGCCGCGTACCACCTGGTTGCAGTCGAGCCGGTCCAGCAGGTCGTTGATCTCTCCGGTGACGGCGACCCCGCAACTGGCACTCGACTGCGTCTTCAGGACCCGGTACGCCGTCCCGCCGTCGGCGACCAGCAGGTCGCGGGACGGGAAGACCTCCTTGGCGGTCAACGGCTTGCGGTCGACCGCCCGGGACCGGAGGTCGTCCGGGGTCACGTCGCGGGGGACGGGTTCGGTGGGCGGCGCGACCGCCGGGGGTGCCGGTGCCGGTGCCGGGCTGTTCCCGGTGAGCAGCGGGACGGTCGCCGCACCGCCGGCCACCAGGACGACCAGCGTGGCGGTCGCGCCGACGACGCCGCGTCGACGCCGATGGCCGGTACGTTCGGCGGCTCCGGTGTCGTGTTCCCGGCCCCCCGGGGTCAACAGGTCGGTCAGCGGGGCCTGCCGTGGGTCCGTCGGCACCTGCATCATCGGGGTCACCGGGGCGGAGGCCCGGACGGTTGCCGGCGGTTGCGTGCCGGGGAGTTCCGTCCCTTCGGGAGTCGCCTCCCGGGCTTCCGGCCCGGGAACGGGACGGGTCGGCGGTGCCGGCACCAGCGGAGCACGGCGGGTCGTCGACGGCGGGCGTGGCACCGACGGCAGTTGCGGGGTCGGGAAGCGGGCCGGTGCGGGACCGAGTGGGGGGACCGGTCCCACCGGCCCGGCGGCCGGATCGGCGTCGAACATGGTGAGCGCTACCTCGTCGGACTCCGGGCGATGGACCATGTCGCAGAGAGTAGTTGCTTCCTGCGTTTGCGTCGTGCAACTGACGAATTGTGGTAGCCGGTGTCGGATAGGCGAGAATGCCAGGCGTGACCGGGGACCATTACTTCAGCGCCGAGCCCAGCACCGCCGCCCACCAGCGGGAAATCGGGTTCTCCGTCGGCGGGCGGGACTACACGCTCGCCTCGGCCGGCGGGGTCTTCTCCGCCGACCGGCTCGACCCCGGTACCGCCGTACTCCTGCGCAAGGCCGACCTGCCGACCGCCGCGACCGACGGCCCGTTGCTCGACCTCGGGTGCGGCTACGGGCCGATCACCTGTGTACTGGCCACCGAGGCGCCCCGGGCGACGGTGTGGGCGGTCGACGTCAACGCGCGGGCCCGGGACCTGGCGGCGGCGAACGCCGACCGGACCGGGGTCGCCGACCGGGTCCGGGTCGTCGCCCCCGACGAGGTACCGGACGAGGTGACCTTCGCGCAGTTGTGGTCGAACCCGCCGATCCGGATCGGCAAGGCCGAACTGCACGAGATGCTGCGCCGCTGGCTGCCCCGGCTGGCCCCGGACGGGGTGGCCTGGCTGGTGGTCGCCCGCCACCTGGGCGGCGACTCGCTGCACCAGTGGCTGGTCGGGCAGGGCTGGCAGGTCACCCGGCACGCCAGCCAGAAGGGGTACCGCGTCCTGCGGGTCACCCGCTAGGCGCGTCCGGCCCTGCCGCCGGGCGCGCTAATTGGCTGTTGCCCGTCCGGGTCGCTCGGGCAGGATGCCGGCGTGGGATACGTGGACGTCGCCGGGGTCGCGCACACGCTGCCGGACGGCCGGGAACTCTTCACCGACGTGTCGTTCCGGGTCGGTGAGGGCGCCAAGGTGGCCCTCGTCGGGCCGAACGGGGCCGGCAAGACCACCCTGCTGCGGATGGTCGCCGGGGACCTGCCGGTCAAGGTGGGCGCCATCGCGCGGGCCGGCGGGCTCGGGGTGATGCGGCAGTTCATCGGCATGATCGGCGATGCCACGACCCTCGCCGACCTGGCGCTCTCGCTCTCCCCGCCGTCGGTGCGGGCCGCCGGGCGGCGGCTCGCCGAGTCGGAGGAGGCGCTGCGGGTGGCCGAGGTGCGCGGCAAGTACAGCACCGCCGCCGGGAAGGCCCAACTGGCGTACGCGGACGCGCTGGCCGCCTGGGGCGAGGCGGGCGGGTACGACGCCGAGGTGCTCTTCGACACCGTCGCCACCATCGTGCTCGGTCTGTCCTGGGACGCCTGCCGGGACCGTCCGGTCCGGACCCTCTCCGGCGGGCAGCAGAAACGGTTCGCGCTGGAACTGCTGCTCCGGGGCACCGACGAGGTACTGCTCCTCGACGAGCCGGACAACTTCCTCGACGTACCCGGGAAACGGTGGCTGGAACGGCGGCTCCGCGAGTCGGTGAAGTCGGTGCTCTACGTGTCGCACGACCGGGAACTGCTCGCGCAGAGCAGCGACCGGGTGGTGGCCGTGGAGGGCGGTTCGGCCTGGACCCACCCGGCCGGCTTCGCGAGCTGGTACGACGCCCGGGTGGCCCGGCACGCGCGGCTCGACGAGCAGCGCCGCCGCTGGGACGAGGAACACCAGAAACTGCGCGAACTGATGCTGATGTACAAGCAGAAGGCCGCGTACAACGACGGACTGGCGTCGCGGTACCAGGCCGCGCAGACCCGGCTGCGCAAGTTCGAGGAGGCCGGGCCGCCGCCGGTACCGCCGAAGGACCAGGACATCCGGATGCGGCTGGGTGGCGGGCGGACCGGCAAGCGGGCGGTGGTCTGCGAACAGCTCGAACTCGACGGTCTGACCTACCCGTTCGACCTGGAGATCTGGTACGGCGACCGGGTGGCGGTGCTCGGTGCCAACGGCACCGGCAAGTCGCACTTCCTGCGCCTGCTGGCCCGGGGCGGCACCGACCCCGACCCGGCCAACACCCCGGTCGACAACGGCCTGGCGCTCGCCCCGGTCGCCCACGACGGGGTGGCCCGGCTCGGTGCCCGGGTACGCCCCGGCCACTTCTCGCAGACCCACGACCGGCCGGAGCTGATGGCGAAGACCCTGGTCGAGGTGCTCTGGCGGGGCGACGACCACCGGGCCGGGATGGACCGGCACGCCGCGATGGCCGCGCTGAGCCGGTACGAGCTGGCCGGGCAGGGCGACCAGCGCTTCGGCACCCTCTCCGGTGGGCAGCAGGCCCGGTTCCTGGTCCTGCTGCTGGAACTGTCCGGCGCGACCCTGCTGCTGCTCGACGAACCCACCGACAACCTCGACCTGGCCAGCGCGGAGGCCCTGGAGGAGGCGCTGCGCGCGTTCCAGGGCACGGTGGTCGCGGTGACCCACGACCGCTGGTTCACCCGCTCGTTCGACCGGTTCCTGCTGTTCCGGGGGGACAACGAGGTGGTGGAGACCCCGGAGCCGGTCTGGGACGTGGCGTGATCCCGGACGACCTGCCCGCGCGACTGGTGGCGGTCGACGGGGTGGTGGCGGTCGCGCTCGGCGGCAGCCGCGCCCGGGGTACCCACCGGCCGGACTCGGACTGGGATCTCGGGCTCTACTACCGGGGCCGGTTGGACGTCGACGGCCTGCGCACGGTCGCCGCCACCGTCGCGGACGGCCCGGTCGAGCTGACCGGGCCGGGTGGCTGGGGCCCCTGGGTCGACGGTGGCGGGTGGCTGCGGATCGGCGGGGCAGCGGTCGACTGGATCTACCGGGACACCGACCGGGTCCGGTCGGTGTGGGCCGACTGCCGGGCCGGGCGGTACCAGGTGGGCACGCAGCCCGGGCATCCGCTGGGCTTCTACTCCCACGCGTACGCCGGGGAGGTGGCCCTCGGGCGGGTGCTGGCCGACCCGACCGGGGAGCTGACCGCGCTGCACGCCGCGACCCGCCACTATCCGCCCGCGCTCGGCGCAGCCCTGGTCGCCGCCGGCTGGGAGGCCGGTTTCCTGCTCGACGGTGCGACGAAGGCGGTACCGGCCGGGGACAGCAGCTACCTCGCCGGCTGCCTGTTCCGCGTGGTCGGGGTGCTGGTCCACGCCCTGCACGGCCGGGCCGGCCGCTGGCTGGTCAACGAGAAGGGGATGGTCGACGCGGCCGGTACGCTGCCCGGCGCCCCGCCGGGTTTCGCCGAGCGGGCCCACCGGCTGCTGGCCGCCCCGGGCCGGCGGCCGGACGAGCTGGCCGCGAGTGTGGCCGAGGCCCGGCGCCTGGTCGCCGACGTGCTCGACTGAGCCGGTGGGCTGCTCGACTGAGCCGGTGGGTCGTCCCGGCCCGCTGGTGCGTCCGGTCCGGGCTGTTTTCCGGTGGGCGCGGACCGGCACCGGCGGCATAGGGTCGATCACGTGACTGAGATGACCTACCGCCGGCTGGGCGACTCCGGGCTCGTGGTGTCCGTGGTCGGCATCGGCTGCAACAACTTCGGCCGCAAACTCGACCGTGACGGTACCCGGGCGGTGGTCGACGCCGCCCTCGACGTCGGCATCAACTTCTTCGACACCGCCGACATCTACGGCGAACCGCAGGGCGGGTCCGAGGAGCAGCTCGGCGCCGCCCTGAAGGGACGCCGGGACGACGTGGTGCTCGCCACCAAGTTCGGCATGGACATGTCCGGGATGAACGGGCCCGACTTCGGTGCCCGGGGTGCCCGCCGGTACATCGCCCGGGCGGTGGAGGCGTCGCTGCGCCGGCTCGGCACCGACCACATCGACCTCTACCAGATGCACGAGCCCGACCCGGGTACGCCGATCGAGGAGACGCTCCGCGCCCTGGACGACCTGGTGACCGCCGGCAAGGTCCGCTACCTGGGCAACTCCAACTTCAGCGGTTGGCAGATCGCGGACGCCGACTGGGTGGCGCGGACCGCCGGGACGACCCCGTTCATCAGCGCGCAGAACCACTACAGCCTGGTGGAACGCTCCGTCGAGGCGGAGGTGGTGCCGGCCTGCGAACGCTTCGGTCTCGGGCTGCTGCCGTTCTTCCCGCTGGCCAACGGCCTGCTCACCGGCAAGTACCGGCGGGGCGAGGCGCCCCCGGCCGGGAGCCGGCTGTCCCAGGGTGGTCGGTACGCGGCCCGGCTCGCCGCCGCGCCGTGGGACACCATCGAGGCGATCGGGGCGTACGCGGCCGAGCGCGGGCTCACCATGCTCCAGGTGGCCATCGGTGGGCTGGCCGCGCAGCCGGCGGTGACCTCGGTGATCGCCGGTGCCACCACGCCTGGGCAGGTACGCGACAACGCCGCCGCCGGGGTGTGGCAACCGTCCGACGAGGACCTGGCCGCGCTGCGCGCGATCCTCTGAGATTCCGCTGTTCCTGCGTTCTTCCTGCCGCTGACCTTCCGGTGGTTCTGCCTTTGGTCTGCTGGCGGTCCGGGTGACCGACGTTCCCGTTGCGGCGTAGGTCACCCGGATCCCCGGGGCAGGGGTATTGGCTCGCCCCACCGTTCCGTCGTACGGTGGCACGCAAGTAACCCACGGGAGCCCGGTGTACCGGGCTGAGAGGGGGGCTGGAGCCCCCGACCGTAGAACCTGATCCGGGTAATGCCGGCGCAGGGAGGAGAGTTGCCGTGCCGTCCCTTGGACGACTGCATCTTGTCACCGACACCCGCCCCGGGCGCGATCCGCTCACCGTGGTCCGCGCTGCGGTCCACGCCGCCGCGTCGGTGACCCGTGCCGCCCGTCCGGTCGCCTCCGCCGGGGCCGGGCTGGTCGTGCAGGTGCGGGTCGAGGACTCCGCCAGCGACCGTGAGGCGTACGACCTGGCCGGCCGGATCGTCGACATCTGCGCACCGGCCGGGGTCACCTGCCTGGTCAACGACCGGCTGCACGTCGCCCTGGCGGTGGGCGCCGCCGGTGGCCACGTCGGTGCACTCGACCTGCCGGTCGCCGCCGCCCGGCGGGTACTCGGCCCGGCGGCGGTGCTCGGCGCGACCGCCCGGGAGCCGGTCACGGCGGCGGCAGCGGTCACCGCCGGTGCCGGGTACCTCGGCGTCGGCCCGTACCGGTCGACCACCACGAAGGACGGGCTGCCGGACCCGATCGGACTGGCCGGGGTACGCGCGGTCGCCGGGGCGGTGGCCGTACCGGTCATCGCCATCGGTGGGGTGACCGTGGCCGACGTGCCGGAGCTGCGCGCCGCCGGGGCGTACGGGGTGGCGGTGGTCGGTGCGGTGTCCGGAGCCGCCGACCCGGCGCGGGCGACGGCGGAACTGCTGGCGGCCCTCGGATGTTAATAGGGGGCCCTTCCTATACCGAAAGCGTTAAGCGGGGGCCCTTCCTTACGGTGGTGGGGGC
>NZ_WVUH01000500.1 GCF_017614955.1 Micromonospora echinofusca
GTGTTCTGCAGACAGCCGGCGAGCGCCGCCCCCCGGTTCAGCGCCGCCACCGCGTTACCGGACAGCGAACCGAAACTCATCCCGGAGATGTTGACCACCGAGTCCGGCCGGAACGCCCCGGCGCGGCCCCGGGCCGCCCCGACCACCTTCGCGCAGGGCAGCCACACCTCGTGCCCGGCGGTCGGCGCCGACGGGGGCACCGCCCGCCCGAACGTGCGGTGCATGATGATCGGGTACCCGGCGGTGTACTCGATGTCGTTGTCGGTGCCGAACCCGAAGTAGTTGTTCTGCTTCTTCGCCGACGCGTACACCCATCGCCGCTGGTCCCGGGTGAACGGCCGTTCCTCGTTGTTGCCGGCCACGATGTACTGCCGCAGTTCGGGCCCGATCGCCTCGAGCAGGTAGCGGGCCCGGCCCAGCAGCGGAAAGTTGCGCAGCAGGGCATGGTCACGTTGCAGCAGGTCACGTGCGGCGAGGGCGGCCACGGCGGCGGCGACGGCCGGTACGGCCCGACGGGTCCACGTCATGTCCGCCAGTCTCGCCCCGATCGCGGTGGCCCGCACGGCGGGCGAGGGGGCGGTGCGGTCCGGTCGACGGGCCGGTACCGTCGGCGACCATGAGTGAGGACACCTTCCGCGGCGTGGACATCACCCGCACCAGCGTCGGCCGCTACGAGGTACGCAACTCCCGGGGCGGTTCCCTGGTGGTCGGTACCGGCGGGGACGACACCTTCACCCCGGTGGAGCTGCTGCTGGCCGCGATCGGCGGATGCACGGCGATCGACGTGGACCTGGTGGTCAGCCGCCGTGACGAGCCCGACGAGTTCCAGGTCCGGGTCACCGGCGACAAGGTCCGGGACGAGTCCGGCGGCAACCGGATGCAGAACCTGGCGGTCGAGTTCACGGTCCGCTTCCCGGCGGGGCCGGCCGGCGACGCGGCCCGGGAGATGCTGCCCCGCGCGGTACGGATGTCCCACGACCGGCTCTGCACGGTGTCGCGGACCGTCGAGCTCGGCACGCCCGTGTCGACCACGGTACGTCCCGACGGGGGACCGCAGCCGACCTGACCGGGTGGCCGGGGTGGCTGCCGGTGTCCGTACGGTGGCTACCCTGGCGCGGTGGAGCAGAGCGTGCCGTACACCGTTGCCTCCCTGTCGGCGGATCTGCGGGCGCTGGGGCTCGCCGCCGGTGACGTCGTGCTGCTGCATTCGGCGTACCGTCGGGTCGGGTTCGTCGTCGGTGGTGTCGAGGCGCTGGTCCGGGCGGTGTGTGGGGTGCTCGGCCCGACCGGCACCCTGGTGGTGCCGACCCACACCCCGGACAACACCGATCCGGCGGGCTGGCGGAACCCGCCGGTCCCGCCGGCGTGGTGGCCGGTGATCCGGGAGCAGATGCCGGGATTCGATCCACGGACGACGCCGAGCCGGTGGATGGGGGTCGTGGCGGAGGCGGTGCGGACCTGGCCGGGTGCGGTACGCAGCGACCATCCGCAGGTGTCGTTCGCCGCGTGGGGTCGGCGGGCGGCCGAGGTGACCGGCGGGCACCGCCTCGACGACGCGCTGGGGGAGGGGTCCCCGGTGGGCGCGGTGTACCGCATGGACGGTCGGGTGCTGCTGCTGGGCTGCGGGTACGACTCGAACACGTCGCTTCATCTGGCCGAGTACCGTCGGCCGTCCCCGCCCCGGGAGACGACCGGCTCGTCGGTCCGCACGCCGGACGGGGCGCACCGGTGGGTGGAGTGGACGGACGTCGCGGTCGACGAGCGGGACTTCCCGCAGCTCGGGGCGGACTTCGAGGCCACCGGTGCGGTGCGGGTGGGCCCCGTCGGTGGCGCGACCGCCCGGTTGATGTCGCAACGCCGCCTGGTGGATTTCGCCACCGACTGGCTGGTGCGGCACCGCCACTGAGTACCGGGACCGGACGGAGCGTCCGGCAGCGATCCACGTCCCGCTCCTCCAACGGACCAGTACAGCCTATCGTCCTAGGACGCCATAGGCGTTGTGCGGCGCCACCCGGACCCTCCCGACCGAAAAGGGGGAGAGGATCACCAGCGGAACGATGAACAGTTCCGGCCCTCTGTCGGACAGGACCGTCTCCGGCTGTCCGACAGCCCCGTCGGCGGGGACCGCAACCCGGTATCGGTTCGCCCATCGGGTGCCGTACCCGGAGGTACGCGACCATTTCTGTCGGTGCGGGCGGGGAGGCCGGAACGCGTGACGAGACGGACCATCTTCCATCCTAGGATGCTTTAGCCGGTGTGCCCACCCTCACACGAAGGCCCCACCTGACGGCGGCGAATCCTCGCGGATCACCGGCCACTGCGGCAATCGGCAGCCATGTCCTGGCCCGCGGTTCGGCGAGAGGTTCCGTCGACCGACCAGGCTCAGGCCGGCTCCGACGCGCGGGTCCATGCCACCCGCCACCCGGCGATCATGCGCCGGGTGGCGGGGGATGGCTGGCCGGTCGACGGTTGTCGCTACTGCCCGTTGGTCGTCTCGACGCGGGCGATGAGCTGCTTGAGTCGCGCGATCTCGTTGGCGAGCGCCGTATTGCCGGCGGCGGTGAGGGTGATCCAGGTGCGACCGCGCCGGCCCTCGTAGCCTTTCTGGATCTCGATCAGGCCGGCCGTTTCCAGCACGCTGAGGTGCTTGGAGAGGTTGCCTGCGGTCAGGTCGAGGTGGGTACGCAGGTAGCCGAATTCGACCCGGTGCGCCTCGTGCGCGATGGTCAGGATGCCCAGCCGTGCCCGCTGGTGCACCACCTCGTCCAGCCCGGTGACCGGGTGTCCTGCCTCCGGGTCCGGGGTGCCGTTCGTGGTGGTCACCGCTGCTGCCTGCGGGCTGCTCTGAAGAACCCGGCCGCGCCGAGCAGCAGCAGCGCGCCGCTGATGACTTGCGGTACCGCGAATCGGGCCTGAAGTTCCCAGCCGGCCAGTCCCCAGCCCTCGTTCATCGGCAGTACCAGCAGCACCAGGGCCAGGTAGGCGAGGGTGAACAGCAGCAGTCCGAGGTTGCGCTCGATCCGGGCGAGCACCACCAGCGCGATCCCGATCATGCTCCAGGGTGAGACCAGCCGGTCCAGGATCAACCACCGGTACGGTAGGGGCTGGTCCGGCAGCGGGTGGTCCGGAAAGTACAGGGCTGCGGCTATCCACGCCGTGGTGAACACGACGGTTGTCGCGGCGCCGGCGATCGCGTACGGCAGCGTCCGGGCACCCAGGCCCCGTGCCCGTGCGGCCCGCATGTAGCAGACGGCGATCGCGGTGTAGGCCAGCAGGAGCGCCGGGGGCCAGTAGAGCAGCACGCCGCGTCGAGCGAATTCGCAGCTGGTGTCGGGGCGGCAGTGCACCGTCATGCCGAGCCAGTCGAACGGGATTCCGACGAGTGTCACCGCGCCCAGGACCAGCAGTGCAACCCAGGTCATCCGTTGGTCGAGGCGCACCTGGTGCGCCAGGGAGCGAATGTCAGACAGCAGTCGGCGGGGGTCGCCGCCGGCAGGCACCGACTCAGTAGTCATGCCAATAGGTTTCCACAGCAAACCTGTCGGCGCTAGTGTCAGATTGGCGCTGAGAGTCGCATGGACCACGGCAGGCGGCTGGCCCCGGCCGCCTGCCGTCTGCGGGGGCAGCGGCGCGGTCAGGTCCGCCCCGCAAGTCGGCGTCTTCTCCCAGTGTCGGACGGGCCGGCTCGACCCTGGCCGCACTCACGTCAGAGCCGGTGTTGCCGGATGCGGGGCCGGGTTGTCGTTCAGGAGGTGGCGATCAGGTCGGTGAACTCGGCCACGGGGGTGAAGCCCAGGCTGCGGTAGAGGGCGAGCGCGGCGTGGTTGTCGGCGGCGACGTTGAGGGTGATGTGGTCGACGTGCCGGCGGAGCCGGGTGCAGAGGGTACCGACAGTGGCGCGGGCGAGGCCCTGGCGG
>NZ_WVUH01000501.1 GCF_017614955.1 Micromonospora echinofusca
GTGGCGAGGAGTTCGTAGGCGTCGCCGCCGGCGTCGACCGAGGGCAGGGGGTTGGTGGTGGAGAGGTCGATCGGTGGTACGTGTACGCCGAGGGCGGCGAGGTCGTCGCGGCCGGCGTGCACGGCGCGGGTGTCGGCGGTGGCCATGCGCGAAGCGTCGAACATCAGGGCAACATGCCGCAACTGATCCGCATATAATTCTTTCCTTTCCCCGAACTCGTAATTTTGTTCGAGAAAGGCGGTGTTGCGTGCCTACCGCGCCGAATGATGTGCGGCCCTTCGCCCAGCTCGACGAGACGGATCGGGCGATCCTGTCGGTGCTGGCGGCGGACGGCCGGATTCCGAACAATGCGCTGGCCGAGCGGGTCGGCGTGGCACCGTCGACGTGTCTGGCCCGGGTACGCGCGTTGCGGGAGAGCGGGGCGATCCGGGGGTTCCACGCGGAGATCGATCCGGCGGCGCTGGGGGTGCCGTTGCAGGCGCTGGTGTCGGTGCGGCTCGCCGCGCACGCGCGGGACGCGGTGGACGCGTTCCGGGCCCGGTCGGTGCGGCTGCCCGGGGTGGTGTCGGTGTTCCACGTGGCGGGTGCGGAGGACTACGTGCTGCATGTGCGGGCGGCGTCCGGGGATGCGCTGCGGGACTTCGTGCTGGACCATCTGGCGGTGGATCCGGTGGTGCAGCACACCCAGACGTCGTTGATCTTCGAGCAGGCCCGGGGCCGGGGCTGAGGTGTTGGGAAGGGCCCCTTCCTGTACCGGAAACGATAGGAGGGGGCCCTTCCTGACAGGTGGGTGCGCACCGCGCGCCCGGAACAATCCCGGACCCGGGTGGGTTGACCAGTCGCGTGACCGACGTACCCCTCGCTGTTCTTGATCTTGCTCCGGTCGCGGCCGGCACCTCCGCCGGGGCGGCCCTGCGGCACACCACGGAGCTGGCCCGGCGGACCGAGGAACTGGGCTTCGGCCGGTTCTGGGTGGCCGAGCACCACAACATGCCGGCGATCGCGAGTTCCGCACCGGCGGTACTGATCGCGCACCTGGCCGCGCACACCAGGACGATCCGGCTCGGTTCGGGCGGGGTGATGTTGCCCAACCACGCGCCGCTGGTGGTGGCCGAGCAGTTCGGCACCCTGACGGCCCTGCATCCGGGGCGGATCGACCTGGGTATCGGCCGGGCACCGGGTACCGACCAGATGACCGCCCTGGCGCTGCGGCGTACCCGGCAGGGGCTGTCGGCGGAGGACTTCCCGCGCGAGCTGGCGGACCTGATGAACTACTTCACCGGTACCGATCCGGGGCCGATCGTGGCCACCCCCGGTCGGGGTGACCTGCCGGCGGTCTGGCTGCTCGGCTCCAGCGGTTTCAGTGCCCAGCTCGCCGGGCTGCTCGGGCTGCCGTTCTCCTTCGCGCACCACTTCAGCGCGGCCAACACGCTGCCCGCGCTGGCGCTCTACCGGCAGCATTTCCGCCCGTCGGAGTGGCTGTCCGAGCCGTACGCGATGGTGGCGGTGAACGTGGTCTGCGCGGAGACCGACGAGCGGGCGGAGTGGCTGGCCGGGCCGGCCGGGTTGTCGTTCCTGAAGCTGCGGGCGGGGCGCCCGGAGCCGCTGGTCTCCCCGGAGGAGGCGGCGGCGTACCCGTACACCGATCTGGAGCGCGAGTTCGTCCGGGAACGACGCCGGGGTCAGGCCATGGGGTCGCCGGAGACGGTGTACCGCCAGTTGACCCAGCTGCAGGAGCGGACCGGGGCGGACGAGATGATGCTCACCACGATGGTGTACGACATCGCCGACCGGGTGCGTTCGTTCGAGCTGGTCGCGGAGCGGTTCGGGCTGTCCGGTGGCGCCGGGCGGGGGTGAACGCGGGCCCTCCGGTGGCGCCGGGCGGACGGGCGACGTCGGTCGTCCGAGGCGGCGAAACACCAGCTTCATACTGGCGACACCTGCCCGCCGTACACCGTCGCTAACGTTGTTTCCGGTGGTGGTACGACATCCGTCGGTCAGGGACGGGTCGCGGATGTCGCGGTGTGGCGCACCGGTCCGGTCGGGTGATTCACCTGACCGGACCGGTGCCATCCCTTTTTCAGCCCCTGGTGCGGCTCATCGTAGGTAGATGTTCGGCGTGGGCGGGGTGGCCATGCCGGCGCCGAGGTGGAAGCCCGGGTGCGGGGGCTGGTTGTAGGCGGTGTTCTGCCAGGCGACGGCGACCCGGTACTGCGGGTCGTGCATGAGGGTGTGGATCCGGGTGGTGGTCGGCGTCGGGGTGCTGTAGATCCGCAGTTTCGTGTTGTCGGTGGTCCGCCAGACCACCTCCTCGCGCCAGTCGCCGAACAGGTCACCGGAAAGCGCCGGGGTGGACTTGGTGCCGTTGTTCGACGACACGCCGCTGCCGGTGAGCAGTCGGGTGTCGCCGCTGGTGCCGTACTTGTCGATCCGGGTGCCGTCGAGCAGCTCGCGGGTGGTGTCGCCGTCCCACCAGGCGAGGAAGTTCGCCGAGGACGGGCTACGCCCGACCGACGTACCGGCGGTGTCGAACAGGTTGGTCATGGTGGTGCCGGCGCCCCAGAACTCGGCGCCCGGGCTGCCGGCGTGGATGTCCCCGGCGACGCCCCGACCCGGACCCTCGACACCGCCGTTGTGGGGTCGCTGCCAGATGATCTGCCCGGTCCGGGCGTCGTGCACGTCGGCGGCCGGGGCGCTGCCCGACTCGTGGATGGTGAAGACCTCCAGGCCGGCGCGGGCCGGAATCAGGTCACCGACGTGCAGGGCGTCGCCGTGCCCGAAGCCGGTGGCGTACATCAGGGTGCCGTTGTCGTCGATGGTCGCCGAGCCGTAGACGATCTCCTGCTTGCCGTCGACGTCCACGTCCGCGACGGAGAGGTTGTGGTTGCCCTGCCCGTACGCGGCGCCGCTGCCGGAGTTGGTGGAGTCGAAGGTCCACCGCTTGGTGAGGGTGCCGTTGCGGAAGTCCCAGGCGGCGACGACCGCCCTGGTGTAGTAGCCCCGGGCCATGACCAGCGAGGGGCGTTCGCCGTCCAGGTAGGCGGTGGCGGCCAGGAACCGGTCGACCCGGTTGCCGTAGCTGTCGCCCCAGGAGGAGACGGTGCCCCGGGGCGGGTCGTAGGCGACGGTGGAGAGGGCGGCGCCGGTCCGGCCGTCGAACATGGTCAGGTACTCCGGGCCGGCCAGGACGTAGCCGGAGGAGTTGCGGTGGTCGGCGGAGGCGGAGCCGATGGTCTGGCCGGTACCGGAGCGGGTGCCGTCGGCGGTCTTCATGGCCACCTCGGCGTCCCCGTCGCCGTCGTAGTCGTACACCTGGAACTGGGTGTAGTGCGCCCCGGCCCGGATGTTGCGGCCCAGGTCGATGCGCCAGAGTCGGGTACCGGTGAGCGTGTAGGCGTCGACGTGGACGTTGCCGGTGTACCCGCTCTGCGAGTTGTCCTTCGCGTTGGACGGGTCCCATTTGAGCACGATCTCGTACCGGCCGTCGCCGTCCAGGTCACCGACGGAGGCGTCGTTCGCCGCGTAGGTGTACGCCTCGCCGCTCGGGGTGGTGCCACCGGGCGGGGCCTGGATCGGCACGTCGAGGTAGCCGCTGGTGAACAGCAGGGCCGGCGCGGAGTCGGGCTGTTCCACGCCGCCGACCACCGCGCGGACCGTGTAGGCGGCACCGGCTGCCGCCCCGGCGTCGAGGTGGTTGGTGGCGCCGGTGATCGGGCTGCCGTTCACCCGGGTACCGCCCCGGTAGAGGTTGAACGACACCCCGGAGGTCTCGGTGCCGAGCAGCCGCCAGGAGAGCAGGTTGCCGGTACCCGAGCGGACGCTGACCAGCCCCCGGTCCAGCTTCTCCATCTGCTTGGCCCCGGCCGGCGGAGTGGTCGGCGGTGGCGTGGTGGTGGGCGGTGG
>NZ_WVUH01000502.1 GCF_017614955.1 Micromonospora echinofusca
CGGCGGTACCGCCCCGACGGGTGTCTCCGGCGGTACCGCCCCCATGGACCAGCCCACCGCGGAGCTGCCGCGTATCACCCCGGTCACCGACCGGGGGTCGACCGACTCTGGAAGGGATGCGTAGTGCTGCACCCGACGAAGCCGGCCAGGAACCTCGACTGGCTCCTCGACGACCTGATCGACCGGGTACCCGCCACCCGCCAGGCGGTGGTGCTCTCCGCGGACGGTCTGCTGCTGGGTGCGTCCCGGGGCATGGAACGGGCCGACGCCGAGCACATGTCGGCGATGGCGGCCGGTTTCTCCAGCCTGGCCCGGGGCGCCAGCCGGCACTTCGGTACCGGTGCGGTACGCCAGACCGTGGTCGAGATGGACGAGGCGTACCTCTTCGTCACCTCGGCCGGGCAGGGCGCCTGCCTGGCCGTGCTGAGCGCCGCCGACGCGGACATCGGCCTGGTCGCCTACGAGATGGCGATGCTGGTGACCCGGGTGGGGGAGAACCTCAGCGCCCCGGCCCGGTCCGCTGTCGAGCCCGGCCCGCCGTCCGGGCCGACCGGAGGGCCGACCGATGCGAGCTGACCCACCCGGCGCCCTGCACGACTGGTTGGACGACGAGGCCGGCCCGGTCGTCCGGCCGTACGCCATGACCGGCGGCCGGGTCCGCCCCACCGTGGGGTTCGACCTGGTGGCGTTCGTCCACGCCGATCCGGAGGCCGATCCGGACCGGCACCAGCTGAGCCAGCCGGAGCACCGGCGGATCCTCCGGCTGGCGGCCGAGCCGATCTCGGTCGCGGAGGTGTCCGCCCATCTGGACCTGGCTCTCGGCGTGGTCCGGGTCCTCCTCGGTGACCTGCTCGATGCCCGGCTGATCGCGATCCACGAGCCGCCGGCCACGTCCTACTATCCCGACGACAACATCCTCAAGGCGGTGGTCAATGGACTCCGTGCGCTCTGACCGGAACGGATCAGGGCAGCGGGTACCCCTCGCGCTCAAGATCCTGATTGCCGGTGGCTTCGGGGCGGGCAAGACGACACTCGTCGGCACGGTCAGCGAGATCCGTCCGTTGCAGACCGAGGAGATCCTGACCGACGCCGGGATCGGCACCGACGATCTGTCCGGGGTGGAGACCAAGCGGACCACCACGGTGGCCATGGACTTCGGCCGGATCACCATCAACGAGGACCTCCAGGTCTACCTCTTCGGTACCCCCGGGCAGGACCGGTTCTGGTTCCTCTGGGACGAACTGGCCTTCGGTGCCCTCGGTGCCGTGGTCCTCGCCGACACCCGCCGGCTCGCCGACTGCTTCCCGTCGGTGGACTACTTCGAGCAGCGGGGCATCCCGTTCGTGGTCGGGGTGAACTGCTTCGACGGGGCGCAGCGGTTCGGCGTGGACGCGGTACGCCGCGCGCTGGACCTGGACCCGGACGTGCCCGTGGTGCTCTGCGACGCGCGGAGCCGGCAGTCCGGCAAGACCGTGCTGGTGGCTCTGGTCGAGCACGTGGCCCAGCGGCGCGGCGAGCCGGTTCCGGCGGCTTGACCTGCCCGGGTCCGCCCGTTTCTGGTTAGATCGACGCGGGGCAGGGTCCGACGACCGTCAGATCCGGACAGGCGACGGAGGGGGACGCCGGTGAGTGACCGGGGCGGCTTGGTCCACATCGGGTGCTACACGCCGGCCACCGGTGGTCGGGGCGCGGGCATCGTGCTGGCCCGCCGGGACCCGGTGGGTGGGGCGCTGACCGTGCTCGGTACGGCCGCGGTCACCGACTCCCCGTCGTTCCTCGCCCGGCATCCCGGCCTCGACGTGCTCTACGCGGTCAACGAACTGCCCGACGGGACGGTGAGCGCGTTCCGGGTGGCGGCCGACGGCGGGCTCACCCCGCTCGGGGTCCGCTCCACCGGCGGGGACAGCCCGTGCCACCTGGCGGTCGCGCCGGACGGCCGGCACCTGTACGTGGCGAACTACGGCAGCGGCAGCGTCTCGGTGCACCCGCTGGACGCGTCCGGGGTGCCCGGCGACCACACCGACCTGCTGGCCCACTCCGGGCACGGCGCCGACCCGGAGCGGCAGGACCGGGCACACGCCCACATGGTGTCGCCGGACCCGGCCGACGGCTCCGTACTCGCCGTCGACCTCGGCACCGACTCCGTCTACCGGTACGAACTGGAACCGGCCTCCGGGCGGCTGGTGCCCCTGGCTCCCCGGCTGCGTACCCCGGCCGGCACCGGGCCCCGGCACCTCGCCCGGCACCCGGACGGCCGGCGCGCCTACCTGGTCGGCGAGCTGGATGCGACGCTGACCGGGTACGACCTGCACCCCGGCGGGGTGCTGCACGAACGGCACCGGGTGCCGGCGAGCGACCGCACCGGGCGCGTCCACCCCTCGGAGGTGTCGGTCGCGCCGGACGGGCGGTTCTGCTACGTCGCCAACCGGGGCGTCGGCACGCTGGCCGTCTTCGCGCTGGTCGACGACCAGCCGCCCCGCCTCGTCACCGAGGTGGCCACCGGTGGTGGCTGGCCCCGGCACTTCGCCCGGGCCGACGACCATCTCTACGTCGCCGACGAGCGCGCCCACCTGGTCCGGGTCTTCCGGGTCGACCCGGTGACCGGGATCCCGACTCCGGTCGGCGAGCCGGTCGAGGTGCCCAGCCCGGTCTGCGTCCTGCCCTGAACCACGGCCGGCCCCCGGGTCCGTCGACAGGGCCCGCACCGGCCCGGGCCCGGCCCCCGGCCGGGCCACCACCCGGCGCGGGTCAGCGGTCGGTGTCCCCGTCGAGCAGGGCGGCCAGCCGCGCGGCGACGGCCGGCGCGTACAGGTGCAGCCGGGCCACGTTGACCGCGTCGTCACCCACCACGGCGAGCAGGGCGTGCCCGTTCACCGCGTACACGCTCAGGTACCCGTGCTGGTTGCGGGTGGTGGTCTCCCGGAACCCGCCCTGCCCGAGCCGGCTGCCGACCTGCCGGCCGATGCCGCAGGTGGTGGCGGCGAGCGCGGCCAAGTCGTACGGCTCGATGTCGGGGCCCAGGTCGTGGGTGATCAGCAGGCCGTCCACCCCACCGAGCACGCAGCCCCGTACCCCGGGGACCTCGATCCGCAGGCCGGCCAGCTCGGCCCGGATGGCCCGGTGGGCGGACGGGTCCACCTGCGGGGGCGGCCACCGGTGTGCCTCGGGCGTCGGCGCCGGCCGGGCGGTGCGGCGCGGCAGGGTCGTCTCCTCACTCCAGCCGGTGCTCACAGTTCCAGGCTCTCCTCGATGGTGCGGAGCTGGTGCCGGGCGAGGGCCAGGTTGGCCCGGCTCTTGCTGAGCATCAGGTAGAGGAAGAGGCCCTTGCCGGAGCGTGCGGTGAGCGGCCGGATCAGGTGGTACTGCGAACCGAGGGTGATCAGGATGTCCTCGATCGTGTCGTCGAGCCGGAGCATCTCGATGGTGCGCAGCTTGGCGCGGACCACGTCGGTGTTGCCGGCCGCCGCCACGGTCAGGTCCAGCTCGGCTGTCCCGCCGGCCACGCCGAGGGTCATACCGCTGGTGTGGTCGACCAGCGCCACGCCGATCGCGCCGTCGATGCTCATCGCACTCTTGAGTGCGACGTCGAGGTTGGCCATGGTGTCTGCCCCCAGGTCGGATCGGTGGCCGGTCCCGGTCCGCCGTCCGGCGGACCGCGACGTCGACCGGCCGACGTCGCGGGTGCGCGGGGTCGGCACGGATCGGGGGTCGCATTGCGGGACCGGAGTTGTCGCCCTGATCTGCCGGGCTCCGGGGGCCACCACGGGAACGTCCCGGGCGACGGTGGGACCGATGACCACGAACAGGTCGTTTCTACTGCTCAACCGGATCTTAAGAGCCGGCTGGCGGGCCGGCAATTTGAGCGTACCCGGCACCGGGGGCGGGTGCCG
>NZ_WVUH01000503.1 GCF_017614955.1 Micromonospora echinofusca
GTGCGTGGGTGGGCTCGGGTTTTTGGGCGTGGGTGGCGGTGAACTGGTAGCTGGAGACGACGACGTGGGGGTCGGCCATGAGTTCGGTGAAGCGGTGCAGGTCGGTGATCGTGAGGCCGGTGTCGGTGAGGGTGTCGCGTAGGTGGTGGGCGTCCTGGGCGTAGAGGTGGCAGCCGGGTCCGCCGCCGGTCCAGGTTTCGGTGTGGGAGTGGCTGCGGACGTGGTTCATGCCTGCGTCCAGGAGCAGACCGGGGGCTTTGTCGCCCCAGTGCAGGTCGACACCGGATGCGGCGAGGGTGTCGAGGATGCCGTGCACGACGCGGGTGATGAGGGTGGCGTCGGTTTCGGTGGGGGCGCGGTAGACGACGGTGCGGGAGTAGACGATGTCGCCGAGGACGAGCCATCCGCCCGGTCGGAGCAGGATGGTCATCTGCCGCAGCAGGTTGACACGGTTGGGGAGGTGCTCGAGCAGGCAGCGGGCGGTGATGATGTCGTAGCCGCCGGGCTGCCCGGGGGCCGGGGTGGTACGCAGGTCGCCCTGGTAGACGTCGATGACGGCGGTGGGGTCCAGCAGTCGGGTGTCGATGTCGACGGCGGTGACCTTGCCGGTCGGTCCGACGAGCCCGGCGAGGTGACGGGTGATGGACCCGCCGCCGGCGCCGAGTTCGAGGGCGTGTTGGCCGGGTTTCACTCCGATCCGGGCCAGTTGCCGGTGGGTGTGCGGGTCGAGGACGTCCTGCATCAGGTGCAGCCGGCTCGTGCCGTTGCCGAGCTGGTGCCGCTGGTCGGCGGTTGTGGCCATCACGGGGTTCCTTCCCGTTGTCGTGGCGGATGGACGGTGCTGGTCGTGGCGGGTGTTCGCCGGCCAGCTGGGGCCCTGTCGTGGTCTACGCCCGAAGGCGTGCGGGTGAGGTCGTGGTGCGGACTGGCGGCGGTGATGTCGGCGACGAAGGCGTCGATCTGGGCGCGGGTGATGCCGGGCATGCAGATGATGTGGCTGGTGTCGCCGTGGGTGGCGAGCAGCCATTTCTTGCGTACCGGTTCGGGTGGGGTGGGTAGGACGACGGTGAAGGCGTGGGGGTGTCGCCAGGCGGGCCATCCGGCGGCGGTGAGTTGGTAGACGGTGTAGGCGGCGAGGGTCCGGGCTTCGCTGGCACGCCAGCGGTGGCCTTCGCGGCCGTGGGTGGCGATGGCGTGCCACAGCAGCGCGGCGGCCAGGCCGCAGCGGGATCCGGTGATCGTGCTGTCGACGGTGTCGGTGTAGGAGACGTGGCCGCCGTGGCCGCGCACACTGTCGCGGATGAGCACGACACCGCACGGGGTCGGCGCGCCGAGGAACTTGTGACCCGACACGGTGATGCTGCCGATGCCGGCGTCGTCGTCGAAGCGCAGCCGGCCGTCGAGGGCGAGGGGGATCCCGGACAGGGCCGCGTCGACGTGCAGGTGCCCCCGCACGTGGTGTTCGTCGAGGATGGCGCGGATGCGGGTGCTGTCGTCGACCGCTTCGGTGAGGGTGGTGCCGGCGGTGGCGACCACGATGGCCGGCCAGCGCCGGTGTCGGCGGACCTGCGCCGCCAAGTGCGCGTAGTCCATCTCCCCGTCCGGACGGGCGTCGACGACCACACCACGTGCGCCGAGGATCTCGACGATTTTGGGGATCGAGTAGTGGGCGGCGGTCGAGTAGTAGATCCGTGCGGTGGGATGGCGGCGGTGGGCGGCGTGCAGGGCGGACAGGTTGCCTTCGGTGCCGCCGGTGGTGACGTAACCCCACCGGTCGTCGGCCGGCATGGCCAGGATGTCGTCGACCCACGCGACGACGGCCCGCTCCAGCACCCGTGTGTGGGCTGTTCCGCCGGTATCGGCGGGGTCGCCGATGTTGTTCCACAACCGGCGGCCGAGGCGGGTCATGACCTCGGTCTGGTCGAGGTCGACAGCGCCGGGGAATCCGATGCTCGTCGCGGCGGCGGCGTCGGCGTCACGTACCAGGTGGTCAAGGACGGTGGCGACATCGATCGGCGCGTGGTGGAGGTCTGCGGCGTCGGTGAGGCTGAGGGTCGGGGTGTGGGTCATGCCGGCCGCCGGGCGAGCAGGTGAGTGGCGAGGGTGGTGTTCAGGGCGATGAGCCGCCGCCAGATCAGGCGGGTCTCGTCGTCGCCCTGCTCGGGGAGGTTGGCGTGGGGGTTGTGGTAGGTGATGCGGTCCGGGTCGAGGGTCTTGTTGCAGCGGATCCCGGTGTCGCCGAGGCGCGCGTCGGGATCACGGTCGACGTGCAGGGCGGTGCCGTCGGTCAGCAGCGCGTAGCACTGGCCCTTGAGGTTGAACGCCGACATGTAACGGTCGGCGGCAGCCGCTTGCCGTAGCGTCGCGGCGACCTGGTACCAGCGGCCCCGATCCGAGTCGAGGGTGCTGACCCCCACCCCGACATAGGTGGCGGTCGGGGGCAGGGTCATGTCTCCGCCGTTGACCATCGAACCCTCCGGTCCGAGGGGACTCCAGGCACGCCCGAGGGCGGCGATGTTGTCTACTGCCACCTCCGTCAGGTCTGCCAGCAGCCGGGGCAGATCGTCGGCTTCCGGGGACTGCGGGAATGTGCGGGTCGCGGTGTGCAGCTGATAGCCGTGCGGCTCCGCCAACGCGTCGGAGGTGAAGAACAGCATCACGGCGTGAGGGCCGACCGCGTCGCGTCGACCGAACGCATGGTCCGCCGCGATCAGGTGGCCGGTGTTGGCCCGCTTGCACCGGTACGCGATCTGCATCCGCAGGTCAGCCTGACGGCAAGCCCTCACCGACGGCCCGTCCTCCCGACGCGCCGGCCCGCTCCCCGACAAAGGTGGGCTCGTGTTCGGGGCAGGCAGTGGAGCCGCAGCGGGAGCCAGGGGTAGCTGCTGCCCGCCGGGAGCCCGGACCGTCCGGTAGCCCGGCGGCGGGACGTGGCCCGCAGCCGACCGCTGACCGGCCGGCGGCACCACCGGCGGCTGCCAGGCGGGGTCCAAGGGGTCCACACCATACGCTCCGGGTGAGGGCATGGGCGTGTGCGTTCTGGTCATCACTTCACCGCCTCAGATCGAGATGTCCATGGGATCGGGCACCGCGTGGGTTTTCGGGGTTCCACGGCCGATACCCGCGTAGACCTCCGGTCGCGACCGCCGCAGGATCACCGCCCACATCCCGCCGACCACAGCGGTGGTCGCGAGGATCAGCGGGAGCAGGAACGGATACCACGACCCCGGTACGGCACCGAGCAGCGAACCGACGTTGCCGACCATCACGGCCAACACCACCAGCCCGCCGAGCACACCCAGCACGGGCGCCAGCCGCCACCGCCACACCCCCGCACGCGGGCCCCGCACACTGGCCGGGGCCCGCAACGCCGCCACCGACGCGGCCACCAGCAGACACAACAGGCCCATCGCACCCAACGTCGACAGCCAGGTGAACACCGTCGCGACCGGGTCGGCGCCACCGACCGCGAACGCGCCCACCACCAGCACCGCCACACCGGTCTGCGCCAGCGACCCACCCCGCGGGGCGCGGACCCGCACACCGCCGCCAGCCTGCGCCAGCCCCGAAGGCAGGACCTTCTCGCGGGCCATCGCGAACACATACCGTGCGACCACCGCGTGGAACGCGAGCATCGAGGTGATCACCGCAGCGATCAGCACCAGTCCGCCAACGACACCCCACCAGACACCGAGGCGCTCCAGGACCGCGAACGGCAAACCTCCCGCCGGATCAGCGGCCACCCCCGCGACAGATTCCGGGCCGACCGCCACCCCCATCGCCCACGCCGCGACCGCGTACACCCCACCGAGTACCAGCACCCCGCCGATCGTGGCCCGGCCCACCGACCCACGGTCGACGGCCTCCTCGACGAACGACCCCGGCGC
>NZ_WVUH01000504.1 GCF_017614955.1 Micromonospora echinofusca
ACGTCGCCCAGGAACTCAACGGCCGCCCACGACAGACGCTCGGCTGGGACAACCCAGCCGAGCGTCTGCGTGATCTACTGACAACCACATAAGCCATCAGGTGTTGCGACGACCCCCAGAAACCGCCTACCGGAAACGACAGGAGGGGGCCCTTCCTCATCTGCCGTAGAGGCGGGCGACGACCTCCTCGATGTCCGGTTCGACGATGGAGATGTCGCGTAGCGTGGCGAGACCGGCCAGGGATGCCACCACCTGCGCGGCGGTCGCCGACTCGCAGGAGAAGACCAGCCGGTGGCCGTCGGCCTCGGTCCGCAGCAGGGGCGCGCCGGGCAGCACGGGCGGGACGGTCAACGGGGTGTCCAGCTCGGCGACCACCATCCGGGGTGAGCCGTACCGGGCGTGCAGCGCCGCGATCGACCCGTCGTGCACCACCCGCCCGTGGTCGACGACCACCAGGCGGCGACAGAGCCGCTCGATGTCGGCCAGGTCGTGGGTGGTCAGCACCAGGGTGGTGTCACCGGCCCGGTCCAGCTCGGCCAGGAATCCCCGGACCGCCTGTTTGCTCACCACGTCCAGCCCGATGGTCGGCTCGTCGAGGAAGAGCACCTCCGGACCGTGCAGCAGGGCGGCGGTCAGCTCGCCGCGCATCCGCTGGCCGAGCGAGAGCTGACGGACCGGGGTGTCCAGGAACGCGTCCAGGTCGAGCAGGTCGCGGCAGCGGCGCAGCCGGGCGGCGTGGGCGTCGGCCGGTACCCGGTAGATGTGCCGGAGCAGGTCGAAGGAGTCCCGCAGCGGCAGATCCCACCAGAGCTGGGACCGCTGGCCGAAGACCACCCCGATGCGCAGGGCGAGCCGGGTCCGCTGGGGCACCGGCCGCAGGCCGCAGACCCGCACCGTACCGGCGGACGGGGTCAGCACGCCGGTGAGGATCTTCAGGGTGGTGGACTTGCCGGCCCCGTTGGGGCCGATGTAGCCGAGCATCTCGCCCCGGGCCACCCGCAGGTCGACCCCGTCGACCGCGCGGACGGTCCGCTTCGTCCGGCGCAGCCGGCCGGCCCGGACCCGGACGGTGAACTCCTTGCGCAGCCCGTCGACCGCGATGACGTCGTCGCTCATGATCCCGTACTCCGGTAGTGACGGATACCGAACCGCCAGGCCAGGGTGGCCACCCCGGCGGCGGCCACCGCGACGCCCGGCGCGGCCCAGCCCGTCCAGGCCGGCAGGCCGAGCGGGTCGGGTCGGCCGAGCAGGGCCAGCGCCGGCTGGTAGGCGACGAAGGCGAAGCCCAGGCCGTACGCGAAGACGCTGCGGAACCAGCCGTCGTAGATGGTGACCGGGTACGCGGTGAAGTCGCGTCCCCCGTAGGTCACCGCGTTGGCCAGCTCACCGGACTCGACCCAGAAGAACGACACGGTGGCCGAGGCGACGAAGACCGCGCCGAAGAAGACCACCCCGGCGAGCGGGGCGACCACGGCCAGGGCGACCCGGGCCGGGGTCCAGTCGATGTCGGCCGCGCCGAGCGCCACCAGCAGCACGGTCAGACCGAAGACCGCCCGGGAGACCTTGCGCAACGGCAGGTCCATCAGCAGCAGTTGCGGCAGGGCGCCGAGCGGGCGGACCAGGACCGCGTCGAGCAGGCCGGTGCGCACGTACCGGGGGATCCGTTCGATGTTGCCGACCAGCAGGTCGGCGATGGCGAAGGAGCAGGCGGAGAGGCCGACGATCACCATCGCCTCGCGCACGTCGAAGCCGCCGAGGACCCGGGTCACTCCGAACAGCACCAGCACGGTGAGCACGTCGGAGACGGTGGCGCCGACGTTGCCGACGAGGTCGACCACGAACGAGGTGCGGTAGGCGGCCTGCGAGCGGGCCTGCGCGCCGAGCAGCGCCCGGTAGGCGGCCAGCGTGCCACCCGGCGCGGACCGGTCAGCCACCCTGCACCACCAGCCGGCGCTCGGCCCGGCGCTGTACCGCCCGGCAGGCGACCAGCAGCAGTACCGCCCAGGCCAGTTGCCCGGCGACGATGCCGGCCTGGACCCCGGGCGGATCCCGCTCGACGAGGACGTCCAGTGGCGCCTGGAACAGGCTGGGGAACGGGGTGGCCAGCCACAGTGGGAGCCAGAGCCAGTCCGGCAGGAACCGCAGCGGGAAGTAGAGGCCGGCGAGCAGCCCGGAACCCACCGTCCAGAGGATCATCGGACCGCGTACGTCGTGCAGCCAGTAGGCGGTGGCGTTGACCAGGTACCGGCAGCCGAAACTGACGGTCACCGCGAGGAGCACGGAGCAGACCAGCAGCGGTCCGGTGGACCAGCGGGTGGGCAGGTGCACGTCGAAGAAGAGCGGACCGACCAGTACCGGTGGCAGGAAACGGGTGAACAGGGCGTACCCGGCCCGCCCGAGGTCGACGGCGAGGTAGCTGGTCACCGGGTGCACGGGACGGAGCAGGTCGCTGGCCACGTCGCCGGTCCGGATCCGGTCGGCCAGGTCGGTCCAGCCCCACAGCAGCACCACGGCGAGCAGGCCCTGACCGGCCCAGACGAAGGTGACCAGTTGGGCCGGGTCGTACCCGGCGGCGACGCCGGCACCGTGGGTCACGGCGAGCAGGACGTAGCAGCGGAGGAACCCGAAGACGCTGTTGACCAGCACCCCGGCCACCGCGGCCTGACGGTAGGTCGCGTACCGACGAAAGCCAGATGCGGCAATTACCCGAAATATCCGGAACCACAGGATAACGTTTGTGCGCTGGGGGGATGCCACAGTGGCGGTGAGCCACGCCACGCCGTTACCCTCCTTCCGCGAGCACGCCGCACCGGTCGGGTGACCCTACCGGTGCCCCCGGCCGCCCAGCGCGACAATTTCCGACGAGGTGACACCGCCGTGAGCGAGCGACGCGATCCGGTTCCCGGGCCGCGGCACGCCGATCGGGTCGCCTCATGACCGACCGTTACCTCGGGCGCTGGCACGATCCGGCCGAACCGGCCTGGGTCGTCGCACCCACCTCCGAGTGGCACCCCCAGTTCCCCGGCCAGCGCTACCCCGGCGACATCGGGCTGCGGGCCACCCCACGACCGGCGGTACGCGGCCGGGCCGCCGTACCCGGCCGGACCAGCACCCCGAACACCGGGGAGGACCGCTGGACCGTCGACGAGTTCCGGCACCGTCCGGAACGGACCGACCGGTTCGACGGGTACCCACCGCAGCGACGCGGCACGACGTACCCGGCGTCCGGCGTCGACGAGGGGTACCCGCCGGAGCGACGGCACCGGGGGTCGGAGTGGTCGGATCCACGGCCGGTCAGTCCCGGCTGGCGGGATCCCGCCGCCGAACGGCCGGTCAGCCCGGGCTGGTCCCCGCCCCGGGAGCCGGCCGCCGAACGACCGTCCTCCTGGGCCCCGGACACCGGATGGTCCGCGCCCCGGGAACCCTTCCGCGACCGGTCCGCACCCCACGACCGGCCGGCACCCCATGAGCGGTCCGACCGGACGGCTCCCCGCGACCGGACGGCTCCCCGCGACCCGCACCACGACTGGTCGACGACCTCCGACCCGCACCGCGACCGGTCCGCGCCCCGCGACCCGTACCGCGACCGCTCCACAGCGGCTTCCGGTTGGCAGCGGGAGACCGAGCCGACCCGGTCGGAACGCACCGACCGGGACGCCACCCCGTACCGGCGGGTCGGCTGGTCGGACGACGCCGACCCGGGCGACACCCAGCCCCTGCCACCCGGTCACCGGACCCCGCCCGGCGGCCGTACGCCCCGGCCGCCGGAGACCGGACGCCCCGCACCGGGCTGGACCGAACACCGACGCGAGACGTACCCGCCGGACCACCGGCCCCGGCACCCGTACCCCGCGTCCGGGACCGGCGGACACCCGCCGGTCCCGGA
>NZ_WVUH01000505.1 GCF_017614955.1 Micromonospora echinofusca
CCCCCGAGACGCCGGGCGACCCGCCGCCGACCCCACTGGCGGCGCCGGCCACCCGTCACCACCTTCCCCGCGAGAGGAGGCACGACGTGACAGAGGACCAGACCAGCACCGTCGACCAACTCATCCTCGACCACCTCGACCGCGCCAACCTGCCCGACACCGCCGAGAACCTGATCATCGCCGCCCTGTGCGGAGCCGACCACCTCGCCGACATGCTCGGCGGAACGGCACCGCAGCGGCCCCGACCCCCGGTCGCCGCCACCGACGACCGCCAGCCGATCGGCACCTACCTCGCCGGCATCGAGGTGACCGGCTTCCGGGGCATCGGCCCCACCGCCACCCTCCACCTCGTCCCCGGACCCGGGCTGACCATCGTCACCGGCCGCAACGGCTCCGGCAAGTCCAGCTTCGCCGAAGCCGCCGAATTCGCCCTCACCGGCGACAACAAACGCTGGTCCGGCCGCACCTCCGTCTGGCGGCAGGGCTGGCGCAACCTGCACGCCGACACCGACCCCCGCATCCGCGTCCGCCTCGGCGTCGAAGGCCACCGCGACGGCGCCACCGTCGAATGCCACTGGACCGGCGACGCGAACCTCACCGAGGCCACCACCTTCCTGCAGGCCACCGGCCAACGCCGCCAGAACATCACCGACCTCGGCTGGGACACCCCGCTCCAGCTCTACCGGCCCTTCCTGTCCTACTCCGAACTCGGCGGCCTGGTCAGCGGCAGCCCCAGCGAGATGCACGACTCCCTACAACGGATCCTCGGCCTCGGCCGACTCGTCGAGATCGAAACGATGCTCAAGACCGCCCGCCGGGACCTGGACCAGCAGCGCAAACGCGGCACCGAAACCCTCCCCGCCCTGCGGACCACACTGGCCGAACACCCCGACCCGCGCGCCCGCCTCGCCGAACAGGCCCTCACCGGCCGGACCGCCGACCTCGACCAGCTCGACACCCTGACCACCAGCAGCGACACGGCCGACGACGCGACCGTCGTGCCCCTGCGCCAACTCGACGTCCTGCACCTACCCGACCGCGACGCCCTCACCACCACCATCGAGGCGCTCCGCGCCGCACTGCACCAGATCGACGACCTGGCCGGCACCCCCGTCGAAGAAGCCAAAGCCCTGGCCGGCCTGCTCCGCGACGCCCTGCGCCACCACGCCAGCCACCCCGACCAGCCCTGCCCGGTGTGCGGGGGTCGCACCCTGGACGAGGACTGGGCCGCGCAGGCACACACCCACCTGCACCAGTTGACCCGGCGCGCCGAGCACCTCGACGCCGCCCACCGCGCCGAACGCCAGGCCCGACGCGCCCTGCGCCAGCAGGTACCCGCCCTACCGGCGGTCCTGCACCTCGACCTGTCGTCCGAATCGGTCCACACCGACGACGCCCGGACGGCGTGGCAGCGCTGGGACGACCTGCTCGCCACCGCCGACCCTCACACCATCGCCGCATCCGCGACCACCATCGTCGACGCACTGCGGGACACCCTGACCCCGGTGCAGACCGCCGCCCGGCAGGCCCTGCACCGCAGGCGGCAGGCCTGGCAGCCGGTCGCCGACCAGCTGCGCACCTGGATCGACACCGAACGGGCCAGCCGGCACGCCGCCGTCATGTACGCCGCCGTCAAGACCGCGATCGCCGAACTGCGGACGATCGGGGAGAAGATCCGCGACGACAAACTGGCCCCGGTCGCCGCCGAAGCCACCACCATCTGGAACACGCTGCGCCACGACAGCAACGTCCAGCTCGGCACCATCAAACTGGCCGGCACTGGCCCCACCCGCCGGGTCGACCTGGGCGTGCAGGTCGACGGGGTGCCCGGCGCCGCCCTCAGCGTCATGAGCCAGGGCGAACTGCACTCCCTCGCCCTGGCGTTGTTCCTCCCACGCGCCACGATGCCTGACAGCCCGTTCCGGTTCCTGCTCATCGACGACCCGGTGCAGTCCATGGACCCGGCCAAGGTCTACGGCCTCGCCCAGGTCCTCGCCCAGGTCGCGAAACACCGGCAGGTGATCGTGTTCACCCACGACGACCGCCTCCCCGCCGCAGTCCGACACCTGCAACTCGACGCCCGGATCCTCGCCGTCAGCCGACTCACCCGCTCCCAGGTGACCGTCACCGGCGGCCGCGACGGTGACCCCGCACAGCGCTACCTCAACGACGCCGCAGCCATCACCCAGGACGAGAAACTGGCCGACACCCTACGCGTCACCGTCGTCTGCAACCTGATCCGCGACGCCCTCGAATTCACCTGCCACGAGCGGATCCGGGTGCAGGGCTTCCGGGCCGGCACCTCCGTCACCGAAACCGAAGCCGCGATCAGCGAGGCGCAGGGCCTGCGCCCCACACTCGCCCTGGCCCTGCTCGGCGACCGCAAACGCGTCGCCGACCTGACCGCCGAGCTGACCAGGATCGACTCCGCCGCCCCCTGGGTGGTCCGGGCTGCGAACAGCGGCTCCCACGGCGGCGCCACCAACCTCACCACTCTCGTCGACGACGCCCGTCGCCTGGTGCGGAAGCTGAGCCCGACATGACCCCGACCGAACTCCTCGACCACGCCGCTGCCCTGATGGTCCAACCCAGCCCGAGCATGCGCCGCTGCTGGCAACGCGGCTGCGCCTGCCTCACCCGCCTCGCCCTCGAACAGGGACTGGACCTCTACTGGCAGCAGGTCGCCCCCACCGTCGCGCACTGCCCGATGCGGCACCAACTGCTGGTCCTACCGGCCTTCGCCGGCCCCGAAGCAGCGCGGATCGCCCGCACCGCATGGCACGGCCTGTCCCGCGCCATGCACCACCACAGCTACGAACTCGCACCCGTCGTGGCGGAACTGCGCAGCTGGCACCGGGACGTCAGCCTCCTGCTGTCCCGATTCCAACCGCCGTCAACCACGACCACCGGCCCCGCGTAGTCGCTCGACGGCTCCAGCCGAATCCCCGAACGGCTCCAGCCGAATCCCCGAACGGCTCCGGCCGCATCCTCGAACGGCTCCGGTCGCATCCCCGATAGGAAGAGCGTGTCCCACACATCTGTTTCCCTCCGCGGCCGGGAACGGGCCTGGGCGCCCGCGCTGCACGCCGCGTCCCTCGTCTCCGAACTGGACGTCCCCGAAGAACAGGTGAAACAGACGATCACCGCCCTCGGCCAGGTCCTCGCCGACACCGCACCACACGAGCGCCGCTGGCTGCTCCGCTACCGGTACCCCGCATGCCTGGTCGTCGGCCTCGTCGGCATCGGCGCCGTCGGCTACGCCCACGGCAACTACTGGAGCGCCGTACACGAACTCGCGCCCGGCCGGGTCGACCAGAACCTCTGGGGCGAGGCGTTCCGCACCAACCTCGACCGGTTCCGCCTGGCCCGGTTCCCCGGCCTACCGCAGGTCAACGTCGGCGAGATCCTCATCCACGGCGGCGTACCCGCCTACTGCATCGCCGACCTGCTGAACCTCCTCCTGCAACGGCTGGCCCGCGACCCCGGAACGTCCGCCGAGCACTTCCTGGCCTGGGCACTGACCCCCGGACGGGAATCCCGCCTGACCGAACTCGACAAGCCCGTCCAACGGTTCCTCACCCACGGCGGCGACTACGCCGAAGACCTCGTCGACCGCTGCATCGACCTGCTGCACCGACTCCACCAACCGGTGTTCCACGCCGACGGACTCGGCCTCCCCCCACACCTGATCGCCAGAGCACAACACCTCGCCGAAACCGGCCAACTCGACTGGGCCGGCCCCACCTACCGCAGCCAACCGGGCAACCGGACCAGCCAGGCCCGCCCACACCTCGAACTCGAACCCTTCGGCCGGGGACTGCTCGTG
>NZ_WVUH01000506.1 GCF_017614955.1 Micromonospora echinofusca
GGTCGGGGTGCCGACGGGGACGGTGACCCGCCGGACCGGCCGGGCACGGTCACCACCGGAGGCGAGTTCGGCGGCCCGGGTCGCGGTCGGTACCGGGATGCCGGCGGGGTCGGTGGCCGCCGACCGGCCGGCCACGGTGCCGGTGGTGGCAGGTCGGCGGCCACCGGGACGGTTCCGCACCGGAAGCCAGGCGGGACCGTGGTCGACCAGGCCGAGTCCGCTGCCGTCGAAGCGGGCGGCACCGGCGGTACGGGCGCGGGCGGCCGGGCCGGTGGACGCGAACCGGGCCAGCAGGCTCCCGGTGGCCGTGACACGGGTCGGGGTCCGCAGACTCCCGGCTGCGGTGGCCAGCAGGTCCCCGGTCGACCCTGCGGACGCGACCACCGTCGCCGGCATCTCCCGGCCGGCGGAGTCCGGATCGTCGATGATCACCCGGTCGTACGCGTCGTCGCCGTCGAGTCCGACGTGGACGGTGAGCGGGGCGGCCGGCAGGGCCGTACCCTCGGGCAGGGCGACGTGCCGGCCGGCGGTCTGCCGTTCGAAGCCGGGCATCATCCACTGCTGTTCCGGGGTGAGGTCCTGGAACTGGCCGGGTGCGAAGTCGTCGAGGACGGCCGCGCCGAGAGTGCCCCGGACGGCACCGTCGCCGGCACCGACGCGCACCTCGCTGATGGTGAACCGGTTGGGGCCGGTGATCCGGGAGGTACCGAACCGGCCCAGTTCGACGTCGAGCGGGACGACGTTCTGCCGGACCGCGAGAGTGGCGCCGGGGCTCAGCAGCAGCACCTCGCCGGTGTCGGTGACGTTGCGCAGGGTGACCGGTTCGGCGCCGGGCAGACCCGGCCCGGTCTCCCAGGCCGCGGCGCCGGTCAGGGCATCGCCCAGCAGGGCCGCGACGTCGACGAAGCTGGGGTCCCGGTCGACGGGCTGGTTGCCGTGCCGCCAGTCGAAGCTGGCCGACGCCTCCCAGCACAGGAACTTGATCCTCGCGTGTCCCCAGGCGTGCCACTCCCCCGGACCGTTGAGCGCGATGGCCAGGTCGATCACCAGCAGGTCGGTGCCCTTGTAGCTCAACGCGACCTTGGCGGTGATCGCGACCTCGAACCAGAACGGCTTGAACTGGACCAGCGCGTCGAGGGTGGCCCGTCCGTCGAGGAGGAAACCGCCCCCCTCGAACTTCATCAGCACCTCGCCGCCGACCTGGGCGCTGTTGCTGGTCACCGCCAGGTACGCCTTGAGGGTGATGCCCTTGGTGTTCTTCAGCAGCTGGATGGTGAACCGTTCGGGTACCGGGAGGTTCGCCGGTGGGACGTACCGGGGGTGGTAGCCGCCGATGGTGGCCACGAAGGTCTTCTTCGCGCCCCAGCTGGCGTACAGCAGCATCTGGCCGGAGGCCGGACGGCCGAACAGCCGGGAGTCGACCAGGGCCGCGTTCAGGGTGAACTGCCGGCGGTCGAGGTCGAGCACCCCGGCCGCGTCGAGCCGGAGCCGCCCGGCGGCCTTGAAGTCGATCGTCACCCGGCCGAGTACGGAGATCCGCACCGGGTCGGGGAACTCGACCACCACCGCGAGGTCGGCGACGATCTGCCGGGACAGCATCTCCAGCCGCACCATCGCCCCGACCACGGTGCCGGTGGGGTCGGCCGGGAAGATCCGGCTGAGCGCGGCGACGATCGACGGTGCCCGGCCGACCACGTCGGTCGGGAAGAGCAGGCTGTCCAGGGTGCCGGCGCGGGCGGCGTTGCCGATCTCCTCGGGGTTGCTGCGCCGGTGGTGCCCGACCACCAGGCCGAGACCGGTCAGCGAGATACCCCAGAACAGCGGCAGGCCGGGGAACCACTGGAAGGTGCCGATCATCAGCAGCGAGAAGCTGGAGTCGCCGTCGGTGTCGGTGAACCGGCTGCCGTCCGGCTGGCGGGTGTCCAGGATGGCGGTGGCCTGCAACGCGATGCCCCGGGCGGGGGCGAAGGCGCCGTCCTTCGTGGACATGCTGAGCGCCATCACGCCCGCGTACCGGCCCCGGGTCTCGTCGACGAAGAGGTAGCCGCCGCCGTTGACGACGCCGTTGGTGACCGACAGGCCCACCCCGTCCGGCGCCTTGAACCGGGGTACCAGGTTCGCGCCGCCCAGGTTGCCGGCGGTCGGGTCGGGCGTACCGGCCGGCGCCGGGGCCGGGAAGGTCAGGTCGAGGCGTACCCCGGTGTTGGCGACCACCGCGCGCAGCGGACCGAGGGCGAGGTTGACGGTGGTGGCGGCGGTGAGGCTGACCGTACGGGTCGAGGTGTCGGCGGTCAGGGCCAGCCGCAGCCCTTCCAGGCCACCCCCGGGCAACGGCAGGTGCAGCGGGTAGTCGGCGCTCAACGCGGCCGCCCCGGCCAGGTGCAGACCGGTCCGCGACGACCAGCCGAGGCCCAGGTCGAAACCGATCCGCAGGCCACCGGCGGGCAGCAGCCGGGCCAGCAGTCCGTCCCCGTCGCCGGAGCGGACCACCAGTTCGGCCCGTCCGGCGTGCACGGTGAGGTCGATGTCGTCCCGGCCGGTACCCAACGCGCCGCGCCCGCGCAGCGTCAGTTGCCCGATGGCCAGGTGGGTACCGTCCGGCGCGCCGATCAGCCAGCCCGCCCCGTCGGCCGGGCCGATCCGGGCGATCTCGGCGTCGAACCGCACCTCCGGTCCCCCGTCGGTGACCGTGACCCCGGCCGAGTTGACCGCGACGGCCGACCCGGCGCCGGTCAGGTCGGTGGTGACGTTCCACTCGCCGAAGGACCCGGACAGTTGGGTCTCCCCGGTGGGCGCGACGATCGCGGTGAGCCGGCCGTCCCAGCTGGTGAGGCCGAGGGTCAGGCCGAGCCGGTACGGCAGGTCCGCCGCCGCTGCCGGGCCGGCGGCAGCCGACCCGTCGGGGCGACCGAACCGCACCCGCAGCAGGTGGTCGGCCAGCCGGAGTCCGGCCTCGCCGAGGTCCGGGCCGATGCCGGGCCGGACGCCGTGCGCGGCGTCCACCCCGTACGCCTGCAGCACGGCGGCCAGCCGGGGCAGCAGCCGCGCGCTCATCGCGTCGACCTGCTCCGGGGTGTCCAGCCCGTCCGGGGCGTACAGCCCACGCAGGTAGCCGCCGGGGTCGGCGACCACGTCGACGAGCCGGTCCAGGTGCAGGGCGGCCCGTCGCCGGGGCAGCCGGATCGGGGCGTCACCGGCCGGCATCGGCGGGCTGGGCGACGCCTCGGCGGTGGGGGTGACCAGACCGAGCAGCACCAGCAGGGGCACCGCCCAGGGCACCCGGCGTTGCAGGTAGGTAAGGACGAGGTGGTCGATCAGGTCGTCGGCGAGGGCCTCCGGCAGGCCGGGTACGTCCGGCAGGGTGCCGCTGTCCAGCGCGGGCGGCAGGGCACCGACCCGGCCGAGGGCACTGCCGGCCGCCGTGGCGCTCGCGGCGATCTCCTTCAGGGAGCTCCACTTCGCCTCGGCGAGCGCCTGCCCCAGCGCGGCCAGCGCCGGGCGGATCGTGCCGACCCACTCCTCGAAGGTGCGCGCGTCAACGCCGCTGATCGCCTCCAGGTCCCAGCCGAGCGCCCGCATCAGCCGGGCCCGGCGCCACGGGTCGGCGCTGGCGAGGACCGGTTCGACCAGGGTCAGCACCTCACCCCAGGCCACGGCCAGCAGGTTGCGGGCCGGTTGTGCGTCGCTCACGGCTGCGGTTCTCCTTCGTCCGGGGCGGGTCGTCGGGGC
>NZ_WVUH01000507.1 GCF_017614955.1 Micromonospora echinofusca
GGCGGGCGGCGGCGGCCGACCGGGACCTCGACGCGGTGACGGTGCTCTTCGACGCGGCGGCCCGGTTCGTCGACCGGCTGCCCGGTGCGCGTACCGAGGTCTTCCTCGACCACGTGCTGGGCCAGCAGCTCCCTGCGGACACGTTGGCGCCGACCGGTGACCGGGGGGAGGCGGTCCGGCTGCTCACCGCGCACGCCGCCAAGGGCCTGGAGTGGGACGTGGTGGCGGTCGCCGGGGTGCAGGAGGGGATCTGGCCGGACCTGCGGCTGCGGGGCAGCCTGCTCGGCTCGGAACGGCTGGTCGACGTGCTCGCCGGGCGGGCCGACGGTACCGGCACGGTGGCCGGGTTGGTCGGGCAGACCTCGGCGCTGCTCGACGAGGAACGCCGGCTGTTCTACGTGGCGGTGACCCGGGCCCGGCGGCGGCTGCTGGTCAGCGCGGTCGACTCGGCGGCGGTCGGTGGCACCGACCACGAGGAACAGCCCAGCCGGTTCCTGTACGAACTGGGCCCGACCGTCCCGGCGGTCGCGCCGGGCGAGGCGGTGACCGTACCGGGCGACGCGCCGACAGCACCGGGCGACGACGGTCCGGTCGAGCTGCCGGTCGGCCGGCCGCCCCGGGCGCTCACCCTCGCCGCACTCGTCGCCGAGCTGCGTACCACGGTCACCGACCCGGCGGCGCCGCCCACCCGGCGGCACGCGGCGGCGGCCGAACTGGCCCGGATGGCCGCCGCCGGGGTGCCCGGCGCGCACCCGGACGAGTGGTGGGGGCTGCGCGGGCTCTCCGACGACCGTCCGCTGGTCGACGAGGGGGAACCGGTCCGGGTCACCCCGTCCAGCATGGAGAGCGCCCTCCGGTGCAGCCTGCGCTGGCTGCTGGAACGGCACGGCGGGACGGGACCGCCCAGCGCCGCGCAGGGCGTCGGCAACCTGGTGCACGCGGCGGCGATGCTGGCCGAGGACGCCAGTGCCGACCGGGGCAAGCTGCTGGAGTACGTCGCCGGCCGGTTCGACGCGATCGAGCTGGCCGCCCGGTGGATGACCGGGGCGGAACGGTCCCGCGCCGAGGCGATGGTCGACAAGCTGCTGCGCTGGCTGGCCGGTAATCCGCGCCGGCTGCTCGCCATCGAGCAGGAGTTCGCCGTCCGGCTCGACGACCCGGACCGCCCGGTCGAGCTGGTCGGCCGGGTGGACCGGCTGGAGGTCGACGCCGACGGCCGGCTCGTGGTGGTCGACCTGAAGACCGGCCGGACGACCGCCGCCACCGGTGCCGAGCTGGCCGAGCATCCGCAGCTCGGCGCGTACCAGGTGGCGGTGGAGTCCGGGGGGTTCGACGAGTTCGGTACGGAGTCGGGCGGGGCCGCCCTGGTGCAGCTCGGCACCACCGGCCGGGACGCCCGGGAGCAGACCCAGGCGCCGGTCGACGAGGCGGCCGAGGCGGGCTGGGCCAGGGCGATGGTCCGGCGGACCGCCGATACGATGGCCGCCGCCACCTTCGCCGCCGTCGCCAACAGCAAGTGCCGGGTGTGCCCGGTGCGGACGAGCTGCCCGGTGTCCGGGCAGGGGCGCCAGGTGGTCGAGCCGCCGACCGTCCGCCAGCCCGAGAGCCCACCGTGACCCAGCCCTCGCTGTTCCGTGCGCCCGCCCAGAAGCAGCGGACCGCCGACGCCGGTCCCCGCTACACCCCGGTCGAGCTGGCGCGGCTGCTGCGGCTGCCGGCCCCCACCCGTGAGCAGGCGGCCATCATCGCCGCCCCGGTCGAGCCGTTGCTGGTGGTCGCCGGGGCCGGTTCCGGCAAGACCGAGACCATGGCGGCCCGGGTGGTCTGGCTGGTCGCCAACTCGTACGTCCGGCCCGAGCAGATCCTCGGGCTCACCTTCACGCGTAAGGCCGCCGGTGAACTGGGCCACCGGGTCCGGACCCGGCTGGACCAGCTGGTCCGCCGGCTCGGCCGGTCCGACCGCGACCCGGCCGACGACGTGCTCGGTGGTGAACCGACGGTGGCCACCTACCACTCCTACGCGGCCCGGATCGTCACCGAGCACGGGCTGCGGTCCGGGTACGAGCCGGCCACCCGGCTGCTCACCGAGGCGTCCCGCTGGCAGCTGGTCGAGCTGCTGGTCCGCAACTACGACGGGGACATGTCCGAGGTGGACCGGGCCCCCGGCACCATCACCGACGCGGTGCTGGCCCTCGCCGGTGAGCTGGCCGAACACCTGGTCACCCCGGACGAGTTGGCCGCCTGGACCGGCCGGTTCTTCGCCGACGTGCAGTCCCGGCCCGGGCGGCTCTACGCCGACGTCCGGCGGGCGCTGACCGTGCAGCAGACCCGGCTGAAGCTGCTGCCTCTGGTCCGGGCGTACCAGCAGCGCAAGGACGACTTCGAGGCGATGGACTTCGGCGACCAGCTCTCCCGGGCCGCCCGGGTCGCCCGTGACCACCCGGAGGTCGGTGCGATCGAACGGGACCGGTACCGGGTGGTGCTGCTCGACGAGTACCAGGACACCAGCCACGCCCAGGTGGTCCTGCTGAACTCGCTCTTCGGCGGCGGCCACCCGGTCACCGCCGTCGGTGACCCCTGCCAGTCCATCTACGGCTGGCGCGGGGCCAGCGCCGGCACGCTGGACCGCTTCCCGGCCGAGTTCACCGGCACCGCCGGCCGGCCGGCGGAGACGCTTTCGCTGACCACCAGTTGGCGCAACCGGCCGGAGATCCTCCGGGTCGCCAACGCCCTGGCCGCCCCGTTGCGGGCCGCCGGGGCCCGGGTACCGGAGCTGCACCCGGCGTTGACCGTCGCCGAGCCGGTGCCGGGTCGTACCGGTCGGGGCGCGCCCGGCGGCACCGTGCACTGTGCCCTGCTGCCCAGCTACGCCGACGAGGCGGACTGGATCGCGGACAGTGTGCTCGCCGCCTGGCGGGGGGCTGCCCGGATGCCCGGTGCGCTGCCCGAGCAGATCCCGCTGGACCGCCGGCCGACCACTGCGGTCCTGGTCCGGCTGCGCAGCCAGCTGCCGGCCATCGAGACCGCGTTGCGGCAGCGGGGCCTGCCGGTGGAGGTGGTGGGGCTCGGGGGCCTGCTGGACACCCCGGAGGTCCGGGACGTGGTCTGCACGCTGCGGGTACTCGCCGATCCGACCGACGGGGCCGCGTTGCTGCGGCTGCTCACCGGTCCCCGCTGGCGGATCGGTCCCCGGGACCTGGTGGCGCTGCACCGTCGGGCGAAGACGCTCGCCTCGGCCCGGCGCGCCTCCCCGGGGCGACCGGCGGCGGAGGACGAGATCGTCACCGACCGGCTCGACGAGGCGACCCTGGTGGAGGCGCTGGCCGACCTCGGCCCGGCGCAGACGTACTCGGTCCAGGGCTATTCCCGGCTGCGCGCGTACGCCGAGGAACTGGCCCGGCTGCGTTACCGGCTGGACCAGCCGCTGCCGGACCTGGTCGCCGACGTGGAACGGACGATGGGGCTGGACGTGGAGGTCGCGGTCCGGGCCGGTCGGGGCGGTACCGGTGGCGACGCCGGGCTGGCCCGTGGCCACCTGGACGCCCTGGGCGACGTGGCCGCCCGGTTCGCCGGGGAGTCCGCCGGGGCGCCGCTGTCGGCCTTCCTCGCCTTCCTGGCCGCCGCCGAGGACTCGGAGCGGGGCCTGGCCCCCGGCGAGGTGGAGGTGGTGGAGGGGGCGGTGCAGCTGCTCACCGCGCACGCGGCCAAGGGGCTGGAG
>NZ_WVUH01000508.1 GCF_017614955.1 Micromonospora echinofusca
AAGCCAAGGGCAGCCGCGGCGGACGCCCACCGAAGTTCGACCCAGACCTCTACCGGAAGCGACACGCCGTCGAGAACGGCATCAACAGGCTCAAGCGCCACCGCGGCGTGGCCACCCGCTACGACAAACTGGCCGTCCGGTTCCAGGCCGTCCTGACCATCACCATCATCTGCGAATGGCTCTGACCGGGCTTATGAAACACGCCTTAGCCAGCAACAACGCGGTGACCTTCGCCGACAAGGGCTACCGAGGCACCTGCGGCACCATCCGGACCCGTTCAAACGCTGCCGCATCCGCATGCCCCATCGGCAGAAGTCCGTCAACCGACACCACGCCAAGATCCGAGCCCTCGGCGAACGGACTGTCTCCACGCTCAGGACGTGGAAGACCTCGTCGTCGACTACCACGTGCACCGCCCGCTGGTGGGCGACCTCGATCATCTTCGGACTGACGTCCACGCCAATCACGGCGCGGCCTCGCATCGCCATGCCGAGCCCGAGCGAGCCCGGTCCTGTCCCCAGGTCCAGCACCGGGCCACCCGGGTCGAGACCAGCGACGAGGTCGACGAACACCTCGGGATGCGGTGGACGATAGACCGAGTAGCCCTCCTCCGTGCCCGCGAACAGCGTCGCGGGCGCGTCATACCGCATGAGTTGTCCCTCAGATCGATGGGTCAGTAGGCACCGGCGCGGTCGGAGGGCCCCAACAACCACTCCGACGACGATGAGCACCGCTGCATCCGCAATCATCTACACCAGGCATGACCGGACACCCGGCGCCTTCAGGAACTGACCTGACAGGGAACTCCCCATGTCACATGGAAAGATCGAGACATGCAGGCCGCAGGAATCTTGCTCGTACGCCCAGACGGCTCCATGCTGCTGCAGCTACGCGACGAACACGCGCCCACCGACGCGAACCGCTGGGGCATTCCGGGCGGACTGGTCAACCCCGGCGAGACACCAGAAGACGCCGCACGACGCGAACTGCGCGAAGAAACCGGCCTCACCATCGACGCCGAACTGACCCTCTTCTGGTCAGGCACCACCGCCGACCGAAGACTCACCGCCTACGTGTACTGCACCACCACCAACGCCAACCCCGAAGACATCGTGACAGGCGAAGGTCAGGCCATGAAGTTCGTACCCGCAGAAGAAGTACCGACCCTCGACCTGGCCGACAACGCCGCACCCGTCCTACGCAGCTTCATATCCTCGGAACACTTCCGGCAGCTCGCGCCGGCCGCGCTGCTCTAGCGATCGCCATCGACCGTAGACAAAACGTCACAACTCCGAGGTGTGGGCTGCGCCGGCTAGCCGGTCGAGGCTCGTGTAGCGCTGCCCCAACGTCCAGGCCCAGGCCTTGCCCGTCTCGGTCTTCGTATTGTTGACGATGGGCGCACCGAGACGGACGGTGTCATGGTGGTCCGGTGGCGTCAGGAGCACGACACCGTGCGGAGCGCTTTCGGCGCGGACCCCGTCCGCGAGCATGCGTCGAATTACGGTGGCCAGCGCTTCCTTGCCGTCGGCCGCGTACCGGGCAGTGATGTCCTTGGTGAACACAACCTTCGGTACCCATTCAATGATCTTCGGGACGATGGCCTGGATCTGCCCTTTGTAGTAGAAGCCGAAGTGGGTAAGGCCTTCCCGGAACGATCTGTTCGGCTGGCAGACGTAGGCCGCGTACTCCAGGTATTCACCCCACGCCGCCCGAGCCGCGACCACCACGGTGTCGTCACTTGTGAGCAGCCCGTCAGCCTCATAGAGTGCCACCAACTCGGTCAACAGGAACCTCGTCTGCTCACCGATCAGACGGGCGGTGTCCGCAAGCAGGGCACGGACGGCCTCGGCGAGGCTCAGAAACGACAGCCACACGATCCGGTCCCGCACGGACGCGTCCACGCCGTCCAGCACATCGAACCAGGTCGGCTGCGCGGGGTCGGGGGTGAGCACGAACAGCCTTGCGTCCGGATCGCCTATCAGCTGCTTTGAGTGGTTGCGTACCTGGTCCCGGCCATGCCCTTCGGCTGCGTATCCACCCCGAGTCGTCTTGGTCTCGAACCACCAGGTGAACCGGGCTGAAATCCGCGCATCCGGTACCGAGTCGTCGTTGAACACCTGGTTCTCGAAGGTGACGGCGCGCAGCTCTTCTCCGATACCGCTGGCGTTCTCAAGTAGCTCCTGCACGAGAGCGAGGTCGATCCGCTCGAAGACCGCAATAGTCGACGACGTGACGCGGTTCTCGCCGCTGCGGTAGGTGGAAAACAAGGGGCTCGGCATGACGGGGAGCGTACTGGGTGCCCGATCTGCCTCCAACGTCTTCGACTCTCTATCAACACGAATGAGCGAGGAAGGAGAGGCGCTGGCTGCGCCGACAGTGAGAACGTTCGAACCGGCCACGACCTGTGGCCGTGCCTTGGCGCCGGGAATGTCAGACGCGAACCGCAGAAGTGCGTGTCGGACCGAGACTGTTCGCCGTGCACCCCGATGCTGCCCTGTTCGCGCGGGATGCCGCGCTTGGTCGCCGCAGCCTGCACGACGACCCGGCCGAGAAGGACGCCGTCCCTTTCGGTCAGGCTGGTCGGCTGCGGTTACCCACCCTCCACCAAGGCAGACGGCGAGATCGTCGGTACGTCCGACACGATGACGTCACCGTGGCTGTCGCCGCCGATCGCCACCGCCGACCCCGCTGGCATTCACCGGTCGCGTATCCGCCCCGGGCCAGCTCGGACGCGCCAAGTGAGCAGCCCAACCCAAGCCCTGCCGTGGTAAGGGCCACAGACGTCGGTCCGACGACAAGGACACCCACTTCTCGGCCAGGTCCAGTCCCTGTCCGGCCACACCGCCCCCGAACGGCGTAGCCGCCACGATCATCCTCAGTCGGCTCATAAAACGGTATCGCCGACGCGAGGCGTGCTCTCAGTTTTCAGAAGCGCCACCTCCGGTACCTCGCGTCAGGGCTGTGCCCGCTGCAGGAGTCGCCTCATGGGGGTGCCGAAGATCCGGGCAACGTTGACGAACACCAAGACACCACGTCCCCGGACGGGAGACCGCAGCGACGTCGCCTCGGTCAGTGAGGAAAGGAAGGGGCCGTGTCTGCCCGCCGTCCGCGCCCATTACCTCCACCCTGACGTTGCGGCGGCGCACCGGGCGCGACCCGAGCGGGAAGAAGACTCTGCTGCCAAGCCCGGCCGGATCCGACCGTCTCCGCCACCGACAGTACCGCTGAGCTGGGTTTGTAAGGCGGCGTAAGGCGGTGTGAGGTGCTGTCAGCCCGCCAACACTGTCCCGGCCGCATCCGGTGGCCATACCGTCGATGACATCCCCACCCCTTGTGGCCGCCCGGGCCCGGCGTCCCCGTTTCCCGGGCCGGCTCTCACGCCTGTCCGAAGGAGGTACCGCATGCTGCGTCGGTTGTCCGCGCTGGTTCGGGCTACGGCAGTGGCCGTCCTCGTGATCGGGGTACCCGCTGTCCTGGTACGCGTCGGCGGCGACGCTGTCCCGTCTCCCTCAACGGCCCTGCTGCGGGAGTGGATCCACGAACCGCTCACTCCCGGTTTCCTGGCCGTCGTCGGACTGGCCGCCGCGTGGTCGTTGTGGGCGCTGCTGGCCACCGCCGTCGCCGCCCGCGTCTACGCGTCGGCCCGCCGCCTGGCGCGTTGGCTGCCGGCGATCCACCTGCCCCGACCGTTGCAGGGCCTGAC
>NZ_WVUH01000509.1 GCF_017614955.1 Micromonospora echinofusca
GTCAGGGTCATCGCCGTCGGGTCCTTCAACCCGCCGTGGGAGAAGTACGCGGTGAGCGTCCCGGTGACGGTGACCGACCGCCCGAGCAGCCCGGGATTGGTCAGCAGACCGAAGGAGCTGCGGTAGGCGCTGGTCACCTGGACGTAGAGCATCCGGGAGGTGCTGGTCTCGGCAGCCGAGTCGGCGATCGCGACGGCGGTGTCGGCGGTGAAGTTCGACCTGATGACCGTGGTCGAGGCGGTCGGTTGGCCGACCACGTACCCGGTGACCGTCGCCGACCGTCCATCCTGGGCGCCGAGGGCCTGGGCCACGGTGAGCGCGGTGGCCGCCGACGCGGACGCCGCCACGACGGGTACGCCGACCACGAGCGCCAGCGCGAAGGCCAGCAGCAGACGTCGGCGGACCCCCGCCGATCTCGCAATATTCATGGATGGCGATGCTAGTCGACGTTCGGTGTCGCGAGAAGGTGTTCGCCGTCAAGGGAGGGTGAACCAGGGGTGTCCGGGTGGGGCGGATGGTGACCCCCTAGCACCCCTAAAGAAATGACGACAGCCTTCCATCTGCAACTATTAAATGATATCTATCTCCCACTGATCACATCCTCCTCACCCCCGGGAGTGCGACGTGCGGAGAACCCGACTCGTAAGCCTCGCCCTGAGCCTGACTGCGGCTCTCGGCGCCACCCTCGCGTTGGCGGTACCCGCCCAGGCGGCGGCCACCGACCACTACGTCGCGCTCGGCGACTCGTACTCCTCTGGGGTCGGTGCCGGAAGCTACACCAGTGAGAGCGGCTCCTGTCAGCGCAGCACCAACGCCTATCCGGCGCTGTACGCGGCCAACATCCGGCCCGCGTCCTACCGGTCGGTCGCCTGCTCGGGCGCCACCACCGCCACCGTCATCAACAGCCAGCTCTCCGCGCTCAGCTCGACCACCACCCTGGTCAGCATCAGCGTCGGTGGCAACGACGTCGGCTTCGCGAACATCATGACCACCTGCGTGCTCTACGGCACCACCGAGTGCGTCGCCGCCGTCGACGCGGCGATGGTCAAGGCCCGCAACCAGCTGCCCGGCCTGCTCGCCAACGTCTACACCGGGATCAGGAGCAAGGCGCCGAACGCCCGCGTGGTGGTCCTCGGCTACCCGGTCTTCTACCAGCTCAACACGGTCTGCGTGGGGCTCAGCGACACCTCGCGGGCCAAGATCAACGAGGGTATCAACCTGGTCGACGACATCACCCGCAGCGCTGCGGTCGCCAAGGGCTTCAAGTTCGCCGACGTGCGCTCGATCTTCGTCGGGCACCAGCTGTGCAGCTACGGTGAGAAGTGGCTGCACGCCCTGAACTACCTCAACCTGGGCATCTCGTACCACCCGACGGCGGCCGGTCAGTCCGGCGGGTACTACCCGGTCTTCCGCTCCGCCGCAGGCTGATCCGGTCCGTTCCGGTCCGTCTGCCCTGACGGATCCACACTGATCGTCCTGCCTGGTCCGGCGGTCGCCTGACCGTCCACCGGAGACCCCGTCGTGCCCCACCGCGTCCGTGCGGTGGGGCGCGACGGTTGTCGTGCACGAGACCTCTCTCCGCGCCCGCGTCCGGGTTTCCGGCAGGGTGCCGGGGCGGCATTCGGCGGTGGCCGGTGCGGAAGCGCCGATGGGTGCGGTCGATCCTGTCGAGCTGCTCCGTTCACGCCAGCACGTGCGGATGTCTCCGTACCGGATGCGCTGAGGGCGGGACCTCTGGGCGGAGGCTGTCGGCGACGTCCCGGCGGCCGTCCGGGGAGGCCCGTGCTGGGCTGCGGGAACGCGGTGACGGCCAGCGCTGGCGGAGACGGAGCAACTCGACAGCGGTCGGGTGGCAGGTGGCTGCCCCAACCGGCCCCGGTGTTGTCGACGAGGCGGGCGGAGAACGTGTCGACGCGGCCGGCGGTGCCGTCGGGTCCAGCGGTCGGGCAAAGGTCCACCCCCGGCGGATTCCGGTGTCCGTCCGTTCGTGTCGGACCGGTGCGCTACGGTCTGCGGCACACGATCATCAGGGTGGAAGGTGGGTCCGACCGTGGGTACCTGGGCTGCGGGGCCGTTCGACAACGACGCGGCGGCGGACTGGTGTGGTGCGCTCGACGACGCGGAGCCGGCGGCGCGCGTGGCCATGGTCGAGCGGATCCTCCGGGAGGTCGTCGACGAGCGGGACTACCTCGACTCGTGGCCGGCGGCGAAGGCGGTCGCTGCGGCTGCCATCGTGGCCGGTCAACTGCCTGGCGGCCCGCCGGTCGACTCGGCGTACGCTCCGGACTTCGTCACGGCGGGCGGGCGGCTCGACCTGCCGGTGCACGTGCCGGCCCTCGCTGTGCAGGCCCTCGACCGGGTGCTCGCGGCCGACTCCGAGCTGCGTGAGCTCTGGGACGAGTCGGACGGCGCGGCGGCCCTGATCGCCGAACTGGCGCCGATCCGGGCCGTGCTGGAGTCGGCGGTGCCGACCCGTCCCTAGCCGGGGGTCCGCTTCCGCGTGCCGACCCGTCCCTAGCCGACCGGCAGCACGCGTTCGACCGCGGCGCGTAGTTCGGGTGAGCCCGGCTCGACCGTGGGCGCGAACCGGGCTGCCACGGCGCCGTCCGGAGCCACCAGGAACTTCTCGAAGTTCCACCGGATGTCACCGGTGTGCCCGTCGGCGTCCGGAGTGGAGACGAGCGCGGTGTAGAGCGGGTGCCGGCCGGGTCCGTTGACCTCCACCTTCTCCGTCAGCGGGAAGGTCACCCCGTAGTTCACCTGGCAGAAGTCGGCGATCTCGTCGGCGTTGCCCGGCTCCTGCCCGGCGAACTGGTTGCAGGGTACCCCGAGGACCACCAGGCCACGGTCGGCGTACTCGTCGGCGAGCGCCTGAAGTCCGGCGTACTGCGGGGTCAGGCCGCATTTCGAGGCGACGTTGACGACGAGCAGGGCCCGGCCCCGGTACCCGGCCAGGTTGGCTGATCCACCGGTCAGCGCGCCGATTTCGGTGTCGAAGATGGTCATGCCGGCGAGGTTACCCGGCTCCTGTGGCGCCCGGCGGTGGTACGCCCCGCTCCCTCGTCCAGCGGCGCCCCGCTCCCTCGTCCAGCGGCGCCTCGGTCTCCCGTCCGGTGGCGACCCGGCTCCCTCGCCGAGCAGCGCCCCCGCTCCCGGGCAGGCCAGAGCCGATCTTGGGTCGGCAAAGAATCGAAAGATGGACATCTTGACGAACTGATGACCTCGTGAGTAGCGTCTCACTAACTTTCTGGAAGGTTTCCTAACTATTAGGGAGACGCCGCATGAAGAGATCAATCCGCCGGGCCTTCTGGGCCGGTGCCGTGGCCGTGGTGGCCATGGCTGCGGTGCCGATGACCTCGGCCCTCGGCGCCGGAAGCGTTACCGCCACCTTCACCATGACCCAGGACTGGGGGACCGGGCACGGGGCCAACGTGACCGTGGCCAACGGCTCGGACGCCTCGGTGAGCACCTGGCGCATCGAGTTCGACCTGCCCGCCGGCAGCGCCATCAGCAGCTTCTGGGACGCCGACGTCACGCGCACCGGCAACCACTACGTCGCGGTGAAGAAGAGCTGGGCCGGTCCGCTCGCCCCCGGTGCCTCCACCAGTTGGGGCTACAACGGCACCGGTCCGTACGCCGCGCCGTTGAACTGCACCATCAACGGTGCTCCCTGCGGCGGTGGCGGCACCCCGCCCACGAC
>NZ_WVUH01000050.1 GCF_017614955.1 Micromonospora echinofusca
GTCGAAGAGTTCGACGCGTTGCCGCGTCTCGTCGAGCGCGAGGTACTCCTCTTCCGTCCACGGTCCGTCGTGGTCGAACACCGTCACGGTCATCGTCACCTCCGCGTCGTCCTGACGGGCTCAACGGGTAGCCGTCGCTCATCGTCGCACGTACGGTGCGTCGATCCGGGCGTTGCCGTCCGACGTGGGGACAGGTTTGAATGTGTCGGGTGTGCGGGACGGGGCGGGCGATACCGACTCGTTACGCCACCGGCCGCTGACAGACCCCGTTTGTGTAGCTTATTTTCACCCTCTGAGTTCTGCTGTAGGTTCCTTTCGTCGCATCCCGCCCCGCCGGGGCCGGCGTGACCAGGGACCTCCGGGCGGGACGGAGACGAGGGAGGCGGTCGTGGGCAAGCCGGAACCGACGTCGTCCGGGGTACCGGACGACCGGCAGTCGACGACGGCGGCCGACAGCACCGGGCCGTACCTGCGGGTGACGGATCTGCGGGTGCGCTTCGACACCGAGGACGGGGTGGTCCGCGCCGTCGACGGGGTCTCGTTCGGCGTCGAACGGGGCCGCACCCTGGGCATCGTCGGCGAGTCGGGCTCCGGCAAGAGCGTGACCAGCCTCGCCGTGCTCGGACTGCACAACGCGAAGCGGACCACCATCAGCGGCAGCATCTGTCTCGGTGGCCGGGAACTGGTCGGCCTGGGGGAGGAGCAGATCCGCCGGCTGCGCGGCCGGGACCTGGCGATGATCTTCCAGGACCCGCTCTCCGCGCTGCACCCGTACTACACGGTGGGCCGGCAGATCGCCGAGGCGTACCGGATCCACCACCCGGGGGCGTCCCGACGGGCCGCCCGGCAACGCGCGGTCGACATGCTCGACCGGGTCGGCATTCCGCAACCGGCGAAGCGGTTCGACCAGTACCCGCACGAGTTCTCCGGCGGCATGCGGCAGCGCGCGATGATCGCCATGGCCCTGGTCAACGACCCGGCCCTGCTGATCGCCGACGAGCCGACCACCGCGCTGGACGTGACCGTGCAGGCGCAGATCCTCGACCTGCTCGCCGACCTCCAGGCCGAGTTCCACTCCGCGATCATCCTGATCACCCACGATCTCGGCGTGGTCGGCCAGGTCGCCGACGACGTACTGGTGATGTACGGCGGCCGGGCCGTCGAGCACGGTACCGCCGAGCAGGTGCTGCGCCGGCCGCAGCACCCGTACACCTGGGGCCTGCTCTCCAGCGTGCCCACCCTGCACGGCCCGGCGGACGCCGACCTCGTCCCGATCCGGGGCAACCCGCCCAGCCTGATCGACCTGCCGGCCGGCTGCGCGTTCCACCCGAGATGCGGGTACGCCGCCCGCACCGGCGGCCGGTCGACCGGCGAGGTACCCGAACTGCGGCCCACCGACGAGCCGGGTCACTTGGTCGCCTGCCACCTGCCCGCCGCCGACCGGGTCCGGATCCGCACCGAGGAGACCGCCCACGTGGGAGTCCAGTCATGAGCACCGTTGCCGGGCCGCTGCTGCGGGTGCAGGGGCTGACGAAGCACTTCCCGGTCCGGGGCGGGTTCCGGACCACCGGGCTGGTCCGCGCCGTCGACGGCCTGGACTTCGAGGTACGCCCCGGCGAGACGCTCGGCCTGGTGGGGGAGTCCGGCTGCGGCAAGACCACCACCGGCCGGATGCTGGTCCGGCTGCTGGAGCCGACCGGCGGGACGATCACGTTCGACGGGCGGGACATCACCCACGCCCGACGGGGTGCGCTGCGCCCGCTCCGCCAGGACCTCCAGATCATCTTCCAGGACCCGTACGCCTCGCTGAACCCCCGGCACACGGTGGGCCGGATCGTGGCCATGCCGTTGCAGGTCAACGGGGTCCGGCCGCCGGGCGGGGTGAAGGCCCGGGTGCAGGAACTGCTGGAACTGGTCGGCCTGAACCCGGAGCACTACAACCGGTACCCGCACGAGTTCTCCGGCGGTCAGCGGCAGCGCATCGGCATCGCCCGGGCCCTGGCCCTGCGCCCGAAGCTGATCGTGGCCGACGAGCCGGTCTCCGCGCTGGACGTGTCGATCCAGGCGCAGGTGATCAACCTGCTCCGCGACCTGCAACGCGAACTCGGCCTGGCGTTCGTCTTCATCGCCCACGACCTGGCCGTGGTCCGGCACTTCTGCCAGCGGGTCGCGGTGATGTACCTGGGTCGGATCGTCGAGATCGGCGACCGCGCGGACATCTACGAGCGCCCGCAGCACCCGTACACCCGGGCCCTGCTCTCGGCGGTCCCGGACCTGACCCGGCTCGGTCCGGCCGGCCGGATCCGGTTGACCGGGGACGTGCCGACACCGCTGGACCCACCGTCCGGGTGCCGCTTCCGGACCCGGTGCTGGAAGGCCCAGGACCGGTGCGCCACCGAGGAACCCGCCCTGGTGCCGCGCGGTGGCGGGCAGGCGACGGCCTGCCACTTCCCCGAGGAGGGGCCGGTGGGCGGGCCGGTCGCCGACGTGCTGGAGGTGGCGGAGTGAGCCTGTCCGGGGTGGAGAAGGTGGCGCCGGACGGGGCCGGGCCGGTCGGTGAGCCGGAGGTCACGTCGACGGAACGGAAGGCGTTCGTCGGCCGGTCCCCGGGGCAGCTCGCCTGGGCCCGGCTGCGCCGGGACCGTACCGCCATGGTCAGCGGCGGCGTGCTGGTGCTCATGATGGTGCTGGCGCTGGCCGCACCGCTGATCTCGAAGCTGTACGGGGTCGGGCCGAACGAGCAGTTCCAGGAGTTGCTGGACGGCAACGGCATGCCGCTGGGCTACGTCGGCGGGATCACCGGCGACCACTGGTTCGGCCTGGAGCCGCGGCTGGGCCGGGACATCTTCATCCGCATGGTCTACGGGATGCGGACGTCGCTGTTCATCGCGTTCGCCGCCGCCCTGGTCACCACCACGATCGGGGTGGTCGCCGGCATCGTCGCCGGATTCCTGGGCGGCATCGTGGACACGGTGATCAGCTGGATCACCGACGTCGCGCTGGCGCTGCCCTTCCTGATCTTCGCGTTGGCCGTGGTACCGACCGTGGCGCTGCGCTTCTACGGGCCGCGTGAGGAGGTGCCGGCCTGGTTCCAGGTGACCGTCCTGATCGGGATCTTCGCCGCGTTCGGCTGGACGAGTACCGCCCGGCTGGTCCGGGGGCAGGTGATCTCGTTGCGGGAGCGGGAGTTCGTCGAGGCGGCCCGGGCCAGCGGGGCGGGGCTGGGGCACATGCTCTTCCGGCAGCTGCTGCCGAACCTCTGGGCGCCGATCCTGGTGGCCTTCTCGTTGGCGGTGCCGCAGTACATCACCGGGGAGGCGGCGCTGTCCTTCCTCGGGATCGGGATCCTCGAACCGACCGCCGACTTCGGTCGGATGATCTTCCAGAGCATCCCGTACCTGCAGACCGACCCGGCGTACGTCTTCTTCCCCGGCATCACCATCTTCGCGCTGGTGCTGGCCTTCAACCTGTTCGGTGACGCGCTGCGCGACGCGCTCGACCCGAAGTCTTCCCGGTAGGGGGTCCGGACGATGACGCGATTCCTGGTCCGGCGGCTGCTCACCGCCGTGCTCACCCTGTTCGCGGTGAGTGTGCTCAGCTTCCTGATGTTCTTCGGTCTGCCCCGCGACCCGGTCAGCGGCATGTGCCCGAAGAACTGCAACGCCGAACGGCTGGAGCGGGTCCGCGAGGAGTTGGGCCTGCGCGACCCGCTGGTCGAGCAGTACGCCAACTACATGAAGGGCATCGTGGTCGGCCGGGACCTGGGCAGCTCCCAGGGCGGCCGGTGCGACGCACCCTGCCTGGGCTACTCGTACGTCAACAGCGAGGCGGTCACCGACACCCTCACCCGGGTGCTCCCGGTGACGCTGAGCATCGTGATCCCAGCGGCGATCCTCTGGCTGGTCCTCGGGGTCGGGCTGGGCATGGTGTCCGCGCTGCGCCGGGGCACCGTGCTGGACCGGCTGGCCATCGGCTTCTCGCTCACCGGCGCCTCGTTGCAGCTCTACTTCGTCGGTGCGGTCCTGCTGCTGATCTTCACCTACAACCTGCGGATCACGCCGGTACCCGGCTACACCCCCCTCTTCGAGGATCCGGTGAAGTGGGCCAGCGGGCTGGTGCTGGCCTGGTTCTCGCTGGCGTTCCTGTTCTCCGCGATCTACGCGCGGCTCTCCCGGGCGCAGATGCTGGAGACGCTCTCGGAGGACTTCGTCCGGACCGCCCGGGCCAAGGGCCTGGCCAAACGGAAGGTCTACGGCCGGCACGCGCTGCGGGCCGCGATCACCCCGGTGGTCACCATCGCCGGGCTGGACGTGGGCAGTGCGCTGGGCGGGACGGTGATCACCGAGACCACCTTCGGCATCCAGGGGCTGGGGCGTACCGCAGTGGACGCGGTCCGGGCGGGTGACCTGCCGACCATCATGGCCACCGTGCTGATCTCGGCGGTCTTCATCGTGGTCGCCAACATCGTGGTGGACATCCTGTACGCCACCATCGATCCCCGGGTGCGGTTGCGATAGCGCATCGGCCCCTCGGCGAGCGTGGAAACTTCCACCGGACTCTGCTAGACAAACCGTAGCTTTTCTCCAGAATTTGCCACGTTGAACAGGGATAACCAGGGGAGGAGGCGCGAGATGCGCCTGAAGAGGGCAGCCGCCGCCGGCGGAGCGCTCGCACTGCTCGCGGTCATGGGGGCGTGCAGCGAGAACAAGGGCACCGACACCTCGGACGACACCACCAGGGTCTCCACCGGATCGATCGCCACCGACCCGAAGGACTCGATGGGGCCGGCCGCCGAGGTGCCGGGGGCCACCAAGGGGGGCACCTTCCGGATCATCCGGGAAACCAAGATCTCGCACATGGACCCGCAGCGGGTCTACTCGTTCGCCGGCCTGATGAACGCCCCGCTCTACAGCCGCTTCCTGACCACCTTCAAGGACGACGGTTCGGGCAAGGTGACCCTCGTCGGCGACCTGGCCGAGACGCCCGGCAAGGACGTCAACGGCGACTGCAAGGTCTGGGAGTTCACCATCAAGGACGGGGTGAAGTTCGAGGACGGGCGCGCGATCACCAGCAAGGAGATCGCGTACGGCATCGCCCGCTCGTTCGACCCGGACCTGACCGGTGGCCCCACCTACCTTCAGGAGTGGCTCGCCGACACCCCGCAGTACGACACCAAGTGGAACTTCAAGGCCAACAAGAGCGCGCTGCCGCCCGGCCTGAGCACGCCGAACGACAGGACGCTGAAGTTCGAGTTCGCCAAGCCGCACTGCGACCTGCCGTTCGCCGCCTCCCTGCCGTACACCGCGCCGCTGCCGCCGGACAAGGACACCGGGGTCAACCTGGACAACGCCCCGTTCTCCTCCGGCCCCTACAAGATCACCAAGAACCAGGCCGGCGTCGAGACCGTGCTGGAGCGCAACGAGCACTGGGACCCGAAGACCGACCCGGTGCGGCACGCGTACCCGGACAAGATCGTGTGGAACTTCGGCCCGGACGCCGAGGCGGGCGCCAACCGGGTGATCGCCGACAACGGTGACGACCAGACCGCGCTGGCCTGGAACGGTGTCCCCTCCGCGCTGGTCGCCCGGGTCACCGGGGACGCCGCGCTGAAGCCGCGCTCGGTGCAGGGCCCGACGCCCAGCCTCTGGCGGCTGACCATCAACACCAAGCGGGTCACCGACCTGGCGGTACGCCAGGCGCTCAACTACGCGATCGACCGGTCCGGCTTCATCAAGGCGTACGGCGGTGAGGCCTCCGCCCGCGCGGTCACCACGCTGCTGCCGCCGTCGACCATCGGCTACGAGCAGTACGACGCGTACCCGGCCGGCCCGACCGGCAACGTGGATAAGGCCAAGGAACTGCTCGCCGGCAAGACCCCCGAACTGGTGCTCGGCATCTCCGACGACTCCACCGAACTGGCCACCCAGCTCAAGGGCAACCTGGAGAAGGCCGGCTTCAAGATCACGGTGAAGACCATCCCAACCGACGCGAAGCTCGACGAGGTCGGCAAGAAGGACAACCAGTGGGACCTCTACACCGACCAGTGGGCGGCTGACTGGCCCAGTGGCGCGGCGATTCTGCCGGTGCTCTTCGACGGTCGCACCATCAAGGCGGAGAACAACAGCAACACGTCGTACATCAACGACGACGCGATCAACGCCGAGTTCGACCGGGTTCTCGCGCTGCCGGTGACCGAGCAGGGCAAGGAGTGGGCGAAGCTCGACCAGCGGATCATGAAGGAGCTGGCCCCGGCGGTGCCGCTGTTCGTGGAGAACGGCTACTACCTGCACGGGTCGAAGGTCGGCGGGATCTTCATCTCCAGCATCTTCGGCTACCCGTCCTTCGTGAACGTCCACGTGAAGCAGTAGTCAGCCGACTGCCCCGAGGTGCAAGGAAGGGCCCCTTGTTAACGCGGAGCGTTAACAAGGGGCCCTTCCTCTACCGAAAGCGTTAACCGGGGGCCCTTCCTTACACCTGCCCCAGGTGGGTGCGGAGGAAGTCGAGTTCCAGGGTGAGCAGGCGTTCGGCGGTACCACCGGCCGCCATGTGGGTGGCCCCGGTCAACGGGATCACCGCGTGCGGCCGGCCGGTGGCCAGCAGCGCGGCGGAGAGGCGCAGCGTGTGCGCGGCCACCACGTTGTCGTCGGCCAGCCCGTGCACCAGCAGCATCGGCCGGGCGTCGTCCGGTCGGGTGACCGGCTCGGCGGCCAGCTCGACCAGCGAGTGGTGGGCGTACACCTCCACACCCTCGTCCGGCAGTCCCAGGTAGCGCTCGGTGTAGGCGGTGTCGTAGAGCGCCCAGTCGGTGACCGGGGCGCCCACGATGGCGCAGCGGAACAGCTCCGGCTGGCGCAGCACCGCCAGCCCGGCCAGCCAGCCGCCGAACGACCAGCCCCGGACCGCCACCCGCCCGAGGTCAAGGTCCGGGTGCTTGCCGGCGAGCGCGGTCAGCGCGTCCACCTGGTCGAGCAGCACCACGTCGGCGACCCGCCGGTGGATCACCTTCTCGAACGAGGGCGCGACGCCGGGGGTGCCCCGGTTGTCCACGGTGACCACGGCGAACCCGTGGTCGGCCCACCACTGCCGCTCCAACCAGGCCGCCCGGGCGGCCACCACCTCCTGGTGACCGGGCCCGCCGTACACGTCGAGCAGGACCGGCAGCCGGCGCCCCGACACGTGGTCGCGGGGGTACAGCACCGCCGTCGGCAACCCCCGGTCGGTGACCCGCTCCAGCACCGGACGCGGGGCGTACGGCGGGGTGGCCGCGAACGACCGCAGGGTGGCCAGCTCGGTGTCACCCCGCCACACCGTCCACCGGATGCCGGGGTGGTCGAGCGAGGCGGCACCCACCACCAGTACGTCCCCGCCGACCGCAGCGGTGTGCCAACCCGGGTCGGTGGTCAGCGGGCGGGCCTCCACGCCGGCCCCGATGGTGGTCCGGACCCGGAACAGGTGCCGCTGGCTGGGCTCGCCGTCACTCGCCTCGACCACCAGGTCGGCCGGCCCGTCGCCGGTGGCGAGCCGCCCCACCACCCGGCGGACGTACAGCGAGGGCGGGGTGAGCAGCGTCCCGTCGGCGAACAGGCAGCGGGCGTCGTACCCGTCGTGGGCCAGTTCCCCGCCGACGAGGACCCGGCCGTCCGGCAGGTGCGCCGGGGTACCCGGGATCGGCTCCACCCAGCGTGGGTCGGCCAGTTCCGCGTGCACCTGGGTCTCGCCGGTCCGCGGGTCGATCGCGAGTACCAGGCCGTGCTGCTGCAACCGGCGCAGCACCGTGATCAGCGGCCCGCTCTCCGCCCAGTGCACCGACACCAGGTACGGGTAGGTCTCCCGGTCCCAGTGCACGTCCACCCAACCGCCGTCCAGGTCGAGCAGGTGCAGGCTCACCTCGGCGTTCGGCCCACCGGCCGCCGGGTAGGCGGCGCTGGTCGGCTCGCTCTCCGGCGCGGCCGGGTCGTGGGTGTACCAGCGGGGCAGCCGGCTCTCGTCGACCCGGGCGGCGAGCACGGACCGGCCGTCCGGGGCCCACCAGTAGCCCCGGTACCGGCCGAACTCCTCCGCCGCGATGTGCTCGGCCAGCCCCCAGGAGACCCCGGAGTCCTCCCCGGCGAGCAGGTTGTCGGTGCCGTCGGGCTCGATCACCCGGAGCTGGCCGGTCCCCCCGGTCTGGGTGACGTAGGCCAGCCGCTGCCCGGTCGGGTCGGGTCGGGGGTCGATCGCCGGTCCGACGGTCGCGACCTCGACCACGTCCAGGTGCACCAGGTCGGCCCGGAACAACCGGCCGGCGACCGTGAAGACGGCCACCCGGGCCGCCGGGTCGGTGGTGTACGAGCCGATGCCGGCGGCGGAGAGCCGCAGCCGTTCCCGCAGGGTCCGTTCCGCCGGGGGCAGGGCGGCCAGGTCGGCTTCCGCGCCGAGCAGCGTCGCCGGATCGGCGACCAGCCGCTCCGTACCGGTCGCCACCTCCAGCAGCCAGAGTGCGTCGGCTGGGTCCTCAGGGCCACCGGACCGCAGGAAGAGCACCCGGGACCCGTCGTCGGCGACCGTGACGGCGCGGGGGGTGCCCCGGGTGAAGCGGCGGGTGCGGGCGGCCAGCTCCGGATACTCCACACCCGAGATCGTAGAGGGGTCCCCGCGGTGATGTGGCCTACCTGCGTGGACGCGTCGACGCCGGGGCACCCGACCAGGGCACTAGAGTGGCGGTCGTGACTGACCTGCCCGACCGCCGGCTTCTGCTGGTCCACGCGCATCCCGACGACGAGGCGATCGGCACCGGCGCGACGATGGCGTACTACGCCGCCGCCGGGGCCCACGTCACCCTGGTCACCTGCACCCTCGGTGAGGAGGGGGAGATCCACGTACCGGAGCTGGCCCAGCTCGCCGCCGCCGAGGCGGACCAGCTCGGCGGGTACCGGATCGCCGAACTGGCGGCGTCCTGCGCGGCGCTCGGGGTGACCGACCACCGGTTCCTCGGCGGCGCCGGGCGGTACCGGGACTCCGGGATGATGGGCACGCCGACCAACGACCACCCCCGGGCGTTCTGGCGGGCCGACCTGGACACCGCCGCCGCGCAGCTCCTGGCGGTCATCCGCGAGGTCCGGCCCCAGGTCATGATCACGTACGACGACAACGGCTTCTACGGTCACCCCGACCACATCCAGGCGCACCGGGTGGCGATGCGCGCCGCCGAGCTGGCCGCCGCCGAGGGCATCGGGCTGGCCAAGATCTACTGGACGGCCCTGCCGAAGAGTGTGCTCGCCGCCGGGATGAGCGCCTTCGCCGAGTCGTCGGACAACCCGTTCGCCGGGGTCGACCAACTCGACGAGCTGCCCTTCGGCACCGACGACGAGCAGATCGCCGCCCGGATCGACGCCACCGACCAGCATGCCGCCAAGGAGGCGGCGATGCGGGCGCACGCCACCCAGATCCCGGACAACTCCTGGCTCTACTCCATCGCCGGGAACTTCGGCGCGGAGTTCATGGGGGTGGAGTACTACACCCTCGCCGTGGGTGTCCGGGGGCCGGGCTCCGGGCCGTACGGCTGGGAGGACGACCTCTTCGCCGGGCTGCCGCTCGGCGACCCGGACCCGACCGGGGCGGCGGGGGACCCGGATCCGACCGGGCCGGCGGCGCGGACCCCGGTGGAACCGGGGCCGCCGGAAGCGGCCGGCGTCCGGTGACCCTGCCGAGCCCGTCGATGTCCGCCGTCGTACCCGCGCAGGGCCCACCGGCCGAGCCGACCCCGCCGGCACCCTGGCTGCGGACCGCCGACCTGGTGCTGCGGGCGGTGGCCGGTGTGCTCGCGGTGGCCGGCGCGCTGCTGACCGGGCTGGTGGAACTGATGCTGGCCGGGGTCCGGGTCGGTGGTCACCTGGTCGGGGTCGCGGTACCCGTGGTGGTCGTGGCCAACGTGGCGTTGAGCTGGTTCGCGCACCGGGCGGTGGGTGCCGGCTGGGCGGTCGCCCTGCCGGCGGTGCCCTGGTTCGGGTTGATGGTCGTCGCGGCGGTCCGTACCGACGAGGGGGACCTGCTGCTCGCCGGGGACAACTGGGTCGGTCTCGCCATGATCGTCGCCGGTGCGATGACCTTCGCGGTGATGACGTTCCGCCTCGTCCTCGCCCCGGCGGCGACCCGTTCCGGGTGATGACGGCCGACCGCTCCGGGTGGTACATATTCCTGCCAGGAGACCCCGGTACGGCCGGGTGACACAGCGGGAGGCGTGGATGAGGGAGCGGTGGCTGCCGGTCGGGGTGCTCGCCGGTGTGCTGTTCGTGGTCAACGTGGTGGCCCGGTTGGTGACCCGGTTCGGGTTCGACGGCGACACCGAGGCGGCCGACCGGATCTCGCTCGTCATGTTCGCGGTGATCGGGCTGATCCTGGCGGTGGTCGCGTTCGTGCAGGGCCGGCGGGTGCCGGTCGCCCGGTGGGGCGCGGACCTGGCCGCTGCGGTGCTGCTGGCGATGGCGCTGACCGTGCTGGTCGGGCCGTTCCTCAGCGGTAGCCACCCGTTTGCCGACGGGGCCGGTGGGTTCTTCGCCCAGATCGGGCTCTACGCGGCCTTCGCGGCCGGCGGGACGCTGCTCGGGTACCTGGTGCTCACCGCGCTCGGCTGGGACCACCGCTCGGAGTCGCTGCGCCGGTACGCCGAACTGAAGCAGTCCAAGCCACGTCGGGTGGTACGCCGCTGAGCGGACCCGCCCCGGTCAGGGTTCGCGGCGGGTGAGGTAGGTGTGGTGGGTGCGGAAGCCGAGGCCCTGGTAGAGCGCCACCGCCGCCGTGTTGCGCTGCTCCACCTGGAGGAAGGCGGCACCGGCACCGGCCTGGCGGCCCCAGTCGGCCAGGGCCGCGACCACGTGCCGGCCGAGGCCGCGCCGACGGGCGCCCTCCACCACTTCGACCAGGCTCAGCCCGAGCCAGCGGTCCGGTCCGGTCACCGTGCCCCGGGCGATCGCGACCAGCTCGCTCCCGTCGTACACCTCGGCGAAGCGGAGCTGACCGACGGCGGTCAGCACGTGCCGGGCCGCCGGTGGGAAGCCGCCCTTGCGGTCGGTCGCCAGCGCGATCCAGTCGTCCGACGGCTCCGCCACCAGTCGGACCGGGGGGAGCCCGGCGGCCGGCGGTGCCGCGTCGACGACGGTGGTCAGCGGGGCCGTCTGCACCAGTACCAGCGGGCTGGCCGTCCAGCCCCGGGTGTCCAGTTCGGCGCCGACCGGACCGGCCAGCGGCAGCGGCGTGTTGACCTGCGCCGGCCGTCCCCGGTCGGCGTACCAGCGCTGCACGGCGTCGACGGCGGCCGGCAGCGGACGGTCCGGGTCGCCGACCGGCAGTGCCGAGTTGGCCCGCCCGGTCCAGCCGTCGGCGCTGCGCAGCAGCCAGCCGCCGAGGCGGTGCTGGTCGGGTGCCGGCCACGCCTCGTTGGCGGCGAGTTCCAGGGCGGTCATCGCGGCGGCGGTGGGCCGCCGGGCCGGGGGTACCCGTTTGGCCCGGTGCACCTCCGAGTGGGGTACCCGTAGCCGACCCTGGGCGGTGGCCAGAGTGAGATGGGTCTCGCTCAGCTCCACCAACTCGCCCAGCGCGTCCGAGAAGAGCGTCCGCCCGTCACGAATCCCCACAATCCGCCGGACTACGATCCGGTGTCCCACATCCTGCCGTCGGAGCATGGTCGACCCCCTCCCCGGCGAGATACTAGGCTCTTACCGTCGCGGGTGATCGCGGCGTAGCTTGCGGAGGAGAAGACCGGTGACCTACATCATCGCCGAGCCCTGCGTGGACGTGCTCGACAAGGCATGCATCGAGGAGTGCCCGGTCGACTGCATCTACGAGGGCAACCGGATGCTCTACATCCACCCCGACGAGTGCGTCGACTGCGGTGCCTGTGAGCCGGTCTGTCCGGTCGAGGCGATCTTCTACGAGGACGACGTGCCGGAGCAGTGGAAGGACTACACCGGGGCGAACTACGAGTTCTTCGAGGACCTGGGCTCGCCGGGTGGCGCCTCCAAGATCGGCAAGGTGGAGAAGGACGCCACGTTCGTGGCCGCCCAGCCGCCGCGCGGAGAGGGCCACTGAACCGCCCTGCGGCCGTCTCGGCCCGGCTGCCCGAGTTCACCTGGGACGCCCTGGACGCCGCGGCCCGTACGGCCGCGGCACATCCGGGTGGCCTGATCAACCTCTCCATGGGGACGCCGGTCGACCCGGTGCCGCCGGTCATCCAGGCGGCGCTGATCGGGGCGGCCGACAGCCCGGGGTACCCGCTGACCGCCGGCACCCCGGCGTTGCGGGCGGCGATCACCGCCTGGGTGCGCCGGGCCTGCGGGGCGGCGGAGGGATTCGGCGTGCTGCCGACGATCGGCTCCAAGGAACTGGTCGGTTGGCTGCCCACCCTGCTCGGGATCGGTCCGGGCGACACCGTGGTGGTCCCGCGCGTCTGCTACCCGACCTACGCGGACGGGGCGCAACTGGCCGGTGCCGAGGTGCTGCGGACCGACTCGCTGACCGCGGTCGGTCCGACCCCCCGGGTCCGGCTGATCTGGGTCAACTCGCCCGGTAACCCGACCGGTCGGGTCCTGCCCGCCGCCCACCTGCGCAAGGTGGTCGACTGGGCCCGGGAGCGGGGCGTGGTGGTCGCCAGCGACGAGTGCTACCTGCCGTTGGGCTGGGAGGTCGAGCCGGTCTCGGTGCTCTCGCCGGAGGTCTGCGGCGGCTCGTACGACGGGGTGCTGGCGGTGCACTCGCTCTCCAAGCGGTCCAACCTGGCCGGGTACCGGGCCGGGTTCGTGGCCGGTGACCCGACCCTGGTCGCCGAGCTGCTCAAGGTCCGCAAGCACGTGGGGATGATCGTGCCGGCGCCGGTGCAGGCCGCCATGGTGGCCGCGCTCGGCGACGAGGAGCACGCCACCGCGCAGCGGGACCGGTACGCGGCCCGGCGGGTCCGGCTGGCCGAGGCGTTCACCGCGGCCGGGTTCACCATCGACCACTCCGAGGCCGGGCTCTACCTCTGGGTCACCCGGGGCGAGGAGTGCTGGCGCAGCGTCGGCTGGCTGGCCGAGCGGGGCATCCTCGCCGCGCCCGGCGTCTTCTACGGCCCCGGCGGGGAGCAGCACGTCCGGGTCGCGTTGACCGAGTCGGACGAGCGGATCGCCGCCGTACCCGACCGGCTGCGGCACTGACCCGCCCGGTACCTGGTCGAGACGCCGAGGTCCTGCGGATGGTGGAGACAGGCGGTGCGCCGCTCCGGGCGGCGGTGGTCGGTACCGGTCTGATCGGTGGTTCCATCCTGCTCCGGCTGCACCGGGCCGGCCTGCCGGTGTCCGGGTGGGACCCGGATCCGGCGACCCGGGCCGAGGGGCGTCGGCAGGGGCTGACCTTTCCCGACGAGCTGGCCGACGCGGTCCGGGACCGGGACGTGGTGTTCCTCGGTGCCCCGCTCGCCGCCCTGCCGGAGATGCTGGCCCGGATCGGTGCCGGGACGGGCGCGGACTGTGTCCTCACCGACGTGGGCAGCACCAAGTCGGCGGTGGCGGCAGCCGCCACGGCGCACGGACTGGCCCACCGTTTCGTCCCGGGGCACCCGATGGCCGGCGCCGAGCGGGCCGGGCTGGTCTCGGCGGTACCGGATCTCTTCGCCGGGGCCGCCTGGGTGCTCTGCCCGACCGCCGAGACCCTGCCCGGCCCGTTCCGGAAGCTGGCCGCCCTGATCGTGGACGTGTTCGGGGCGCGGATCGTGCCGATGTCCCCGACGGTCCACGACTCGGTGGTCGCCCTCGCCTCGCACGTACCGCACCTGCTCGCCGGCGGTCTCGCCGGGGCCACCGCCGGCTCGCCGGTCCGCGACGCGGTGCTCGGCCTCGCCGCCGGGAGCTTCCGGGACGGTACCCGGGTCGCCGGTACCCCGGCGAAGCGGACGGTGGACATGCTGCTGAGCAACCGGGCGGAGGTCCTCGCGCAACTGGCCGGGGTGACCGCGTTCCTGGACGGGCTCACGGCGGCGCTGCGGTCCGCCGACGGTGATCGGCTGCTCGCGTACTACCGGCGGGCGCAGGCGTTGCGGGCCAGCCTTCCCGAGCGGCGGTTCACCCGGTCGCGGCGGTCCTTTCCGCTGGCCGGACCGCTCGACGAGGAGTTGCGTTTCCTGCTGGAGCTGGGCGCCGCCGGGGGGCACCTGACCGGTTGCGAGGTGCGGGACGCGACGGTGACGTACCTGGTGCACCGTCCGGACGACGACGAACCCGGCGGGGACGGCGTCGCGCCGCTAGGGTGAAGCCATGGTCGATGCCCCGGTCGTCGCGGTACGCGGCGAGGCGTTCCGTGAGGTTCCCCCGGAGATCGCCCGGTTCACCGTCACGGCGGTGGCACGGGACCGGGACCGTCAGGCGACCCTGACCCGGCTCGCCGAGCGGGCCGCCGCGGTCCGGGTGCTGATCGAGGAGTACGGCTCGGCCGTCGACCGGCGGGAGACCGGTGACCTGCGGGTCCGGCCCGAGTTCAAGCGCTCCGGGGAGCGGGTGGCCGCGTACCACGGCAGTGTGGCCACGACGGTGACGATGACCGACTTCGCGGTGCTCGGTGAGCTGATGCTGCGGTTGGCCGAGCAGGAGCAGGTCGAGGTCGCCGGTCCCTGGTGGTCGTTGCGCCCGGACAGTCCGGTGCACCGGGAGGCCCGGCACGCGGCGATCCGGGACGCGGTGCAGCGGGCCCGCGAGTACGCGGAGGCGCTCGGTGCCCGGGTGACGGCCCTGCTGGAGCTGACCGACACCGGGATGAGCAGCCAGCCGATGCTGACGCGGGCGGCGTTCGGGTTCGGTGGTGGAGCCGAGGCGGCCCCGGAGCTGGACCTGGATCCGCAGGTGCAGACGGTGCAGGCGGGCGTGGAGGCGCGGTTCGCGATCAGCGAGCCGGTCCTGGACCGGTGACGGGCACCCCACCCGAACCGCGCGGGTGCACCTTCGAGCAGTTGGCGGACCGGGCGCGGACGCTGGCCGATGCCGGGCCGCGTCAGCTCCTCGGTATCGCCGGGGCGCCGGGTGCCGGCAAGTCGAGCCTGGCCGAGCGGATCGTCGCCGCCGTCGGACCGGCCGCCTGCCTGGTGCCGATGGACGGCTTCCACCTGGCCCAGGTCGAGTTGCGGCGGCTGGACCGGGCGGGACGCAAGGGCGCGGTGGACACCTTCGACGCCAACGGGTACGTCGCCCTGCTGCGTCGCCTGCACCGGCTGGAGCCGACGACGGTCTACGCGCCGGAGTTCCGCCGTGATCTGGAGGAGCCGGTGGCCGGGGCGATCCCGGTGTCGCCGTCGGTGCGTCTGGTGGTGACCGAGGGGAACTATCTGCTGCTGTCCACCGACCCGTGGGACGAGGTGCGGTCGCTGCTGCACGAGGCGTGGTTCCTCGATCTGGATGCCGGGGAGCGGGTGCGGCGGCTGACCGAACGGCACGTCGCGTACGGTCGCTCTCCGGCCGAGGCGGAGGCGTGGGCGCGGGGGAGCGACGAGGCCAACGCCACGCTGGTTGCCGGCACCGCCCGGCAGGCCGACCTGGTGGTCCGGCTGGAGCCGGCCTGACCGGCGGTCTTCGCGCCGCTGGGTGGGGGCTGGCGGCCGACCGGCGTCGTCGGTCCCTGCCGTTCGATCGTCACGGTCCGCGACCGTCACCGTCGGGTCGTCGAGGGTACCCGGCACGCTTTGCTCTGCTTCAGCGGAGGAAACAGTCACCTGCTGTAACTGGCTCGGCGTCGCCGTCGGGCCTGCCATCGAGGAGAAGCCCAGCTCGTTGTCGGTGTTTCCGGGATTGAAGCAGAGCAAAGCGCGTGGAGTGCGGTTGACCCCCACGCGTGGCTCGTCACTCCAGGTGATGAGCGGTCTCTCCGAGGGGCATTTGCTCTGCGTGATCGACGGGTGTTCCCGGCCGGACGCCCGGTGGCCCCGACGGCCGGCCGGCCCACCGGACCCATCGGACCGATCGGACCCGCCCGGCCCACCGGGTCAGCCGGTCCCGGCCCGGGGGGCGGGTACCGCGCCGCTGAGCAGGGTGGCCACCCGGGCCCGCTCACGGCGGTACTCGGGCGCCTCCGGGTAGCCGCTGTGGTTGCGGATCGGTGGGTCGGTCACCTCACCGCCGCTCGGGTGCAGGGCCGCCGGGTCCTGGACGATCACCTCCCGTTCGCCGGCGGTCACCTGCCAGCCGAGCGGGTCGGTGTCCCGCCAGAAGTTCGTCCAGCCCGGCTCGGGACGTCCCTCCGGGCCGGTGGCGTCGCCCCCGTCCGGGCCGGTGCCGTGGTCGCGGCTCAGCGCGGTGGTCAGGGTACGCAGCCGGTCCGGTCCGAAGAAGGCGGGGAAGACCCGGCCGTAGAGGCGGGTGAACTGGCAGCCGTAGGAGAAGAACCAGATCCGGCGTCGCCACTGGGCGGGCATCTGGAGGATCACCGCTGCGGAGATCACCGCGCCCTGGCTGTGCCCGGAGAGGATGACCGCGTCCGCCTTGTACGGGTGCGATCCGGGGAGGGCGAGCAGGCCGGCGGTCCGGGTCTGCAACTGGGGTACCGCCCGTTCGGCGTAGCTCGGTGGCGCGAGCGGGTGGGCGGCCCGGGGCCAGAACGTGCCGACGTCCCAGAGGACCCCCACCGACCGGCGGACCGTGTCGTTGCGGTAGACCAGCAGGCCGACCCCGGAGATGGCGACCGGCAGCCAACCGAGCAGCGAGTCGCCGATGTCCACGGCGGTCTTCAGGGCGACCTCCCAGCCGGCCGGCTGGGCGGGTACCGGGCGGGTGTGGGCCAGTCCACCGGCCAGGCCGGCGACGGCGAGCGGGACCGTACCGGCCGCGAACCAGCCGGACAGCCGCAGGGCGTGCCCGCCGACCAGTCGGTGCAGGGCCTGGAAGGCGGCCACGTCCCGGCACCGGCGCAGGTCGTGGCCGGACAGTGGCGTCGGTGGACGGGGCGGCGCGACGGCCGGGCGGGTCAGCGCGGCGAGCCGACGGCGGCGTAACCCGACGAAGAGGCACCAGGCCCGCAGTCCGGTCAGCGCCAGCCCGACCAGGGCGACCAGGAAGGCCAGCCCGGCCCACATCACCGGCAACGGCGGGGTGATGGCGGACAGACCGCTCGGGGTGGCACCGTTGTTGAGCCAGTCGGTGGCCCAGTACAGCCCACCGGCGCTGTAGGCGATGCCGAGCAGCCAGCCGAACCCGGCGATCAGCGCGGGACCGCGGTAGCCCCAGGCGACCCGGTCCCGACGGCCCGGCGGGGGTCCGGCGGAGGCGGACGGCGTGGCCGGGAGCAGCAGACCGAGGGCCGCGAGGGTGACCGCCGGGGCGGCCACCAGCGGGGTACTCAGCCAGTCCGGCGCGGGCGGTGCACCGGGCAACCAGCCACCGAGCCAGCCGCTGCCCAGGACGATCAGTGCCACCCCGGCGGCCGGTACCAGCAGTGCCCGGCGGCCGGACCGGGAGACCGTCCCGATGGCGAGTAGCAGGATCGCCTGACCGGTGCCGTACCAGGCGATGATCCAGTCGAACCCGGGTAGCGAGCGGTCCTCGTGGCAGCCGGGGATGCTGCCGTCGTGGGTGCAGCCGTCGGGTGGGCGCTGGTCGGCCAGCGGGATGCCGGCCGGCCCGTCGGGCAGCAGCAGCAGGGCGATGGTGCCGAGCAGCCCGGCCAGGGTGAGGACGGCGATCAGGGCGCTCCACGGCCCGAGCGGGGTGTCCCCGGCCCGCCGGCTCAGGTACGGCTGACCGAGCGCGACCAGGGTGATCGCCAGCGGGACGGTGAGCAGGACGACGGTGGACCAGGCGAGGACCGCCCGCCCCCCGGTGGGCGGGTCCATCACCAGGACGGCGCCGAGCGGTACCGCGGCGGCGATCACCACGCCGGTGCAGAGGTGCAGGACGGCCGCCCGGCGTACCTGCCCCTCCCCGCACCAGAAGGTGGGGTCCTGGAGCGGGTTGGTCAGCGGTCCGGGGTCCGGTGCCCCGGTGCCGGCCGGCATGGCCGCCTCGTACTGGTAGGTACGCCAGGTGAGCAGGCCGATGACGGTGAGCAGGCCGAGTGGGACGAGCAGCCCGACGGCCAGGGAGTGGGCGCCGGCACCCCACCAGCCGGTGCCGAGGAACTCCCACGGGCCGGGGATCCGGCGCAGGCAGACGTCGTCCACGCACTGCCAACCGATCAGGTCGACCCCGATACCGGTGGCGGCGAGTACCAGGGTGCCGGTGAGGCTGAGGCAGAAGAGCCGGATGAGCCAGGCGGCGATGCCGGGCCGGTCCCGCCACCGTTCGGTCTCCGGGTCGGCCGGGACGTCCGGCCGGGCGTGCAGGGCGACGTTCGCCAGGGTGAACGGGAGCAGGGCGGTCCAGAGCGCCCGTTCCACGTCCTTGGCGGTACGCGCACCCGAGGTGAGCTGTCCCCAGCTGTACGCCTCGACGGCCACCGGCTCGGCCGGGTCCGGCGCGGTGGACCGGTAGAAACCGGTCATGGCGTCACCCGCGACCAGCCACGGGATCGGACCGTCCGCTCCGGGTTCCGGGGTCAGGCAGAGGATGTCCGCCGGTGGGGTGTTCGACACCCCGTGTACCCGTAGCTCCACAACCCGAGCAGCCATCGCAGCCTCCCCTGGGAGTGATGACCTCACTACCCAGAGTGCTCCTCCGATGTACGGATGGCCAGTCGATTCACCCGTACGTGAACAGTTGTTTTCGCAGCTCACCGCGCTCCGGGCGGGTGCCGCACCCGGTGCGGGGGGTCGATTGGCGTGGTTGGAGGGGAAAAATTACTTTGCCTCCATATTTAGTAATATTTCTGACTCCATCATGGATACCGGGTATGCAAGTCTGGGTGTGGTCAATGTAGACCATCCGTCTGTAACAACGCTCCACGAGGAGGTTCGCGTTGCGGCGAACACGGAAACTGACCGGCGCCGGACTCGCGCTCGGCCTGGTACTCGGTGTCCCGGCGGCCGGCCGGGCCGCGCCACCCGACCGTCCCGACCGGCCACGCTCCACGGTGGCCGGCGCCGACCGGGGACCGGCTGCCCCGTCCACCGTCACCCTGCTCACCGGTGACCGGGTCACGCTGACCGCCGGTGGCGCGGTGAGCGTACGACCGGGCGCCGGGCGGGCCCACCTCCGCTTCCTGGTCACCCGGGCCGACGGGCACGTCCGGGTGGTACCGCAGGACGCCGTGGCGCTGCTGCGCACCGGCCGGGTCGACCAGCGGCTCTTCGACGTCACGGAGCTGGTGGAGTCCGGGTACGACGACGCGCGGCGGGACACCCTCCCGCTCCTGTTGACGTACCGGCCGGGCGCCGACCGGCGGACCGTCGCCGCGACCGCCGGGACCCGGATCACCCGGGACCTGCCGGCGATCGGGGGTGTGGCGGCCACGGCGTCGAAGGACCGGGCCGCGACGGTCTGGGCGGGGCTCACCACGACCCGGTCCGGCGCCCGCGTCGACACGGCGGGGGGTGTCGACAGGATCTGGCTCGACGGCCGGCGCCGGATCAACCTCGACCACAGTGTGGCCCAGATCGGCGCGCCCGCCGCGCACGCCGCCGGCCTGACCGGTCGGGGGGTGACCGTCGCGGTACTCGACACCGGGGTGGACGGCGCCCACCCGGACCTGACCGGCCGGATCGCCGATTCGCGCAACTTCAGCGACGTACCGGAGGAGGGCGACACCGTCGGGCACGGCACCCACGTCGCCTCCACCATCGTCGGCTCCGGCGCCGCCTCCGGCGGGAAGTACCGGGGGGTCGCCCCGGACGCCACCCTGGTCTCCGGCAAGGTCTGCGAGTCCTTCGGCTGCTCCGAGTCGGCCATCCTGGCCGGCATGCACTGGGCGGCCACCGACAAGCGGGCCACGGTGGTCAACCTGAGCCTCGGCGGCCGGGACACCCCGGAGACCGACCCGCTGGAGGAGGCGGTCGAGACCCTGACCGCGCAGACCGGTGCCCTCTTCGTCATCGCCGCCGGCAACGACGGCTCGGACGGCTCGGTCGGTTCACCGAGCACGGCGGACGCCGCGCTCTCCGTCGGCGCGGTCGACCGCTCCGACCGGCTCGCCGACTTCTCCAGCCGGGGACCACGGGTCGGCGACGACGCGATCAAGCCCGACATCACCGCGCCCGGCGTGGACATCGTGGCCGCCCGGGGCGCCGGGACCCAGCTCGGCGACCCGGTCGGCGAGCAGTACGTGACCCTCTCCGGCACGTCGATGGCGACCCCGCACGTCGCGGGTGCGGCGGCGCTGCTCGCCCAGCAGCACCCCGACTGGCGCGCCGGGCGGCTCAAGGCCACCCTGATGGCCTCGGCCAAGCCCCACCCCGGCCAGACCGCGTACCAGCAGGGCGCCGGCCGGGTGGACGTGGCCCGGGCCATCACCCAGGCGGTGACCAGCGAACCGACCTCGGTCTCGTTCGGTCGGGCGCGCTGGCCGCACGACGACGACACCCCGGTCGCCCGGACGGTCGGCTACACCAACCCCGGCGGTACGGCGGTCACGCTGGACCTCTCCCTCGCGGTGACCGGCCCCGGCGGCGCCCCGGCCCCGGCCGGCATGTTCCGGCTCGGTGCCACGCGGCTGACCGTACCGGCCGGGGGGCGGGCCGAGGTGACGGTGACCGCCGACACCCGGATCGCCGCACCGGACGGGTACTTCACCGGTCAGCTCGTCGCCCGCTCCGGTACCGGACAGGTGACCACGCCGCTGGCCGTGCACCGGGAGGTGGAGAGCTACACCCTCACCCTGGACCACCGCGACCGCTCGGGGCGCCGGACCACCAACTACGACACCCTGCTGGTCGGGCTGGACGGGTTCCGGTTCGACAGCGTGTACGACCCGGACGGGGTCGCCGAACTGCGCGTACCCAAGGGCCGCTACGGGCTGACCAGCTACCTGTGGACCGTGGACGCGGACGGCGTCTGGACCACCTTCACCATGCTCGCCCAGCCGGAGCTGGTGGTCGACGGGGACGTGCGGGTCGCGGTGGACGCCCGGCGGGCGAAGCCGGTGAAGACCACCGTGCCCCACAAGTCGGCGACGCCGGCCCTGATCGACCTGACCGCCAACTTCCTGACCGACGAGGGTTCCTACAGCATCGGCCTCTGGGCGGACAGCTTCAGCGGGCTGTCCAGCGGGCAGCTCGGGCGTACGGTCAGCGGCGAGCAGTTCGTGGCCACGGTCAGCAGCCAGTGGGCCGATCTGAGGGCGGCGAGCAGCCCCTACCTGTACGCGGTGGCCGAAGCGGTGCCCGGCCGGATGCCGACCGGGTTCTACAAGCACTACCGCAGCGGCGATCTGGCCTCGGTCACCCACCGGTTCCGGGGCGGTGACCCGAAGCTGCTCACCGAGCGGATCGTCATCCCGGAGCTGGTCGGGCACAACACCGGGGCCTCGGCGATCATCCTGCCCACCGCGGTGCCCGGTCAGCGGACCGAGTACTACAACGTCAGGGGCACCCGGTGGGAGACCGAACTCGACTTCGGGGTCCGCAGCGAGGACGGCTGGTTGGACGTGAAGTCGGTCCTGGTCTCCCCGCCCACCGCCTACTCCGGTGGCCGGCGGTACGCCGAGGTCTGGAACACCGCCCCGTACGGGCCGCTCTTCCCGCCCCTGCGCTGGGGCGACGAGGGGATCACCCGGTCGGGTGACGTGATCGGCGTCTACCTGCCGGTGCACGCGGACAGTGCCGGGCACCTGGGCGGCTCGCTCAACGACAGCGCCCGGACCGCGCTCTACCGCAACGGCGAGCTGGTCGGCGAGACGACCGACCCGGGGTGGGGTTCGTTCGAGGTGCCGGCCGAGGCGGCCGACTACCGGGTGGAGACGGTGGCCCGGCGGGCCTTCACCGACCTCGCCACCGAGGTCGGGGCGAGCTGGACGTTCCGCTCCCGGCACGCCGAAGGGGACGGGCCGGTCCCGCTGCCGGCCATGGTGGTGCGGTTCGCGCCGAAGCTGGCCGTCGACAACAGCGCGCCGGCCGGGAAGACGTTCGGCATCCCGGTCACCGTGGAGCGGCAGCCGGGTGCCCCGGCCGCCGACGTGCGGACGCTGACCGTCGACGTCTCGTACGACGGTGGGCGGACCTGGACCCCGACGGCGGTCCGGCCCGGTGCGCACGGCTGGGTGGCCCGGGTCGTGCACCCGGCCGGCACCGGCCACGCGTCGCTGCGGGCCACCGCCACCGACAGCGCCGGTAACACGGTCGGCCAGTACGTCATCGGGGCGTACCGGCTGAAGTGACGGCACCCGTCCGGGCCCCGCACCACCGCGGTCGGGGCCCGGACGGTGTCCGGGTTGGAGCGCCCGGCAACAGGGCGGTGGTGGCGAGGCGGGGCCTGGCCGAGGGTGGCAAGGCGGAGGAGGAGGTCATGCCGGTGTGGCATGGCCGACGACGACAACGCCGCCAGCCGACGCGCCAGGGCACGTCGCAGCCCTGCCAGCCCTGTTGCCGGTCGCTCTTAGTCGTTGGCGTGCAGGGCGGCGTTCAGCTCGATGCCCCGGCCGGTACGCGGTCGGGCCTCCAGCGCCCCGGTCTGCGAGTTGCGCCAGAAGAGCAGGCCGTCCACCCCGGACAGCTCCCGGGCCTTGACCACCCGCCCGTCCGGCAGGGCGATCTTCGAGGCGGCGGTGACGTAGCAGCCGGCCTCGACCACGCAGTCGTCGCCGAGCGAGATGCCGACCCCGGCGTTCGCGCCGATCAGGCTGCGCTGCCCGATGCTGATCTTCTCGGTGCCGCCGCCGGAGAGGGTACCCATGATCGAGGCACCGCCGCCGATGTCCGAACCGTCACCGACCACCACCCCCTGCACGATCCGGCCCTCCACCATCGAGGTGCCCAGGGTGCCGGCGTTGAAGTTGCAGAAACCCTCGTGCATCACGGTGGTACCGGGGGCCAGGTGGGCGCCGAGCCGGACCCGGTCCGCGTCGGCGATGCGTACCCCGGACGGGGTCACGTAGTCGGTCATCCGGGGGAACTTGTCCACCCCGTACACCGCCAGGTGCCGGCCGGCGGCCCGCTCGATCACCCGCAGCTCGTCGACCCGTTCCGGCGGGCACGGCCCGGCCGAGGTCCACGCCACGTTCGGCAGGGCGCCGAAGATCCCGTCCAGGTTCAGCCCGTTGGGCCGGACCAGCCGGTGGGAGAGCAGGTGCAGCCGCAGGTACGCGTCCGGGGTGTCCTTGATCGGGTCGGCCAGCGAGCCGATCTCGGTGACCACCACGACCGTCCGCAGCCCCGGCAGGGCCCGCTCGCCGATCGCGCTCGGCGGCAGGTCGAGCACGTCCCCCTGGTCCTCACCGGGCACCAGCGGCAGGTCGCCCAGACCGAGCTTCCCGGTCGGGTACCAGGTGTCGAGGACCTGCTCGTCGGCGGTGACGGTGGCCAGGCCGATGCCCCACGCGGGCTGTGCGGATGTCACGGGTCCACCTTTCGTTCGCGGCTGCGGGGCTCGCAAGATCACTGCTCGTGCGCACCGGTTTTGACGGTACCGTGCCCAGCATGAGGAACCCGTTGACCCCCGATGTACTGGCCGATCCGGTCGCGTTGACCCGGGCGCTGGTCGACATAGAGTCCGTTTCGCTGAACGAGAAGGCGATCGCCGACTGCGTCGAGGAGGTGCTGCGCGGCGTCGGGCACCTGACCACCCAGCGGTACGGGAACACGGTGATGGCCCGGACCGACCTGGGCCGCCCGCAGCGGGTCGTGCTCGCCGGGCACCTGGACACCGTGCCGCACAACGCCAACTTCCCGTCCAGCATGCGCGGCGACCTGATGTACGGCTGCGGCACCTCCGACATGAAGTCCGGGGTGGCGTACGCGCTGCACCTGGCGGTGACCCTGCCCGAGCCGAGGTACGACGTGACGTACTTCTTCTACGAGGCGGAGGAGATCGAGTCGAAGTACAACGGCCTGTTCCTGGTCGCGCAGGCGCACCCGGAGTGGTTGACGGCCGACTTCGCGGTCCTGCTCGAACCGACGTACGGGGTGGTCGAGGCGGGCTGCCAGGGGACCATGCGGGCGATGGTCGCCACCACCGGGGTACGCGCCCACTCGGCGCGCTCCTGGCACGGGGTGAACGCCATCCACGTTGCCGGTGAGGTGCTCCGGCGGCTGAACGAGTACCAGGCCCGCCGGGTCGTCATCGACGGGTGCGAGTACCGGGAGGGGATGAACGCGGTCCGCATCCACGGCGGGGTGGCCGGGAACGTGGTGCCGGACCGGTGCGAGATCGAGGTGAACTACCGGTTCGCGCCGGACCGGACGGAGGAGGAGGCGCACGCGCACGTCCGCGAGGTCTTCGCCGGCTTCGAGGTCACGGTGACCGACTCGGTGGCCGGAGCTGCTCCGGGGCTGGACGCGGCGCCGGCCCGGGAGTTCCTGGCGGCGGTCGGTGCGGCGCCGATCGGCAAGCTGGGCTGGACGGACGTGGCCCGGTTCGCGGCGATGGGCGTACCGGCGCTGAACTTCGGACCGGGTGACCCGAACCTGGCCCACCACCCGGACGAGCACGTCGAGATCAGCAAGATCCGGGACGGGGCGGCGACGCTGTACCGCTGGCTGTCCTGAGTCACCCCCGCCCGGGACCGGTGGTCCGGTCCCGGGCGGGATTCGTCCCCGCGCGGTCAGCCGCCCGTGCCGCAGGCCCCTGCCGGACACGCCTCGGCCGCCGCGTCGGCCTCGTCGACGGCGTCGACGACCGGCTGTTCCAGCCGGGCCCGCCGCCGCTCGGCCACCACGTCGCGGATCCGACGCTGCATCTGTCGCCGGATCCGGATCATCTCGCTGTTGCTGATCACGGTTGCTTCCTCCCCCGAGAGACGCGGCACTGCGCACCCACGGCGGCCCTGGTCTGTCCGCCGCGTCTGCCAGGCATACCCGGTATGTGAATGGTAAGACGCACGTGCGACCGAATTAGTTGCCTGCGAACCTCGTCCTTCCTGTCGGCTTTCGGTCGCCCGCTCCGCCGCCTTCCGGGACCTGGCCAGGTCACTCCACTACCGTTCTCCCCATGGACCACAAGAACGCCGCCGACCGGACCGCCGTAGCCGCCGACCGGACCGCCGTAGCCGCCGACCGGACCGCCGGGCCCGCCGACCGGACCGCGACCGGCCGGGAGCGGCACCGGGGCGCGGTCACCCTGCGCCGCAGCGCCATCCCGACCAGCACCGCGGACCAGCGGCTGCTCGACTCGCGGGGGCGCGAGGACTGGAAGACCAAGGACGCGTGGCGGGCCCTGCGCATCCTCTCGGAGTTCGTCGAGGGCTTCGACACCCTCGCCGACCTGCCTCCGGCGGTCAGCGTCTTCGGTTCCGCCCGCAGCAAGCCGGAGAGCCCGGAGTGGCGGATGGCCGAGGAGCTGGGCGGGGCGCTGGCCCGCGCCGGGTACGCGGTGATCACCGGGGGTGGGCCCGGCGTGATGGAGGCGGCCAACCGGGGCGCCACCGAGGCCGGCGGACTCTCCGTCGGGCTGGGCATCGAACTCCCCTTCGAGCAGGGCATCAACGAGTGGGTCGACCTGGCCATCGACTTCCGGTACTTCTTCGCCCGCAAGACCATGTTCGTCAAGTACGCCCAGGCCTTCGTCGTCCTGCCCGGTGGCTTCGGCACGATGGACGAGCTGTTCGAGGCGCTGACCCTGGTGCAGACCGGCAAGGTGACCCGGTTCCCGGTGGTGCTGATGGGCACCGACTACTGGCGGGGCCTGCTCGACTGGCTGCGGGACACGATGGCCGTCGACGGCAAGATCGGTCACGCGGACCTGGACCTGATCTGCCTGACCGACGACGTGACGGCTGCGGTCCGGCACATCGTGGACGCCGACGCGGCGCTCACCGCCGAGCGGGAGGCGGTCCAGGAGACGGCCGAGGCGCAGACCGAGGCGGCCCGTCGGGGCGCGTCCGAAGCTGGGCGTAGGTTCTGAGCATGGCCGCCATCTGTGTCTTCTGCGCCTCCTCCCGCACCCTCGACCAGCGGTACCTGGACCTGGCCAGGTTCACCGGGGAGGAGATCGGCCGGCGGGGCCACACGCTGGTCTCCGGTGGCGGTTGCGTCGGCATGATGGGGGCGGTGGCCGACGGGGCCCGGGCCGCCGGCGCCCCCACCGTCGGGGTGATCCCGCAGGCGCTGGTCGACCTGGAGGTCGCCGACCTCGCCTCCAGCGAACTGGTGGTCACCGACGGGATGGCCAGCCGCAAGACCGCGATGATCGACAAGTCGGACGCCTTCCTGACCCTGCCCGGCGGGCTGGGCACCCTCGACGAACTCTTCGAGGTCTGGACCACCGCCACCCTGGCCATGCACACCAAGCCGATGGTGCTGGTGGACAGCGAGGGCTTCTACCGGCCGCTGACCGAGTGGCTGGCCCGGCTCACCGGCGAGGGGTTCATCCGTCCGGCCGGGCTCGACCTGCTCACCGTGGTCGACTCGGTGCCGGCGGCGCTGGACGCCATCGAGGCCCGCCTCGGCTGACCCACCACCCCGGCCGGCGCGCCCCGCCGGTCACGGTGGGATGTCCGGTTCGCCGGGTGTCGCACGGGCATGGTGAGATGGGCGCCATGCAGGCGTACCGGCTGGTCCGCCGGCCGGCGGAGGCCGCGCCGGCCCGCCACGACGACCCCCGGCAACGCGAGGTGGTCGCGCACACCCAGGGCCCGCTGCTGGTCCTCGGCGGCCCGGGTACCGGCAAGACGGACACCCTGGTCGAGGCGGTCGCCGCCCGGGTCGACGAGGGGGTCGACCCGGAGCGGATCCTGGTGCTCACCTTCAGCCGCCGGCAGGCCACCGCGCTCCGGCACCGGATCGAGGCGCGGATCGCCGGGGGCGGGCGCCGCGTGGTGCACGAGCCACTCGTGCGGACCTTCCCGGGGTACGCCTTCGGCCTGCTCCGCCGCTCGGCGGCCGAGCGGGGCGAGCCGTCCCCCCGGCTGCTCACCGGGCCCGAGCAGGATCTGATCATCCGTGAGCTGCTGGACATGGTGGACGGGGTGACCGGCCCGGACCCGGAGCGACCCGATCCGGCCGACGAGGCCGACCCGGTCGGCTGGCCTGAGGAGCTGCGCCCCGCACTGCGTACCCGGGCCTTCGCCGGTCAGCTCCGGGACCTGCTGCAACGGGCCACCGAGCGGGGGATCGGCCCGGTGGAGCTGGCCCGGCTGGGCGAGCGGTTGGGCCGGGCCGACTGGCCGGCGGCGGCCCGGTTCCTCCGCGAGTACGTCGCGGTCCTCGCCCTGCGGGACGTCAGCAACCGGGGTTCCGTCGCGTACGACCCGGCGGAGCTGGTCCGGGCGGCCACCGGCCTGCTCGCCGACGACCCCGAGCTGTGCGACGCCGAGCGGCACCGGCTGGCGTACGTGTACGTCGACGAGCTGGCCGACACCGACCCGGCGCAGGTGGACCTGCTGGCGACGGTGGCCGGCGGGGGGCGTCCGCTGATCGCCTTCGCCGACCCGGACTCCTCGACGTACGCCTTCCGGGGCGCCGACCCGGCCGTGGTGGGTGCCTTCACGCACCGGTTCCGGACGGCCTCCGGGGCCCCCGCCCGGACGGTGCTGCTGGACACCTCCTACCGGGCCGGTGCCGGCCTGCTCGCCGCGACCGGGCGGCTGGCCCGGCGGCTGCGCGGGCCGGGTACCCACCGCCGGCTGGCCTCCCGGCCCGACGCCGAGCCGGGCTCCGTCGAGGTACGCGTGTTCCGCTCGGCGACCAGCGAGGCGGCCTACCTGGCGCACGCCCTCCGTTCGGCGCACCTGCTCGACGGGGTGCCCTGGTCCCGGATGGCCGTGCTGGTCCGGTCGACCGCCCGGCAGTTGCCGGCGGTGCAACGGGCCCTGCACACCGCCGGGGTACCCACCGTGGTGCACGCCGAGGACCTGCCGCTGCACCAGCAACCGGCGGTGGCCCCGCTGCTGCTGTTGCTGCGGTGTGCACTGGAGCCGGCCCGGTTGGACGAGGAGGCGGCCGTCGCGCTGCTGCACTCGCCGCTGGGCGGGGCGGATCCGTTGGCGGAGCGGCGGCTGCGCCAGGGGCTGCGGACCCTGGCCCTGGCCACCGGGGACCGGCGCCCCTCCGGGGACCTGCTCGTCGAGGCGCTGCACGATCCGGCGGTACTGGCCGGCATCGACCGGCGCTGGGCCGAACCGGCGCAGGCGGTGGCCGGTCTGCTCGGTACCGCGCGGGAGGCGGCGGAGACACCCGGCGCGACGGCCGAGACGGTGCTCTGGGCGGTCTGGCGGGCCAGCGGTCTGGCCGAGCGCTGGGCTGCCGCGAGCCGGGGCGGGCCGGCGCCGGG
>NZ_WVUH01000510.1 GCF_017614955.1 Micromonospora echinofusca
GGGTAAGGCGGGCCGGCGGTCGGGGACGACCGTCGGCCCGCCCTCGATCAGGGGTTGATCCGACCGGCGCCGGCACCGGCGGTGACCGCCGCCTTCACCCCGGTGGCGGCGTCCACCGCGTACGGGTACGGGATGGCCGCGACGTCACCGGCGCTCTCCGGGGCACCGGAGTTGACGAAGTGGTTGTTGCGCTGGACCAGGTCACCCGGCCCCGACTCGGCGTAGCCGACGGCGGTGGGCCGGGTCACGTTCTCGAAGTAGTTCCCTTCGACCAGGACACCGGCGCCCATGGTGGAGGCGACACCGTAGTCCGCGCCGAAGTAGTAGTTGTTGAACACGTGGACCGGGTCGGCGAAGCGGACCCGGGGGTGCCGCTCCCTGCTCCCGTCGAACCAGTTGTGGTGGTACGTCACCCGCAGGTGACCGATGTCCGAGGTGGCGCCGTCGTCGTGGCCGAGCAGCATGCTCTTGGTGTGGTTCATGACCCGGTTCCACGAGACGGTGACGAAGTCCGACTCCCGCTTGATGTCGACCGCGCCGTCGTACCCGCCGTCGAAGGTGTTGTGGTCGATCCAGACGTTGGTGGAGTACTGCACGTTGATCGCGTCGTCGTCCCAGCCCCGGAAGGTGAGGTTACGGATGATGACGTTGCGGGCGCTGCTGACGTTGAGCCCGTTGTCCAGGGTCGCCCCGTCGACGCCGAGCACGGTCTTGTTCGACCGCACGTCGTTCATCTTGTCCGGCATGGTGAGGTTGCCCTGCACCCGGATGACCAGCGGCACGTCCTCCTCCAGGGCGTCGGCCAGCGCCTGCCCGTCGGAGACGGTCACCGTCGCCCCGCCGGCCCCGCCGGTGGTACCGCCGTTCTGGGTGGCCCAGCCGACCAGCTCGCCGGTGGGCACGCTCGGGGTCGTGGTCGGGGTGGGCGTCGAGGTCGGCGGCGGGGTGCTGCTCGGCGGGGTGGTCGGACCGCCGGGCAGGCCGACCTTGCCGACCCCGGCCTGCGCGAGGACGACGGCCCTGGTGTCGCAGGCCACCCCGATGGTGTACGGGTACGGCGGGTTGCCGACGCTGCCACCGGTCTGCCCGGCACCGGAGTTGACCAGGCAGTTGTTCCGGGCGACCAGCCGCCCGTCGCCGGAGGAACCCTCTGCCAGGTGGTACGGGTCGTCGACGTTCTCGAAGTAGTTGCCCTCGACGATGACCCCGGCGTTCTCGGTGGACGCGACACCGTAGTTGCCGTTGTTCAGGTAGTAGTTGCGGTAGACGTGCACCTGGTCGCCGAAGCGGACCCGGGGGTTGCGCTGGTTGGTGTTGTCGAAGAAGTTGTGGTGGTAGCTGACCTTCAGTCGACCGACATCCTGCGCCGCGTTGCCGTCGTCGTGGCCGAGCAGCATGTTCTTGTCGGTACCGTCGGCGTGGTTGTAGGAGACCGTCACGTACGACGAGCCGCGCTTGATGTCGACGCCGCCGTCGGCGCCGGTGGTCCAGGTGTTGTGGTCGATCCAGACGTGGTGCGAGAACATCTGCACGTTGATCGCGTCGTCCGCCCAGTTGCGGAAGTTCAGGTTCCGGACGATCACGTTGTGCACCGCGTTGGCCGGCGGCGCGGTGATCGCGTTGTCGATCGGCAGGCCGATGTTGAGCCCGCCGCCGGTGAACCCGGAGTTCGCCCCGAGCCCGACGATGGTCTTGTCCGAGCTGACCTCGTGCATCGGGCCGGGCAGTGCGATCATCCCGCTGACCTGGATGATCTTCGGTCCGGCGGAGGCCGCCTCGGTGACGAACTGGCTGGCGGTGGTGACCGTGACGGTCGGACCGCCGGCCCCACCGGTGGTGCCGTTCTGGCCCCAGGCGTCCACCGAGGCCCAGCCGTCGGCCACGTTGCCGCCCGGGTCACCGGTCGGCGTGGGCCCCGGCGTGGTCGGGGTCGGTACCGGCGTGGTCGGCGTCGGGGTCGGGCTGGTGCCACCCGTGGTGACCTGCACGTTGTCGAAGGTGGCGGTGGAGTAGAAGGTCGCCACGCCGATCCGGCCGCTGGCGTACTGGCTGTCGGACGCCTCGGTGAGCAGGGTGCCGTCGACGTACCCCTTCAGCGCGGAGCCGGCGACCTCCAGTTTGAGGGTGTACCTGGTGCCGGTGCCGACCGGGACGCTGGCGCTGTCCAGGGTGGTGGACGAACCGCCGGTCAGGCGCTTGAGTTCGACGGTGTTGTTGCTGCGCAGGGCCAGGTAGTAGTAGCTGGTGCTGCTCTGCACCCGGGCCAGCACCGCCACGAACCGGTCGGTGCCGTTGAAGGCGGTCGGCGTGACGGTGGTCTGGACCGCGTAGTCGGTCCAGCTCGTCGTACCGGCCAGGGCGCGGGCGTCACTGCTGGTGCTGGACTGCCGGTAGACCCGGGAGCCGTCGGTGACGACCGACCAGCTGCCGCCGTTGGTGCTCCAGCCGGTGGCGTTACCGTCTTCGAAGTCGTCGCTGAACAGGGTGTCGGCGTAGGCGGTGGCTCCCATGCCGACGGCGAGCGCGACCGCGGCGAGCCCGGCCCCGATCGCGGTGCGGAGACCTCGGCGCTGTCTCCTGCGGTGGGTGGTGGTGGTGTCCACGGAACCTCCTCGGTGGTCGTCCACCCTGGTGGGGCAGACAAGATCGATGTAAATCGATTTCGAAGGTGGGACGGGTCCCCGGTCCGCCGGGCCGGGGACGCCGGCCCGGCGGTGGCAGGGACTGGTACGCAGGATCAGGTGCGGGTGGCGCAGGATCAGGAACTAGTAGCCGAGCTTGCCGGTACCGGAACCGGCCGAGACGACCGACTTGACGGTGTTCGGGTCGGTGACCTGGTACGGGTAGAACGTGCGGGGCTCGGTCACCGTGCCCCCCGCGTCACCGGGCTCACTGGTACCGGCCAGGACGTTGTTGCGGGCGATCATCCGACCCCGGTCACCGGAGTAGCTGATCGACCAGGGCACCTCGACGTCCTCGAAGTAGTTGCCCTCGACCACGCAGCCGGAGTCGAGCTGGCAGGCCACCCCGACGTCGGTGTTGTAGACGAAGTAGTTGTTGAACACGTGCACCGGGTCACCGAAACGGACCCGCGGGTTGCGTTGCGGCGTCCGGTCGAACCAGTTGTGGTGGTACGTGACCTTCAGGTTCCCGACATCCTGCGCGGCGTTGTTGTCGTCGTGCCCCAGCAGCATGTTCTTGGAGTGGTGGTGGGTGTGGTTCCAGGAGACGGTGATGTAGCTGCTGCCCCGCTTGATGTCGATCAGGCCGTCGTAGCCGTACGCGAGGTCGTTGTGGTCGATCCACACGTGGTGCGAGAACATCTGCACGTTGATCGCGTCGTCGACGGTGTTGCGGAAGTTCAGGTTCCGGACGATGACGTTGTGCACGGCGTCGGCCGGCGGGGTGGTCACGTTGCTGATCGGCAGGCCGATGTTGAGCCCGCCGCCGGTGATCCCCGAGTTGGCCCCGACCCCGACGATGGTCTTGTCCGAGGTGACGTCGTGCATCGGGCCGGGCAGCGCGATCATCCCGCTCACCCTGACGTTCAGCGGGCCGGGCGTGGCGACCGCGGCGAGGAACTCGGCCGCGGTGTCCACGGTCACCGTCGGGCCGCCGGCCCCACCGGTGGTGCCGTTCTGGCCGAGCGCGTTCACCGAGGCGAAGCCGATCGGCGGGGCACCCGGGTCCAGTGG
>NZ_WVUH01000511.1 GCF_017614955.1 Micromonospora echinofusca
CCCGCAGACCGCGCCGCAGCACCGCCGCAGCCTCCCCGCCCCGGCCCTGCTCCCGCAGCAGATCACCGAGATGGCGACAGGTGACCACCACATCCCCCATCAGTCCGGCCTGCTCGTACCGTTCGGCCGCCCGGGACAGCAGCCGGACCGCGTCGTCGCGGTCGCCCTTCGCGGCGCGGACCAGCCCGAGCACCCGGTCCGCCTCGGCCATCGCCTCCCGGTGCCGGCACTGGGCGGCCGTGACGGCGGCCTCCTCGGCCAGCTGGCCGGCCTCGTCCAGGGCACCCTCCCGGCGGCGGGCCTCCGCCAGCTCCAGGGTCGCCCCGGCGTGGTCGAGCACCGCCCCGACGGTCCGGAGGATCTCCCGGGCCCGCTGCAACTCCGCCGCCGCCTCGCCGGGACGCCCGGCCCGCCGCAGCACGTAGCCGCGCGCCCAGTGACACAGGGCGATCTCCCGGGTCAGTCCGAGTTCGGCGTACCGGCGGCCCGCCTCGGTCAGGTAGCGCTCCACCTCGTCGAGTTCACCGTCGCGGCGCAACTGCCCGGCGATCGCGTAGAACTGGGCCACCCACTCCCCGTGGGTGACCCGGGGCAGCAACGCGATCGCCTCGCGCTCCAACCGGCGCGCCTGGTAGCGCCAGCTCAGCTCCAGGAAGGTGTACATCAACGCGTTGGTCAGGCGGAGTTCGGCGTCCGGGTTCACCGGCGGGACCGCCCGCAGGGCCCGCAGCGCGTCGGAGAGGATCGCCACCGCGCGCGGCGCGTTCCCGTCGACCAGCTGGCAGTACGACTGTCGGGCCCGCACCGCCGCATGCAGCGCCGGTGCGCCGTCGGGCAGCCCGGCGGCCAACCGGTCGTAGCCCTGCGCGGCGGCCGACGCCGCACCCCGGTGCAGGTGCACCTCGGCGGTGTAGTACCGCGCCCAGCCGCTCACCTCCGCCAGGTGGTACTGGTCGGCCCGGCGGCGGATGTCGGCCAGGGCGCGCTCGGCGGCGTCCAGTCCCCCGGCGGAGAGTGCCCGGCGGGCCGCCGCCAGTTCGGCGGTGAGGTCCGCCGCCGCCCCGGCGGGCCGCCCGAACCGCAGGTCGTCGACGGGTATCCCGAGCCGGTCGGCGATGTAGGCCAACGCCGGGGCGCTCGGGGTACGGGTACCGGACTCGACCGCCCCCAGGTAGGCCCGGGTGTAGCGGGGCTCGGCGATCTGCTGCTGGGTCAGCCCCCGGTCCACCCGCAGCCGGCGGATGCGTTCGCCGAGACTCTCCCCGGGCGGGTCGGCACCGGCGGAACCACCCACGTCGGACCCGGCGACGTCCGTCGCGGTCGCCTCCGCCATCCTGCTCCTCCCGACCGGATCAGCCTAGTGGGTGGACCGGGACGTGTCGGGGCGCTGATCCCCGGCCGGCAGGGCCAGCCGACGGTCCCGCAGCACCGGGAACTCCGTCCGGGCCCGGGCGACCACGTCGAGGTCCACCTCGCAGGAGGTGATCCCCTCCCGGTCGTCGGCCTCCACCAGCACCTCGCCCCACGGGTCGACCACCCGGCTGTACCCGCCCAGCACCGTCCCGGACTGGGTACCGACCGCGTTGCAGGCGACCAGGACGATCTGCTCCTCCACCGCCCGGCAGGAGGTGAACAGCCGCCAGTGGTGGCGTCGCGCCGCCGGCCACGCGGCCGGTACCACGACCGTCTCCGCCCCGGCGTCCACCAGGGCCCGCCACAGCTCGGGGAAGCGCAGGTCGTAGCAGGTGGTGGCGGCGGTGGGGCCGAGCGCGGTACGGGTCACCGTGACCCCCTGCCCCGGGGTGACCAGTTCCGCCTCCCGGGAGCGGTAACCGAAGACGTGGATCTTCCGGTAGCGGTGCACGATCGCGCCGGTCGCGTCGATGAGCAGGGCCGTGTTGTACAACCGGCCGTCGGTGTCGCGCTCCAGGACACTGCCGAGGTGCAGCAGGCACCCGAGGTCCCGGGCCCATTCTCGGCCCGCCTGCACGGTGTCGCCGTCCAGCGGTTCCGCCCGCTCCGGATAGCGGTCGAAGGCGAAGTACCCGGGTGCCCACAGCTCGGGCAGCACCACCAGGTCAGCACCCCGCGCCTCGGCCACCAGTTGACCGACCCGCTCACGTCGGGCCGCGACCGGTTCCCCGGCCGGGCTCTCCACCTGTACCAACGAAACCCGCACCGCAGCTCCCGGGAGTCGGACGTCACCGTGATCCATGATGATCCATCCGCCGACTGCCACGCCAGCCACCACCCGCATACTCGGTGGAGCCGGCCCGCCCCGGCGGATACCGTGCCCGGATGCCCGTAACCCCGGACGCCGGACGACCCGGCTGGTCACTGCTGTCCGCCGTCGACGGCACTCCGCTCGCCCGCTTCCGTCCCCGCGACGACGACGGTCGGCCGGTCGCGGCCGAACTGCGGCCCCTGCCCGGCGCGGACCCGGTCGACGTCGCCGCCCGGGCCCGGCACGACCTGGCCGGGCAGCGCCTCGAGACACCGGTGGACGCGGTCACCGACGCCCTGGTGGCGGGCGGACTGACGCTGCGGCGGGCGGCCACCGAGCTGCGCCACGACCTCGTCGACCTGCCCGAGGTGCTGCCGCTGCCCGCCGGCTGGTCCCTGACGGCCGCCGGTTGGGACGACGACCTGGCCGCCGCGCTCACGGCGGCGTACGGTCCGGGCCACCCCGACGGCGGGTGGACACCCGAGGACACCCGGCAGGTCCGGGCCATGGTCGACGGTACGGATCCCCTCCCGCCGCTGGGGTCCGCCTCGGCCGTGCTCACCGGCGACGACGGGCGCAGCTACGGCCACGTCCTGTGCGCCGGGCCGGTGCCCTGGGTCGAGGACGGTGGCGCCTGGATCCTCAACATCGCGGTGGCGCCGCAGGCCCAGGGGCGGGGACTCGGCCGGGCCCTGCTCACCCACGCCCTGCACGGTACCCGGGACGCCGGGTTGCCGACCCTCGGCCTGTCGGTGGCCGACGGCAACCCGGCCCGCCGGCTGTACGACCGGGCCGGGTTCCGGCCGTCCGCCCGGGTGCTGTCGGTGCTGCTGCCGCCCCGCGCGGAGCCGGTGGGCTGACCCCGGCCACGGGTGGCGCCCCGGTCGCCGGTCGCTCCGCGGTGCGGAACGGTACCGGCGGCCGGGGCGCCGTGGTGGTGGTGGTACGGACCCGATTGCCTAGCCGGTGTACGGCAGGACGATCCGGGACTGGTTGCCGGTACCGAGGTTGGTGCTGGTACCGCCGATCGCGTTCCAGATCTCGACCTTCACCGTGCCACCGACCAGGTTGCCCAGGGTGCCGACCCCGGAGTACAGGCCCCGGGCCTGGGTGTAGTGCTCCCAGCCGTTGACCGGGTCGGTGGCGAAGTAGTTGTACGTCTCCACCCGGTCGAAGGTCCCGTCGCCGGTGAGGTCGTACGACACCCGCAGCTGGGTGCCGTTGCCGACGTTGCCACCCGCGTCGAGGTACAGGTCGAAGCTGGTCTGCCCACCGGAGTAGGTCGCGGTGACCCCGGTGGCGGTGTAGACCAGCGGGTTACGGGGCGAGCCGACCCAGGTGCCGTTGGCCGCGCTGATCTGCGCGGTCGCGGCGGTACCCTCCTGACCCGACAGGACGCTGGTGCCCTGCGGGTACATGGTGCCGGAGAACGGACCGCCGGTGGGGGTCACGCTGGGGCTGGCGG
>NZ_WVUH01000512.1 GCF_017614955.1 Micromonospora echinofusca
GCCGGGGGGCGACTGCTCACCGGGGTCGGTGACTGCCGGCAGGATCGCCGTCTCGGTCTCCGTCGGCTCGGCGACGACCGGCCGGTCCGCCGGTCGACCCTGGTTGGGGCGGCCCTGGGTGGGCATCGTGGGACGGGCCGGCATGGCCAACCGGCCCCCGCCGCCGGGCGTCCGGACGTTGCCGCCCGGAACGGCGGGCCGGGGCGGCGGATCGTTGTGGTGCGGACGGCTGCGGAGCCCGCGGGAGGCGCCGTCGCCGCGTACCGCGAGGCTGAGCATGTCGCCCACGGACGTCCGGAGCAGGGCGAGCCCGTCGTCCACCGTGTGCCGGGCGGAGCGCCCGCCCGGTTGTTCGGCGTACCCGGGGGCGGTCACCGGGACGCTCCGATCCGGTCGCCGGCCGGCGCGCTCCGCTCCGGTCCCCGGTCCGGCGTCGCGGTACGCGGCGCCGACCCGGTGTGGTCGGGCACGACTCGATCCGGGTACGCCGCCGCGCGGCGACCCGTGAGGTGCTGATCCAGTGCGCTTGACGGCACGGCGGCCTCCTCGGGCTGAGGGGTGTCGACTCACGGCAAATGGGGTGAGCCGACCCGAGTGATGATAGGGCCAACGTCACCCTTGTGTGGCAAGTCCGTTACACAGAGCGGAAGTATTTCCCGGGTCGGCGCACCGGTGCCGCACCCGTTGTCCGTCGTCGACAAGAAGATTCCTCACCGGACCGACGGGTCGGGTGAAGATTTTCGACAGCGAGGGCGTTTCGGGTGGGTGCACGGCGTAGTCGGCCGGTGGTCGGCTGTGCCAGACTCAGCGACCGTGCAGGACGCTTTCAGCATCCCATCGTCGACCCTCGCCGACCGGTTACGCCACGCGGCAACACGGCAGGGCGACCGACCCGCGTTGCACTGGCGCGAGGTGACCCTCACCTGGGCGGAGTTCGACGCCGCCGTGGACGACGTCGGCCAGGCGCTCCGTGCCACGGTCACCCAGGGTGGCGAGATGCCACCCCCCGACCAGACCGGGGTGCCCGCCCGGGTGGCGATCGCCCTGCCCAACACCCCGGACTTCGCGGTGGCCTTCCTCGCCGCCCTGCGCGCCGGCCTCGTCGCGGTACCGGTCAACCCCGAGCTGACCGCCCCCGAGTTGCGGCACGTACTGGCCGACTCGGGCGCCACCGTGCTCGTCGGTACCGCCGAGGTCGCCGACCTGGCGTCCACGGTCACCGCCGACCTGCCCGGCCCGCTGACCGTGTACACCGGCCTGCCGGCCGGCCCCGGGGCGGCGGGGAGCGTCCACCCGGACCGGTCCGGCGAGGACCTGGCGGTACTGCTCTACACCTCCGGGACCGAGGGGCGGCCCAAGGGGGCCATGCTGACCCACCGGGCGCTGCTCGCCAACCACGAGCAGATCGCCCGGATCGACCCGCCGGTGGTCGGCCCCGAGGACACCGTGCTGCTCGCCCTTCCGCTCTTCCACGCGTACGGGCTGAACTCCGGGCTCGGTGCGGTCGTGTACCACGGCGCGACCGGGGTGCTGATCGACCGCTTCGACCCGGCCGGGTCCCTGGTCGACGTCGCCCGGCACCGGGTCACCGTGCTCGCCGGCGTACCGTCGATGTTCCTCGCCTGGTCGGCGCAGCCGGACCTGGCCGGGGCGCTGGCGTCGGTCCGGGCGGCGGTGTGCGGCGCGGCCCCGCTGCCGGTGGGGACCGCGGCCCGGTTCGCCGAGGCCGCCGGGCGCCCGGTCGGCGTCGGGTACGGCCTGACCGAGACCGCTCCGGTGCTCACCTCCACCCTGGTCGACGGGCGGTTCAAGCCCGGCTCGATCGGCACCCCGATCCCCGGTGTCGAGCTGCGCCTGGTCGGTGCCGACGGGGTGGACCTGTGGCGGGACGGCACGATCGAGGCGGAGACCGACACCGAGGGGCCGGACCTGGCGTTCTCGTCGCCCGGCACGGATCCGGGTGAGATCGTGGTACGCGGGGCGAACCTCTTCTCCGGGTACTGGCCGGACGGACGGGGCAGCCCCGACCCCGACGGCTGGTGGGCCACCGGGGACATCGCCTACGCCGACGGCGAGGGCGACCTGTTCCTGGTCGACCGGCTCGGCGAGCTGATCCTGGTGAACGGGTTCAACGTCTACCCGCACGAGGTGGAACTGGTGCTCCAGTCCCATCCCGGGGTGGTGGAATCGGCGGTGCTCGGGGTGCCGCACCCGCGTACCGGGCAGAGCGTGCGGGCGTACGTGGTGCCGGCACCGGGAAGCCCGGTGGGTGAGGCGGAACTGCTGGCACACTGTGCCCGGAACCTGGCCCGGTTCAAGTGCCCCACCGGGATCGACTTCGTCGACACGCTGCCGCACTCGGTGATCGGCAAGGTACGCAAGCGGCTGCTCCCGGCGGCCCGGACCGGTACGGAGGTGCCTGATGGCGACTGAGCCCCGGCTGACCCTGATCACCAGGCAGGGCTGCCACCTCTGCGACGACGCGCGGGTCGCGCTGGACCGGGTGGCGGCGGTGACCGGTGACCGGTGGACCGAGCTGGACGTCGCCGACGACATCGAGCTGGAGCGCGAGTACGGCGACCGGCTGCCGGTGGTGCTGCTGGACGGCAAGGAGCACGGCTACTGGCGGGTGGAGGAGGAGCGGCTGCTGCGCGACCTCACCACCCCGCTGCTCTGACGCGCCGCCGCTCCGGCCGGGTCGATCTGCGGGCCTGGCCTGCCGGGCTGGTGCTGGTCGGTGGCGGTGGCCCCGACTCGGTATCGTCCGGCCATGACTCCGGTACGCCCCCACCTGGTCTGGGACTGGAACGGCACGCTGCTCAACGATCTGAGTCTGGTGGTCACCGCCACCAATGCGGTCTTCGCGCACGTCGGTGGCCCGACGGTCACCGCCGAGGAGCACCGGACCCGGTTCCGACGCCCGATCGCCGACTACTACGCGGAGGTGCTGGGTCGGGCGGTGGACGAGGAGGAGTTCGGTCGGCTCGACCGGATCTTCCACGACGCGTACCGGACCGGGCTCACCACCTGCCGGCTGGCGGAGGAGGCCACCGAGGCGATGCGGTCCTGGCCCGGTAGCCAGTCCCTGCTGTCCATGTGGTTCCACGACGAACTGGTACCGACCGTGACGACGTACGGACTGGACGGGCACTTCACCCGGGTCGACGGGCTGCGGGCGGCGGTCGGTGGTGACCGCAAGGCGGCCCACCTGGAGCAGCACCTGGCCGAGCTGGGCCTGGACGGCCGGTCGGTGGTGCTGATCGGGGACTCGATCGACGATGCGGACGCCGCCGAGTCGGTCGGTGGGCGGTGTGTGCTCTACACCGGCGGGTTCACCGATCCGGGTCGGCTGCGCGGTTCGGGGCGGCCGGTCGCGGACACCCTGACCGAGGCGGTCCGCCTGGCGGCCGACCTGTCCTGACCCCGCTGCGTCCCCACCCCGGAGGGGGGCACCGGCTCCCGCAGCGCACGCCGGTCGAGGGCTCGGGCCGGCCGGGATGCGCGCTGATCATGAAGTTAATCGCGACAAATCGGACGCCGGAGGGCGATAACTTCATGATCAACCCAGGGTCGGGGGGTGTGGGGT
>NZ_WVUH01000513.1 GCF_017614955.1 Micromonospora echinofusca
CCCCGTGACCCCCCGACGTCTGGTGCCCTGGCTGCTGCTCGGGGTCCTCGTCCTGGCCCAGATCGGCTACCCGCTGACCACCGGTACCACCCGGGCCCGGTTGACGGTGGCCACCGTCGTCCTCGGCTACCTGCTGTCGGTCAGCCACGCACTGCTCAGCCGGGGTCCCCGGGCGGCGGCGGCGCTGGTCGCCGTGGCCACCGGCGGCGGGCTGGCGATCGAGGCCCTCGGGGTGGCCACCGGGTTCCCGTTCGGCAGCTACGACTACTCCGGCGAGCTGGGGCCGAAGCTGTTCGGGGTGCCCCTGGTGATCCCGCTGGCCTGGACCTGGATGGCCTGGCCGGCCTGGCTGGCCGCGGTCCGGCTCACCGGCGCCGGGTCGGGCCGCACCGCCGCCGGAGCGGAACTCGCGGCCGGCGGGTCCGGGCGCACGGCCACCGGCTGGCGGCGGATCTCGCTGGCCGCCGCCGGGCTGGCCGCCTGGGACCTCTTCCTCGACCCGCAGATGGTCGCCGAAGGGTACTGGGTGTGGCTGCGGCAGACCCCGGCGCTGCCCGGCCTGCCCGGCATCCCGGTCAGCAACTACCTCGGCTGGCTGCTCTTCGCGGTGCTGCTGATGACCCTGCTGCGCCCGCTCGGCGGCCCGGCCGTCGGCGACCCCGACCCCGCCGACCCGCCGATGTACGCGCTCTACCTGTGGACGTACTTCTCCAGCATCCTGGCGCACGCGGTCTTCCTCCGGCTGCCCGCCTCGGCGCTGTGGGGTGCCGTGGCGATGTCGGTGGCCGCGGTGCCACTGGCGGTCACCCTGCTGCGGGGGCGGCAGCAGCGGCTCCGGGTGAGCACCCCCCGGTGACCTGGCTGCTCGCGCTCGCCGTCGCGGCGCTCACCGCGCACACGTACGTCAACGCGGGCCGGTGGCTGCGCCGCCCACCGGACACCCCGGCACCGGTCACCGAACCGGTCGCGGTGCTGCTGCCGCTGCGCGACGAGGCCGCCCGGGTCACGCCGTGCCTGCGGTCGCTGCTGGCCCAGCAGGGCGTGCCGGGGCTGCGCATCGTGGTCCTCGACGACGGCTCCACCGACGGCACCGCCGACGTGGTCCGGGCCGTGGTGGCCGGTGACCCCCGGGTCACCCTGCACACCGGGGTGCCGCTGGCCGACGGCTGGCTGGGCAAGCCGCACGCCTGCCGGCAACTGGCCCGGCACGCCGACCCGGCCGCCCGGGTGCTGGTCTTCGTCGACGCGGACGTGGTCCTCGCCCCGCACGCGGTGGCCGCCGCGGTGACCACCCTGCGGGCCGCCGGGGCGACCCTGCTGTCGGCGTACCCACGGATCCTGGTCTCCTCGGTGGCCGACCGGCTGGTCCAGCCGCTGTTGCAGTGGCTCTGGCTGACCTTCCTGCCGTTGCGGGCGATGGAACGCTCGGCCCGGCCGTCGCTGGCCGCCGCCGGGGGGCAGTTCCTGCTCGTCGACCGGGCCGGCTACGACGCCGCCGGGGGGCACGACGCGGTCCGGGACAGGGTGCTGGAGGACATCGAGCTGGCCCGGGCGGTGAAACGTTCCGGCGGGCGGATCGCGATGGCCGACGGCTCCGCCCTGGCCCGGTGCCGGATGTACGACACCTGGCCGGAGCTGCGCGACGGCTACACCAAGTCGCTCTGGGCCTCCTTCGGCCACCCGGCGGGCGCCGTCGCCGTACTCGCCCTGCTGCTGCTCCTCTACACCGTGCCGCTGCCCCTGGCGGTGGCCGCCGCGCTGGCCGGTACCCCGGCGGTGGCGTCGGCCGCGCTGGTGGCGTACCTGCTCGGGGTGGCCGGGCGGGTGGTCAGTGCCCGCGCCACCGGGGGCCGCTGGTGGCCCGACGCGCTGGCCCACCCGGTGTCGGTCGTGGTCCTGGGTTGGCTGACCGTACGGTCGTACCATCTCCGGAAGCGGCACCGCCTCTCCTGGCGGGGCCGTCCGGTCGGCTGAACCGCCCCCGGCTCACGTGACACCGCCTCAGGAGGCTCACATGGCTCGCGTCGTGGTCGTCGGCGCCGGGGTGGGTGGCCTGGCCACCGCTGCCCGGCTGGCCGTGACGGGGCACGAGGTCACCGTCTTCGAACGCGCCGAGGTGGTCGGCGGCAAACTGGGGCGGTACACCCGGGACACCCCGCTCGGGGCGTTCCACTTCGACACCGGCCCGAGCCTGCTCACCCTGCCGGAGGTCTTCGCCGACCTGTTCGAGGCGACCGGGGCCAAGCTCGACGAGTACCTGGACCTGGTACCGCTGGACCCGATCGTCCGGCACGTCTTCCCCGGTGGCGGCCCGGTCCTCGACTCCTGCGCCGACCCGGTGGCGTTCGCCGACCGGATCGGCACCGCGTTCGGGGCCGAGGCGGCGGCCGACTGGGGGCGGCTGTGGCGCCGGGCCGGCCGGGTCTGGGACGCCTCCTGGCGGGACATCCTGCGCACCGGCATCGACTCCCCCCGCGACCTGGCGAAACTCGCCTGGCGGCTGGGCGACCTGGCCGCCATCGGGCCCGGCCAGACGCTGCGCGGGCTGGGGCGGCGCAGCCTGCGCGACCCCCGGCTGCGGATGCTGCTCGACCGGTACGCCACCTACACCGGCGCCGACCCCCGGCGGGCGCCGGCCGCCCTGGTCGCGGTCCCCTACGCCGAGTTGGCCTTCGGCGGCTGGTACCTGCGCGGCGGGTTGGGCACCCTGGCCGACGCGCTGCTGTCCCGCTGCCTGGACCTGGGCGTGGTGGTGCAGACCGGCACCACGGTCACCCGGATCGACGCCGCCGGTGGCCGGGTGCACGGGGTACGCCTCGCCGGGGTGGCCGCGCCCGTCCCGGCCGACATGGTGGTGGCGAACGTCGACGCGTTGACCGTCTACCGGGACCTGCTGCCCAGCCCGCGCCGGCTGGCCGGGCTCGCCGACCGGAGCCTGGCCGGGTTCGTGCTGCTGCTCGGGGTGGCCGGGGACTCCGGGCTGGCCCACCACAACGTCTTCTTCCCCGGCGACTACGACGCCGAGTTCGACGCGGTGTTCGGCGCGCCGGGTCGGGGGGTACCGGCCCGCCCGGCACCCGACCCGACCGTCTTCGTCACCGTGGCCGACGACCCGACGGTCCGCCCGGCCGGGCACGAGGCGTGGTTCGTGCTGGTCAACGCCGCCCGGCAGGGGCGTGCCCTGTCGGCGGTCGACTGGCGGCGTCCCGGCCTGGCCGACGCGTACGCCGACCGGATCCTGGACGTGCTCGCCGAGCGGGGCGTCGACGTCCGGGACCGGCTGGTGTTCCGTGAGGTCCGTACCCCGGCCGACCTGGCCGACGGGGCCGCCGCCCCCGGTGGCGCGATCTACGGCACCGCCGGGGGTCTGCTCCGGCCGGCGAACCGGACCCCCGCGCACGGGGTGTTCCTGGTCGGCGGTTCCACCCATCCCGGTGGCGGCCTGCCGATGGTCACCCTTTCCGCGCAGATCGTCGCCGACCGGATCGGCCCCGCCTGGTAGTCCCGGGCCGTCCCGAGCTGGTCGGTGGCCGGTGGCCGGCCCGGCGGCCGGCGGAGTGCCGGGCACCGGTGGTGGCG
>NZ_WVUH01000514.1 GCF_017614955.1 Micromonospora echinofusca
CAGTCCCCTGGTCCCCCCGGGTCCCTGTGCCGCCTGCGGCCGTGGGCGGCCGGCCGGACCGGTCGACCGGCCACAGCTCATCCGACTGCGGCCCGTCCGGCGATGGCTCAACCGACTGCGGCGAGGTCGGTCAGCCGAGCCAGCGACTCCTCCAGGTCCGCACCGACCCGCCGCATGCCGAGGCGCAGCAGCGCCGCCTTGACCGGGCCGGCCGGCCAGCGTACGACGATCAGCCGGACGACGGTGCCGCCCTTCTCCTCGTCGGTGGTGAGCTGGACGTAGATCTCGGTGCGGGCCTCGGCGCGGGCGCCCGCCCCCTTGGCCCGTTCCCGCCAGCCGATCAGGGTCGGCTCCTGGAAGGCGATGACCTCCGCCTCGCAGGCCGAACCCCGGCCGGCCTGGACGAGCTGACGACGACCGAACCCCTCCCCGGAGAGCACCTCGGCCTGCCGGACCCCGGCCAGCCAGGCTGGTAGCTGCTCAGCCCGCTGCACGACGTCCCACACCACTTCGATCGGCGCCACCACGTGCGCGCTGCGTTCCACCAGGATCATAGCTTTACGCCTCCATTGAGGACATCTCACCGGTATCACGCACTCTAGGCACAAATTTGGACAAAGGGGTGAAGGCTTCCCTGCGACACGCCGAGCGAATAGAGTCGAACAACTTTCGCGTTGGCGTACCGGTCGATGGTGGGCCGGCGGGCCGGCGCGGACGCCAGCGCGACCGCCGACCGGAGGGCCGATGACCGCCACCCCGCCGCCCCGCTTCCCCGCCGGCTTCCGCTGGGGGGTGTCCACCTCGGCGTACCAGATCGAGGGCGCCGCCGACGCGGACGGCCGGGGACCGTCGATCTGGGACACCTTCAGCCACACCCCGGGGCGGATCGCCGACGGCAGCACCGGGGACGTCGCCTGCGACCACTACCACCGGTACGCCGGGGACGTCGACCTGATGGCCGACCTCGGCGTCTCGGCGTACCGCTTCTCGATCGCCTGGCCCCGGGTGCAGCCGGACGGCACCGGCCCGGTCAACCCGGCCGGATTGGACTTCTACGACCGGCTGGTGGACGCCCTGCTGGCCCGGGGCATCGACCCGGTCGCCACGCTGTTCCACTGGGACCTGCCGCAGGCCCTCGCCGACGACGGCGGCTGGTTCGCCCGGGACACCGCGCACCGCTTCGCCGGGTACGCCGACGCGGTCGCCGCCCGGCTCGGCGACCGGGTCCGGCTCTGGATCACCCTGAACGAACCCTTCGTGCACATGACCTTCGGGTACGGCATGGGCGTGCACGCCCCCGGCGAGGTGCACCTCTTCGGCGCCTTCCCCACCGCCCACCACCAGCTGCTCGGTCACGGCCTGGCGGTGCAGGCGCTACGGGCCCGGACGACCAGCCCGGTGGCGATCGCCAACAACTACTCCCCGGTGTGGCTGCGCGGGGACACCGACGCGGACCGGGCCGCCGGGGCCGCGTACGACGCCCTGCACAACCGGCTCTTCACCGACCCGCTGTTCGGTCAGGGGTACCCGGACGCGCCGGGGGTGGACTCCACGGTGATCCACGACGGCGACCTGGCCGTCATCGCCAGTCCGATCGACGTGCTCGGGGTCAACTACTACAACCCGACCGGTATCCGGGCCGCCGACGCCGACGCGCCTCTGCCGTTCGAACTGGTACCGCTCGACGGCCACCCGACGACCGCGTTCGACTGGCCGGTCGCCCCGGACGGGCTGCACGACCTGCTCACCGGGCTGCACACCCGGTACGGCACGGCCCTGCCCCCGGTCGAGATCACCGAGAGCGGTTGCGCGTACGACGACGTACCCGACGCCGACGGTCGGGTCCACGACCCGGAGCGGATCGCCTACCTGGACGGGCACCTGCGGGCCGTCCGGCGGGCCATGGCCGACGGCGTGGACGTGCGGGGCTACTTCGTCTGGTCCCTGCTGGACAACTGGGAGTGGGCGGAGGGCTTCACCAAACGCTTCGGTCTCGTGCACGTCGACTTCGACACGCAGCAGCGTACGCCGAAGTCGTCGTACGCCTGGTTCCGTGACCTGATCCGCGCGGAATGACCGCCACCGAACCGGCTCCGCAGGTGGCTGCCGGGCCGGCGCTGCCGGCGGCGCTGGCCGAGCCGACCGCGCCGGTGCGGCGGGGCTGGATCGCGTTGATCTTCGCGGCCAACCTGGGCGTCTGGATGGCGTTCTTCACCCCCATCCAGATCCTCCTCCCCCAGCAGGTCGGGCTGATCGCACCGGCCGACAAGGAGGAGATGCTCGCCGTCGTCACCGGCCTCGGCGCGCTCGCCGCGGTGCTCGCCAACCCGCTCGCCGGGGCGCTCTCCGACCGGACCGTCCTGCGGCTGGCCGGCCGTTCGTTCGGCCGGCGGCACGTCTGGACCGTGGGCGGCGCGGTGCTCGGTGCCCTCGCCCTGGTGCTGCTGGCCCGTCAGCAGACCATCGCCGGGGTGGCGGTCGGCTGGGTGGCCGCGCAGATCTGCTTCAACACCATGCTGGCCAGCCTGACCGCCGCCGTTCCGGACCGGGTCCCGGTGGCCCAGCGTGGCGCGGTCTCCGGCTGGGTGGGCATCCCGCAGGCCCTCGGGCTGGTCGTCGGCGCGGTCCTGGTCACCACGCTGGTCACCGGCACCGCCGCCGGCTACCTGGTGGTCGCGGCGGCGGTGCTGCTGCTCGCGCTGCCGTTCACCCTGCTCACTCCGGACGACCCGCTGCCCGCCGGGCACGGGACGGACGCCCCGGCCGGCCGTACCGGCCCCGGACGCCGGCTGTCGGCGCTGGTCACCTCTATGTGGGTCAGCCCGCGCCGGCACCCCGACTTCGCCTGGGCCTGGATCACCCGGTTCCTGGTCCAGATGGGCAACGCCCTCGGCACCCTCTACCTGCTCTACTTCCTGACCGACGAGGTGCACCACGCCGACCCCGAGGGTGGGCTGCTGGTGCTGATTCTGATCTACACCGCCGGGATGACGACCACCGCCGTGGTGGCCGGTCGCCTCTCCGACCGGTTCGGCCGGCGCCGGATCTTCGTGATCGTCTCCGGTCTGGTGATGGCCGGCGCGGCGGTACTGCTCGCGGTCGCCCCGCGCTGGCCGGTCGCCCTGGTCGCCGCCGGCCTGCTCGGTGCCGGGTACGGCGTCTACCTGTCGGTCGACGCCGCGCTCATCACCCAGGTGCTCCCCCGGGCCACCGACCGGGGCAAGGACCTCGGCGTGATCAACATCGCCAACTCGGCGCCCCAGGTGCTCGGGCCGGCCCTGTCCGCCCCGGTCGTGGTCCACCTGGGCGGGTACCCGGCGCTCTACGCGGCCACCGCCGTGGTCACCCTGCTCGGCAGCCTCCTGGTACTGAAGATCCGCTCCGTCCGCTGAGGTGTAAGGAAGGGCCCCTTGTTAACGGATTCGGTAGAGGAAGGGCCCCTTGTTATTGAGCAGTAGCCCAAACATGCCGTGATCGTTGGGTGTGTATGGGTGTTGTGGTGCGTGATACGCGGTCGCTTTCCCCTGCGGCGCAGGAGGATTTGCGTCGCAGGGTGGTGGCGGCGGTCAAG
>NZ_WVUH01000515.1 GCF_017614955.1 Micromonospora echinofusca
TTTTCCGTCCACGGGCCTCGCGGTGGGGCCGCGCTGCGCCGACCGGCATACCCCTCACCGCGCCCTTTGCTCTGCTTCAGCCCAGGCAACACTCGGTCGCCTGAAGTGTTGCCGTGGGTGAAGCAGAGCAAAGGGCGCGGGTGGAGCCGCCGCCGGCCGGCGCCGGCCCTTCCGCTCTGCTTCTCCGGCCTCGGCTCCGCTCCCGGATCAGGGCACGATCACCGCGCGACCGTGGATCTCCCCCCGGCGCAGTTTGGCGTACGCCTCCGGCGCCTGCTCCAGCGGGAAGGTCTGCACGTCGGCGCGGAGCACACCGGCCTGGGCGAGTGCGATGACCTCCTGCAACTCGGCCCGGGTACCCCAGAACGGCATCCGCGTGTCGGCCTCGAAGGGCACCGGCGGGATGTCCTCGGCGGTCGGCCGGATCGGCAGGGTACCGCCGGCCAGGCCGACCAGCCTCAGGTGGCCACCGGTGGCGACCACGCTGCGGGCGGTGGTCAGGGTGGCGTCCGCGCCCACGCAGTCCAGCACCACGTCGGCACCGTCCGGCGGCGGGCCGAGGATGGTGCGGATCTGCTCGACGGCGTCCGGACCGGCCTGCACCACGTGGTGCGCACCGAGCCGGGCGGCCAGGGCCAGTGCCTCCGGGCTGGTGTCCACGGCGATGACGTGGACCGCCGTCGTGGCGACCAGGATCTGCACCGCCATGTGCCCCAGTCCGCCGATGCCGATGACCACGCAGTGGGTACCGAGGCGCAACGCCGGGCGACTCAGCTCGATCGCGTGGTACGGGGTGAGGCCGGCGTCGGTCAGCGGCGCGGCCTGGACCAGTTCGAGGGTGCCGATCGGCAGCAGCCGCGAGGCGGGCACGGCCACGTACTCGGCCAGCCCACCGTCCCGACTCAGTCCGATCCCACCGACCGGGGTGGTCCGGCACTGGTTCTCCAGCCCGCGCAGGCAGGCCCGGCACCGACCACAGCCGATGATCCCGTACACCGCCGCCTGGTCGCCGGGTGCCCAGCCGGTCACCCCAGGACCAACCTCGGCGACGGTGCCGGCGATCTCGTGTCCGAGGGTCATCGGGGTGGGGAACACCCCGGCCGGGGCGTCCAGGATGTGCAGGTCGGAGTGGCAGGCGCCGACCGCGCCCATCGCGAGCAGCACCTCGCCCGGTCCGGGGGTGGGGGTGGGCACGTCGACCTGCTCCAGGGTGCCGGGAGCGGTCAGCTGGATGGCGCGCATCGGCTCTCCCAACCGGCCGGCGCCCCGCGCGCCGGCACGTCGTGTCAGCGGCAGCCACCGCTGCGGCTGCTCTCCGGCCGCCGGATACCCGTACCCCCGGGGTTGATGCCTGCGTGCCCAGGGCGCTGTGCGCGCCGGGCGGGCCCGGGGTCGGTGCGTCCTTTGCTCCGCTTCAGCGGAGGAAGCGATCACGCAGGTGGAAACACTGGTCACGAAGTGCGACGGGGGAGGGATTCAGTGTGCCCCGTCGCCGACCGGGCCGGCCGGGAAGGACGCATCCTGCCCGACCGGCCCGCCGTACGCGCGGTTCAGAAGACCGGTACGCCCTCGCGGACCAGCCGCCAGTTGGGCCGGTAGAAGTCGGCCGGGTCGATCACGCCCCGGGCCTGCGCCCAGTCGATGAGCAGCTGACGGATCTCCTGCTGCTGGTTGTAGACCTGGGTCTTCACGATGCCGGGGAAGTTCCCGCCGCCACTGCGCCGGTAGTTGTTCACCGCGATCACGAACTGCTCACCGTCGATGACGGGAGTGTCGGTCCCCGGGTGGGTCAGCTTCGTGATCCGCTGCCCGACCGGCCGGCTGATGTCGATCTCGTAGTCCAGCCCTGAGATCGTGTCGTAGTTGTAGTCCGGCACCGCCGGGTCGTTGACCGTGTCGGGGTCGACCGTCGCGCCCGGACCGAAGGTGCGGAAGTACTTGGCCGAGTACTCCAGGTACGCCCGGACCTCTGCACCCGAGAGGACCACCGCCTCCAGGGTGTTGTCGAAGACGTACAACCCGGCCACGTCCCGGATCTTCACGTCCCCGGCCGGGAAGACCGCCGTCCGGCTGAACGGCGCGGCGATCGACAGCACCGGCAGACCGGCGTACGCCGTACCGGCCAGGGCGGCGGTGACCGTCTCGGTCTGGACGTGGTTGATGAAGTCCAGGATCGGCGTGTCCTTGTACCGGGACTCGGCTGCGGACAGCTCGACCGTGGACCGGGCCACCACCTGGTTGACGTACCCGACGGTCTTCTCGTGCTGGGCGCGGACGGCGGCGAGCACCTTGGGGTCCTCGACCACGGTGTTCGTGTTCAGCATGGTGGCCCGCTTGCCGGTGATCCGCCACCGGCCGCCCTCGCGGGCCAGGGTGAAGTCCATCCGGGTCAGCCGCTGCCCCCACTTGGAGGGCTCCGAGAGCAGGACCTGCTCACCGGTCTGCGTGTTGGTCACGAACTTCTCCACCACCTCGCGGTGGGCGTGACCGAACAGGATCGCGTCGATCCCCGGTACCTGCTCGGCGATCAGTGCCGTCGGGTTCTCGTTCGGCAGTTCCGGGCCGTAGCTGGAGGTGCCGCTGTCCCCGCCGTGCGCCGAGATCAGCACGATGTCCGCGCCCCGGTCCCGCATGACCGGCACCCACTTCGCGGCGGTCGCGATCATGTCGTCGAACCGCAGCCGGCCCTCCACGTTGGCCTTGTCCCAGATCGCCGAACCGGGGTTGGTCAGACCGAGGATGCCGACCCGCAGGGTCGGCGCGGCGAAGCCGAGGGAGACCTTCTTGATGACGTACGGCAGGAAGGCCGGCTTGCCGGTGGCCTCGTTGATCGCGTTGGCGGCCAGCGCGGGGAAGCCGAGCTGCCGGATCCACAGGTCCAGCAGGGGCAGCCCGTAGTTGAACTCGTGGTTGCCCAGCGTCACCGCGTCGTAGTCGATGACGTTCATCGCCCGGGCCATCGGGTGCTGCTCACCGGTCGAGGTGATCGGCTCCTGCTTCGCGTAGTACGTCGCCAGCGGGGTGCCCTGGATGGTGTCCCCGGCGTCGAGGACCAGGGTGGCCCGGCCCCGACGCTCGGCGCGTACCTGGTTGACCAGGGTGGCCAGCTTGGCGACGCCGATGTCGTTGTGGGCGCTGTCGTCGTACTCGGCGTCGCGGTAGTAGTCCCAGTTGTAGACGTTGCCGTGGGTGTCCGAGGTGCCCAGGACGGTCAGGTCCCAGGTCCGCCGCGAGGCCTGCTGCGCCTGCGCGGGGCCGGCGGCGACCAGCGGGGCCGTCGCAGCCGCCGCGGCTACGGCGAGGACCTGCCGTCGTGACGGGCCGGAGGGAGAGGTCATGACGTGCCTTCCGTTACGGGTGGGACGCCTCGTGGGCGCCGTGCGCACCATAACCAGGCTGACCCGGTGACGCGAGGGGAGGGAGGTGCGGATGTGACTGCCGGGTAGTCGACGGCCTGTCGGATCGGCGGTACCGCTCGTGTCGTCCGCGTCGGATGTCCGGTTTCGTGGGGTCCGCCGGGCAGGACAGCGCCGGGGACGGTCCGTGGTCGGGGAATGGTGGC
>NZ_WVUH01000516.1 GCF_017614955.1 Micromonospora echinofusca
GGGGGCGGGGTACCGGTCGACCGGGTCGGGGGCGTCGTCGCCCCAGCGCCCGCCTGGCTGGCTGCGCAGGCTCGGATCCCCGCCTGCCCGGTCCCGGTAGTCCACGGGCGGAGCGTGACGGTACCCGGCGGAAAGCGCAATCAGCCGTCAAGTCAGATCCGCCGATGGCTGCTGTGGCGCCAGAGCGGGCGGTGCTCCGGTGAGGAAATCTTGTCCACAGGCTGGGGACGACATAATCGCAGGTCAAAGCGTTTGTGGATAACTTTCCCCCACTGTTTTCCACAGCCTGTGCACAGGCTGCGCACACCCTTGCCCCCCGGTGTCCACAGGTTGTCCAGAGACTCGTCCACCGGGCTGGTTGAGGTGCTGAGCTGCTGTTCCGTATGGTTACCGCTCGACCCTCGGCGCAGCCCGCGACGACCCCCGACACGGGGCTGGCCAGGGCCGGCCAGGATCGCCGTACCGCCCGCCGGGACGGCACAGCGCTTGCCGACGCAGTGGAGGGGGACCCGGTGTCGGTCACCGACGATCGGCGGGCTGAGGCCCGCACCAGCGACGGAGCACCGCCCGCAGCGGCTCCCGCGCCCCGCGACGCGCAGTACGAGAAGACACCGCCGCAGGACATCGCCGCCGAACAGTGCGTGCTCGGCGGCATGCTGCTCTCCAAGGACGCCATCGCCGACGTCGTCGAGATCCTCAAGTCGAACGACTTCTACCGGCCGGTACACGCCACGATCTTCGACGCGATCCTCGACCTCTACGGGCGCGGTGAGCCGGCCGACTCCATCACGGTGGCCGCCGCCCTGGCCGACTCCGGCGACCTGGTCCGGATCGGCGGCGCGCCCTACCTGCACACCCTCATCTCGACCGTGCCGACCGCCGCGAACGCGTCCTACTACGCCCGGATCGTCGGGGAGCGGGCCGTGCTGCGGCGACTGGTGGAGGCGGGTACCCGCATCGTCCAGCTCGGGTACGGCGCCAGCGGTGGCGGCCGGGACGTGGACGACATCGTCGACCTCGCGCAGCAGGCTGTCTACGAGGTCACCGAGAAGCGGGTCAGCGAGGACTTCGCCGTCCTGGCGGACATGCTCCAGCCCACGCTCGACGAGATCGAGGCGGTCGGTGCCCAGGGCGGGGTGATGACCGGGGTGCCGACCGGTTTCACCGACCTGGACCGGCTCCTCAACGGCCTGCACGCCGGCCAGTTGATCATCGTGGCCGGCCGCCCGGGTCTGGGGAAGGCCCTCGCGCTGGACACGCCGCTGCCGACCCCGGACGGCTGGACGACCATGGGTGCGGTCCAGGTCGGTGACCGCCTGCTCGGCGCGGACGGCCACCCGACCACCGTCACCGCCGCGTTCGAGGTGCGACACGGGCGACCCTGCTACGAGGTCGAGTTCTCCGACGGCTCCGTCATCGTCGCTGATGCCGAGCACCTGTGGAGGACGACCGCCGGGGCGGGTACCCGGCCGGAGCCGGCGGACGGCGGAGGGTACCCGGGTCGTCGGGCGTCGGGCGGCCCCACCGGCCCCATCGGGCCCACAGGTCCGGCACTCCGTACCGGGCGGGCGGTCACCGGGCTGCTCGACCGGTCGGCGCACCCGGCGGACGCGCATCCGACCGGGCCGCACGACAGGGTGGTGACGACCGAGCAGATCGCGGCGACCCTGCGTACGGACCCGGCTGATCGTCGGTCGAACCACGCGGTCGAGAACTGCGCACCGCTTGAGCTGCCGGAGCGCGACCTACCCGTACCGCCGTACACCCTCGGGGTCTGGCTCGGCGACGGTCAGCGGGCTGCCGCGAAGTTCGCCATGGCCGATCAGGGGATCATCGACGGAGTCGAGGCCGACGGATTCCGGGTCAGGCAGTCCGGGCCGACGGCCTACGCCATCCTTCCGCCGCCCCTGCCCGTGCTGACGGGTCCGGAGTGTCCCGACTGTGGCCGTACGACCGCGATCCTCCACCGGTCCTCCGGATGGCGCTGTACGGAGTGCCGTCCACGTGCCACATCGGTCGTGGGCCTGCTGCGCTCACTCAACGTCCTGAACAACAAGCACATCCCGGGCGCCTACCTGCGGGCGAGCGAAAGGCAGCGCCGGGCGCTGCTCGCCGGACTGCTGGACACCGACGGGACGGTGACCCCGACCGGGAACGTGCGGTACACGTCCACCTCGAAACGCCTGGCCGAGGATGTCCGGGAGCTGGTGGTCGGCCTCGGCTACCGGTGCACGCTCACGACCGGCCCGGTCCCCGGACGGACCCCGGAGTCCCCGACCGTGTACACGGTGGACTTCTCCACGGCGGACGAGGTGTTCCGGCTGGACCGGAAGCGGGACACGCACCGGTCGCGTCGCCGCGTCGTCTCCCGCGCCGGGACGACTTCGCGGTACATCGTCGGTGTCCGGCCGGTGCCGAGCGTGCCGGTCAGGTGCGTGACCGTCGACAACGACGACCACCTCTATCTGGCCGGCCGGTCGATGATCCCGACCCACAACAGCACCGCGTCGATGGACTTCGCGCGGAACGCAGCGATCCGGGCGAATCAGGCCAGCGCGATCTTCTCCCTGGAAATGAGCAAGGTCGAGATCGTCATGCGACTGCTCTCGGCCGAGGCCCGGGTCCCGCTGCACGTGCTGCGCAGCGGTCAGCTCTCCGACGACGACTGGACCAAGCTGGCCCGCTGCATGGGTGAGATCAGCGAGGCACCGCTCTTCGTCGACGACACACCGAACATGAACCTGATGGAGATCCGGGCCAAGGCGCGGCGGCTCAAGCAGCGGCACGACCTGAAGATGATCGTGGTCGACTATCTCCAGCTGATGAGTTCACCGAAGAAGACCGAGAGCCGGCAGCAGGAGGTCGCCGAACTGTCCCGTGGCCTCAAGCTGCTGGCCAAGGAGGTCGAGTGTCCGGTGATCGCGGTCAGTCAGCTGAACCGTGGTCCGGAGCAGCGTACCGACAAACGACCGCAACTGTCCGATTTGCGCGAATCTGGGTCGATTGAGCAAGATGCGGACGTGGTGATTCTGCTGCACCGGGACGACTACTACGACAAGGAGTCGCCCCGGGCCGGTGAGGCCGACTTCATCGTCGCCAAGCACCGGAACGGCCCGACGGACACCGTGACGGTCGCGGCTCAGCTGCACCTGTCCCGGTTCGTCGACATGGCCATCGTCTGAGCGACGGGGCGCCCACCACGCAGGGGCGTCGACCGGGCAGGCACAGCGGCGGCGAGAACCGCGTCGATCATGAAGTTATTGCCGGCCCGCCCGGCGTGTCGTGACAACAACTTCATGATCAACACGAGCTGGTGGGTGCCGGGCGAGGGTGGACCGTTGCGCCGGCCGGCCCGGGTACGGGAACCGGCCGGCGCAACGGTCCGGGTCAGTCGAACAACTCGTTCAGGAAGCTCTTCTGCCGCTTCCGCTGGTAGTGCCCGTGGTAGTCGTGGTGATGGTGCTGCTGGTGGCCGTACGCCGGGGCCGGCGGGTAACCGTGTGCCGGCGGCGGTGGCGGCGGCACGGCGCCGTAACCCGGGTGCGGGGCCGGCG
>NZ_WVUH01000517.1 GCF_017614955.1 Micromonospora echinofusca
GCCCCCGCTCACCGGCCCCACCACCGCCGACCTGCTGGTCGTCGGCGGCGGCTACACCGGCCTCTGGGCCGCCCTGCTCGCCAAAGAAGAGAACCCGGACCGGGACGTGCTGCTGGTCGAGGCCGGCACCTGCGGCTGGGCGGCCTCCGGACGCAACGGCGGATTCTGCGCCGCCTCCCTCACGCACGGCCTGGCCAACGGGGCCGACCGGTTCCCCGACGAGATCGCCGAACTGGAACGACTCGGCCGGGAGAACCTCACCGCCATCGCGGACACCATCGACCGGTACGGCATCGACTGCGACTTCGAACGCACCGGGGAACTCGCCGTGGCGGTCGAGCCGTACCAGGTCGACGGGCTGGTCGCCGACGCCGCCCTGGCCCGCGAGTACGGCCACGACGTGACCCTGCTCGACACCGACCAGGTACGCGCCGAGGTCGACTCGCCGACGTATCTGGCCGGGCTGTGGGACCGGGACCGGGTGGCCCTGCTCGACCCGGCCCGGCTGGCCTGGGGCCTGCGCCGGGCCGTCGAGCAGCTCGGGGTACGCGTCCACGAACACACCCGGGTCACCGACCTGCACCGGCACGGCCCCGGCCTGCGGGCCGTCACCGTCGCCGGTACGGACACGGCACCCGGGACGGTCGACGCCCACCGGGTCGTCCTCGCCACCAACGCCTTCCCGCCCCTGCTGCGCCGGCTGCGGCACTACGTCGTGCCGGTCTACGACTACGCGCTGATGACCGAGCCGCTGACCGCCGCCCAGCGTTCCGCGATCGGCTGGCGGAACCGGCAGGGCCTCGCCGACACCGGCAACCAGTTCCACTACTACCGGATCACCACCGACGGTCGGATCCTCTTCGGCGGGTACGACGCGGTGTACCACTTCGGCAACCGGATGACCCCGGCGCTGGAGCAGCGCCAGGTCACCTTCACTGCCCTCGCAGAACACTTCTTCACCACGTTTCCGCAGCTCAGCGACGTACGATTCACCCACCGTTGGGGTGGGGTGATCGACACGTGCACCCGGTTCTGCCCGTTCTTCGGCACCGCCCACGGTGGGCGGCTGGCCTACGCGGCAGGCTTCACCGGGCTCGGCGTCGGCACCACCCGGTTCGCCGCCCGGGTCATGCTCGACCTGCTCACCGGCGAACCCACCCCGCTGACCCGGCTCGACCTGGTCCGGTCGAAGCCGCTGCCGTTCCCGCCGGAACCCGTCCGGGCCGCCGGCATCCACCTGACCCGCTGGTCCCTGGCCCGTGCCGACGCGCACGCCGGGCAGCGCAACCTCTGGCTCCGTACGCTCGACCGTCTTGGTTTGGGGTTTGATTCCTGATGCGCATCCTGCTCGTCGGCGCGGGCGGGGTCGGCTCGGCCGCTGTCGCCATCGCCGCCCGCCGCGCCTTCTTCGACACCATGGTGGTCGCCGACTACGACCTCGACCGCGCCCGCCGCGCGGTGGGTGACCACGGCGACCGCTTCGTCCCCGCCCGACTCGACGCCTCCTCCGCCGACGCCGTCACCGCCCTCTGCCGGGAACACCGGATCACCCACGTGCTCAACGCGGTCGACCCCCGGTTCGTCATGCCGATCTTCGACGGGGCGCTCGCCGCCGGGGCCGACTACCTCGACATGGCGATGTCGCTGTCCCGGCCGCACCCGACCCACCCGTACTCGCAGACCGGCGTCAAGCTCGGCGACGAACAGTTCGCCGCCGCCGACGCGTGGACCGCCGCCGGCCGGCTCGCCCTGGTCGGCATCGGCGTCGAACCGGGACTGTCCGACATCTTCGCCCGGTACGCCGCCGACGAACTCTTCACCGAGATCGACGAGATCGGGGTACGCGACGGCGCCAACCTGACCGTCGACGGGTACGACTTCGCCCCCTCGTTCTCCATCTGGACCACCATCGAGGAGTGCCTCAACCCGCCGGTGATCTGGGAGGCCGACCGGGGCTGGTACACCACCGAACCGTTCAGCGAACCGGAGGTCTTCGACTTCCCGGAGGGCATCGGTCCGGTCGAGTGCGTCAACGTGGAACACGAGGAGGTGCTGCTCATCCCGCGCTGGGTACCGGCGAAACGGGTCACCTTCAAGTACGGCCTCGGCGACGAGTTCATCGAGGTACTCAAGACGCTGCACAAACTCGGCCTCGACGCGGTCGACTCGGTGCAGGTCCGGGGGGTCACCGTCGCCCCGCGCGACGTGGTCGCCGCCGCCCTGCCCGACCCGGCCACCCTCGGCGACCGGATGCGCGGCAAGACCTGCGCCGGCACCCTCGTCACCGGGACCGGCACCGACGGCCGACCCCGCGAGGTGTACCTCTACCACGTGGTCGACAACGAGTGGTCGATGCGCGAGTACGGCCACCAGGCGGTGGTCTGGCAGACCGCGGTCAACCCGGTCGTCGCCCTGGAACTGCTCGCCACCGGCGTCTGGTCCGGCGTCGGCGTGCTCGGCCCGGAGGCGCTGCCGCCACGCCCCTTCCTCGACCTGCTCACCACGTACGGCGCACCCTGGGGGATGCGCGACTCGCAGGAGGTCACCCGGTGACCCGCTACGGCCCCATGTTCGGCCCGGACGTCACCTTCCTCGGCGTACCCCGGTGCGACCTGGCCGACCCGGCGTCGTTCACCGACGCGGACGTGGTGATCGTCGGCGCCCCCTTCGACGGCGGCACCTCACACCGGCCGGGTACCCGGTTCGGCCCGTCGGCCATCCGGCAGGCCTGCTACCTGCCGCACGACGGCTCCCGCCCGTCGTTGGCGCTGCGCGTCGACGGGCTACGCGACCTGCGCGTGTACGACGCCGGTGACGTCGAGATGTTCTCCGGCGACATCGAACGGTCGCTGTCCAGCCTGGCGGCAGCCGTCTTCGCGGTCGCCTCGGCCGGGGCGATCCCGGTCGTCCTCGGCGGCGACCACTCCATCGCCCTGCCCGACGCCACCGGGGTGGCCCGGCACCACGGGCTCGGCCGGGTCTCCCTGGTGCACTTCGACGCGCACGCCGACACCGGGGACATCGAGTTCGGCTCGCTGCACGGACACGGCCAGCCGATGCGCCGGCTCATCGAGTCCGGCGCGGTACGCGGCGACCGGTTCCTCCAGATCGGCCTGCGCGGGTACTGGCCCGACCCACCGACCCTGGCCTGGATGGCGGAGCAGCGGATGCGCTCGTACGAGATGACCGAGATCGTGGCGCGCGGCCTGGACACCTGCCTGACCGAGGCGTTCACCATCGCGGTCGACGAATGTGAGGGGGTCTTCCTCTCCGTCGACGTGGACGTGGTCGACCCGGGGATGGCCCCCGGGACGGGTACCCCCGAGCCGGGCGGGTTCACCTCCCGGCAACTGCTCGACGCGGTACGCCGCTGCTGCTACGAACTGCCCGTCGTCGGGGTGGACGTGGTCGAGGTGGCCCCGCCGTACGACCACGCCGACATCACCGCGTACCTGGGGAACCGGGTGGTGCTGGAGGCGTTGTCGGCGATCGCCCGGCGACGCAGCGACGCCGCCGGTACCACCCCACCCTGGGATCCCAC
>NZ_WVUH01000518.1 GCF_017614955.1 Micromonospora echinofusca
GTCATCGGGGTCAGGGGACCTTCTCGATGGCCGGGATCCGGAACAACTCGTCGAACTGGTGCCGGGTGACGCTCCAGTCCCAGGTGGCCAACGCGTACGCCGAGGCAGCCGCACCGGCCGCCCGCCAGCTCTCCTCGGTGGCGGTGGCCGCGCGGATCAGCGCCGCCGCCTCCTGCGGCGAGTCGACCACCCAACCGGCCGGGAAGAGGGTACGGGCACTGTGCGCCCGGCCGGCGAAGAACGGCCAGTCCCGCACCACCGGTACGGCACCACTGGCCGCCCCCTCGACCAGTGCGCAGTGGAAACTCTCCCGTACCGAGCTGCTCAGGATCACCCCGATCCCGGTCAGCGCGCCGGGTACGTCCGAGGTGTGCCCGACCCGGACCACCGCCCCGGAGGGTTCCAGCTCGGCCAGGTCGGCGTCGAGCGCGTCCTGGTACTGCCGCACCGAGGTGCTGGCCGACGGGTCCAGCCCGGAACCGACGAGCAGCAGCCGGTAACGCGGGTCGGCGGTGCGCAGCTCGCGCAGCACGTCGATAGCCCAGCGGGGGTCCTTGGCCACCGCGCTGGTACCGATCAGGCCCAGGGTGAACCGGGCGTCCGGGGCCTTCGGCCTCGGGTACGGCCGCAGGTCCATCGCGTTGGCGATCACCGGCAGGGCCGGGGCCTGCTCACCCTGCAACGCCGGCAGCACCTCGACGGCCAGGTCCCGCAGATGGTCGGAGACGAAGAGCAGCTCGTCCACCCGGGAGAAGTCGATCAGGTGCGGCCAGAAGGTGAGCGCCTCGAAGCTGTGCAGCCGCATGATCACCCGGGTGTCGCCCGGGTCGACCAGGGTGAGCAGCGCGGCGGTGGCCACCGTCCAGTCCACGAAGACGGTGTCCGCCCAGTCCAGGTGCGGCCGGAACCACTCCTCGACCCGGTTGCCGAACTCGGTGGCCCCGGTCAGCCGGTGCTCCACGACCGCCCCGGCGTTGCGGATCAGCGTGTCCCCCACCGGGTCCTCGGTCAGGTGCACGTACCGCAGCTCCACGCTGGGCAGGTCGGCGTAGCGGGCCCGGATGTCGGTGAGGAAGTGGTCGTTGCCGTTGGTGGCGATCAGCAGCCGCAGCGGCCGGTCGGCCGGTGGCGTGGCGGCCGGCCGCTCCCGCCCCCGGGGCGCGGCCATCGCCTGGGCGGCCCGGCTGGCCCGCAGCGGGGCGAGGAACCCGGCCGGGTCACCGGCCAGCGGCGAGGTGAGCTGGTCGAAGTGCGGTACCCGGTGGAACAGCAGCCGCATCGCCTTGTACAACGACTGGGCCGCCTTGCGCGGGTTCTTCTGCCCCAGCCAGTTGTCGGCCACCGCCAGTTCGGCGGTGACCGCCTCGCGCAGGCAGACCGGTACCCGGCCCATCGCCAGTTCCTCGGTCGCCTCGCGCATCAGCAGCTCGGCGCGGGCCCGCCTGTCGGACATCCGGGCACTGGCCGCCCTGGACGCCGAGGCGGCCTGCCCGGGGCGGTCGGCCTGCACCGCGCGGACGTGCAGTCGGTAGGTGAGGCCACCGCGTACCCGGTCCGGCAGGCCCGGCGCGGCGACCACGGTCCGCCAGAGCCGGGCGCCGGCCCGGCTGCGCAGCACCGCCGGGGCCATGGTCGCCTCCAGCGACTCCTTGACCCCGGTGACGGCGGACCGGCGGGCGCTGCGGGCCAGGATGCCGGCCCGGGCCGAGACCGCCGGACCCAGACCGCTGCGGGTGGGCCGGTGCGTCCCCTCGTGCCGCGCCCGGACGACCTTCCCGGCCGGGCCGAGCCCGTGGCAGGCGTCCGCCCGGGGCTGGCGTTGCGCCATCTCCCACACCGTGTGCACGGCCAGCCCGTCCAGGGCGACCAGCACGTCGGCGGTGCGGACCCGCTGCCGGACCCAGCCGTCGTGCCAGGCCCGCAGCCACACCGCCCGGCTGGGCTGCTGGTTGCGGGCGAGCGTCCGGCGCAGTTTCGCATCCGGCTCGGTGGCGCGCAGGCTGTGCAGCTCGGCCAGCGCCGGGTCGATGGTGAACCCGTCCAGCGGGAAGTCGCAGACGACGGCGACCCGGGCCCCCTGCGCCCGGAACCGGGCGAGCGCCTCGACGAGTACCGACTCCTGCTGCGGCCGGTCACCGGCCACGATGAGCACGTTGGTCATGACTGGGCGCCTCCGGTCGGGCGGGTCAGGGTGGCCTGGGCGGCGGGCCGGGCGAACCGGGTGGCCTCGGCGACGGCGGGTGCGAGCTGGGCGCCCCGGGCGAACCGCTGCGCATGCGCGCGGGCCGCCGCCCGGTCGGCGTCGTCGGTGCGTACCGCCAGTCGGGCGGCCTCGACGAACGAGTCGGTCAGCCGCTTCGGGTCCAGCCCGACCGCGCCGGTCCAGAGCGGATGGCCGGCCAGCACCGTCGCCGCGTCGTGGTCGACCTCGTGCGCGGAGAGCACCGGCAGTCCGCTGGCCGCGTACTCGTAGACCTTGCCGGAGGTGACGTACCGGCCGCCGACCAGCATCAGCACCAGCGCGTCCCAGCGGCCGTAGGTGGCGGCCACCTCGGCCTTCGGTACCGGGCCGCCGAACTCCACCCCGTCGGCCGCCGCCGCGCGCAGCAGTTCCATGTGCGCGTTCGCCTCGCGCAGCGCGCCCGCGCCGATGTGTCCGCGTACCTCGAACCGGCTGCGGGCCAGCAGCGGGTCCGCCCGGCGGGCGGTGCGCCAGGCGGTGAGGACCGAGTCCAGCAGCGCCGGGGCGAAGTTGATCGAGCCGAGGTAGCCGAAGGTCAGCCCGGCCTCCGGGTCGGGCCGGTGGGTGGTGGCCGGTACGCAGTCCCCGTCGTAGCCGTTGCGGACCACCCGGACCCGGTCGGCGAGCACCGGGTACCGCTGCCGGTAGAAGTCGGCGATCGGCTCGTTGACCGCCCAGACCGCCCGCGCCTGCTCCAGCACCCGTTTCTCCCACCGGCCGGCAGGGGTGTTCTCGGCGAACGCGGTCGTCCCGGCGATCACGTCGACCGACCAGCCGTCCCGGAAGTCGACCACGTACGGCACCCGGTACTCCTGCCACAGTTTCCAGGTGGCGGCCAGGTTCACGTACGGCGCGCAGGTGGTCATCAGCAGGTCGGCGGCGTGCGCCCGGTGCACCCGCAGGACCGCCTTCTCCAGCGCGAACCGCCAGCCGCCGAAGACCGGCTCCGGGAAGATCTTCAACTCCTCCCGGCGCTGCTGGTCGATCCAGTGCTGCGGGCGCAGCGACCGGGCCTCGGAGAACGCCCGGATGTCGGTCTCCAGGTCGGTGCGGGCCAGCGGTACCTCGACCACCTTCACCCGGGGGTCCACCCCGGCGGAGAGGGTGTGGTCCAGCCCGTACTCGCGTTCCCAGGCGGACTCGGAGATGGTGATGACGGTGACGTCCCAGCCCAGCGCGCAGAACTGGTTGGCGGTCTCGCGCATCCGGTACGCCGAACTCTTCGCCGCCGGTGGGAAACCGATCGCGAGGTAGATGACGTGTGGCCGGGGGCCCCGACGGGGTCGGGGC
>NZ_WVUH01000519.1 GCF_017614955.1 Micromonospora echinofusca
GATCAGAATGACTGCGCGGAAGCGTTCCCTGGTACTCATCATGCGTGCCCGGTTCGTGTCCCTCGTCGACCACATCCAGGCCATGCTCGATCTGGCGATCGACATCCACGTGGTGACGGTCGACTCGGAGCCGGTCGGCCAGGACCCCCGGTTCGCGTCGGTGCGGCAACTGCCCGTCGACACCAGCCACGAGCAGTTCGTGGAGACGTGCGTCCAGGTCGCCCAGGAACGGGGGGCGAGCGCCGTCTTCACCTTCCTGGAGATCGACATCGAGATCGCCGAGGCGGCGAACGCCCGGCTCGGCAACAAGTGGGGCTCGGTGGCGGCGGCCAGGATCTGCCGCGACAAGATGCGCCAGCGGATGTTCCTCCGGGAGCACGGCATCCCGAGCGTCTGGTTCCACCCGGTCGGCGACATCGAGGCAGCGGTGACCGCCGCCAAGGAGCAGGGCTTCCCGCTCATCGTCAAGCCCACCCGGGCGGCGGCGAGCGAGTACGTCGAACTGGTCCACGACGAGACGCGGCTGCGGGCGGCGCTCGCCGGCATCCAGGACATGATCGCCCGCAAGCGTGGCTTCTACTACGACAGCGAGGCGGACAACTGGGCGCTGCTCGAGGAGTACCTGCCCGGCCAGGAGGTCACCCTGGACGGGGTGGTCCTGGACGGCAGGTTCGTGCTCGGCGGCGTGCACAACAAGCGGGAGTCCTCCGGCCCGTTCTTCGAGGAGGACTTCTACACCCTGCCGTTCAGCAACCCCGAGCGGGAGGACGAACTGGTCGGGATCGCCACGCAGATCGTCGACCACCTCGACATCCAGCTCTGCCTGTTCAACGCCGAGCTGCGGGAGGGCGCCGACGGCCGGTACCGGCTGGTCGAGTTCTCCATCCGGGGCTCCGGCGGCCACCCCTACCGGCACATCAAGGACGTCTACTCGATCGACCTCGTCCGGATGTACCTGCGGGCGGCCTGCGGCGAGCCGGTCGAGGAGATCCTGGCCCAGGAGAACCAGCGCAGCGAACCACGGATGACGGTCTGCGCCAAGGTGGTCTACGCCAACGGTCTCGTGGTCCGCAACAGCGTGGGGGAGGCCATCCACTCGCCGTACTTCCGGGTCTACTTCCCGGTGGCCCGACCCGGCACCAACGTGGTCGCCGACGAGCGCGGCATCGAGTTCACCGGCCTGCTGTCGGTGTGGATGCCGTGGGAGCCGGGCCAGGACCCGGCCAGGGTGCACCGGGTGGCCGAGGAACTGGCGGGCAAGCTCGATGTGGAGATCGTCTCCGACACCCCGGAAGCGCGCGTCGGTTAGTCGACGGGACGGTCGGTCGCGGCGCCGGGCGGTGCCGCGGCCGACCGGCACATCGGGTTGACGGGGCGTCGGGCGTACCGGCGCGGTGGCACGGCGGGAATGAGTCAACGTGGGCTTCGGACAACTACACCCCAACCTGCGGATCCGGATCGTGGTCGGCTCGGTCCAACGGTTCCTGCACATCATGGTCATGCCGTTGATGACCCTCTACCTCGCCAACCGGTACGGGGTCGCACTCGCCGGTGTGCTCATGCTGCTGGTCGGGGTGTTCGACGTGGTCGGCACCCTGCTCGGCGGCCACCTGTCCGACCACCGTGGCCGCCGACCGATCCTGCTGGCCGGCGAGTTCGTCGTCGCCCTGGCGTACGCCCTGATGGCGGTCGCGGCCCTGCCCTCGGTGGACGTGGCACTCCTGGTCTACGTCGGCTTCGTGGCCAGCAGCATGGCGGCCAGCCTGGCCACGCCGGCCAACGACGCGATGATCGTCGACGTCACCGACCCCGACATCCGCAAGTTCGTCTACACGATCAACTACTGGGCGATCAACCTGGCGCTCGCCTGTGGCGTGCTGCTCGGTGCCTTCCTGTACACCGACTACTTCCCGCACCTGCTCGCCGCGGTCGCGCTGGGGTCGGTGGCGGTCTTCGTGGTGACCCTGGTCTGGATCTCGGAGACCGCTCCGCAGCTCGACGCCCAGGAGGACCGGGGCGTCGGTTCGTACCTGCGGAACTTCTTCGGCGGGTACCAGCTGGTGCTGCGCGACAAGATCTTCGCCGCCCTGCTGCTCGCGGCGACGCTGCGGATGGCGCTGGAAGTCCAGATCAACTACTACGTCAACGTCCGGGTCAGCGAGGAGATGCCGGAGCAACGGCTCTTCTCGATCGGGTCGTTCGACGCGACCTTCAGCGGGGTCGAGGTGCTCGGCATCCTGCGGGCCGAGAACACCCTGCTGATCGTGCTGCTGACCTTCCTGGTCCTCGGCGTGCTCAAGAAGCTCGACGACCGGCCCCGGCTCTATGCCGGTGTGCTGCTGTTCACCGCCGGCACGATGGTGCTCGGCGTCAGCAACTCGGCCTGGGTGCTGATCGCCGCGATGTTCGTGATCACCGTGGGTGAGCTGCTCAACGTCCCGGTACAGCAGGCCATGCTCGCCGACATGGTGCCGGAGAAGTCCCGGACCCGGTACATGGCGGTCTTCAACCTCAACGTCCGGATGGCCCTGCTGATCGCCTCGCTCCTGCTGACCGTCGGGTCGGTGCTGCGTCCGTGGGGCATGGCCGCCCTGTACGGGGTGTTCGGTCTGGTCATCATGCTGGCCTACCGCCCGGTGCTGCGGGCCCGGAACGCGCGGCTCGCGGCGGAACCGCAGCAGCCGAAGCAGGCCGAGCCGACGGCGGGTTGACCGGTGGTGGGGGCCGGTCCGGAGGTCACCGGGAGGCCCCCACCGACGCGGTTCAGCCCCAGATCGCGGTGGCCCACTCCGGGTGGTCAACGAACGGGTTGCGGTTGCCCTGCCACCGGTCGTAGATGACCTGGTTCCGGCGCTTCTCGAAGGCGTCCGGCGGGTCCATCTGGTTCCACTGCAACAGCACCGACATCCGGCCGTGGTACGGGGCCGTGCCGTTGTTGACCGAGTTGTTCATCTCCAGGTTCGGCCAGCCGTCGGTCCCCTCGTACCGGATCGCCATGTACATGATCATCCGGGCGACGTCACCCTTGACCGCGTTGCGCGGCTCGAACGAGTCACTGTCGGTGTAGTTCCCCGGCGCCTCGGCGATCTGGGTACCGCCGTAGTCGAAGTCCTTGTTGCCCCGGGTGGAGTTGACCGAGACGTCGGTCGGGCGCAGGTGGTGGACGTCGGTGCCCGGACCGGTCGTGGTACCGAAGTCGCCGTGCGACTTGGCCCAGACGTGTTCCCGGTTCCAGTCGTCGACGCCGCCGCCGTTGCTGGACTTGCTCTGCGAGCGGCCGGTGTAGAGCAGGATGACGTTGTTCGCGTTGTTCGGGTCCTGGTCGGTGTCCTTCAACGCCGTCCACACCTGGTCGTACGACAGCTTGGTCTGGTTCCGGATGATGCTGTGCAGGGCGCTGCGCAGACTGGTACCGGTCTTGCCGATCGCGCTGGCGTAGTACGTCGAGTCGTAGTCGCCGCCGGGGGTGCCGGTCGGGCTGGGACTCGCGGTGGGGGAC
>NZ_WVUH01000051.1 GCF_017614955.1 Micromonospora echinofusca
GGCAAATACGCCGCCCCCGCCAACAACACCCCCACCACCGCAACCACCTGCGCCGCACCCTTAGGCAACGACACACCCACCAACTCACCCGAACCCACACCACCGGCCCGCAAATCAGCCGCCAAAACCACCGCACGCCGATACAACTCACCAAACGTCAAAACCCCACCATCAGCAAAAACCGCCGGACGCTCCGGCGAACACAACGCCTGAGCCACCAACCGGTCCTGCAACAAACCACCAGGAACCACACCACCGGTATCGTTCACCGACGCCACCAACGCACGATGCGACTCCGGCAGCAACTCAAGCGCCCGCCCCTGCCACGCCTCGTCGTCGCCCGCGCACAGCCGGTCGAGGAGCGTCCGGTAGGCGGTGAACATCTCGGTGACCGTGTCCGGGCGGAACAGCTCGTCCACAACGTCCCACTGGTACTGAAGCCCGTCACCGACCTCGATGAGCTGGTGGTCGAGCACGACCTGCGGGGTCTGCGAGACGCCGTACACGTGCTCGCCCAGCCAGGACAGCGGCAGCTCCGCGGTGCCGTCGGCGCTCTGGCCGCTGGCACTGGAGAACACGACGGGGGCGAGCAGGCCGGCGTCCGGACCGTGGCGGCGGGCCAGATCGCGCAGCACCCGGACACCGTCGTAGCCACGGTGCTCGAGGTCGCGCCACAGCTGCGCCTGTAGGCGCCGGGCCACGCCGGCCAACCCGTCCGCTTCGGACAGGTCGACCTCCAGGAGGGTGACCGAGGTGAAGTCACCGATGACCGAGCCGATCTCCGGGTGCAGCGGAAGCCGGTTGAAGGTCGGAAGGTTCAGGACGAACCGGGCGCGACGGCTCCACGCGCCGAGTACGGTGGCGTAGGCCGCCAGCAGCACCGCCGACGGGGTGAGCCCTTCGGCGGCCGCGATCTCCAGGAGCTTCTTCCACTGCGCGCCGTCGAGTCGAGCGTGCCGCCGGGTGAACCGGGGTGGCCCGGTCAGCGACGCGGGTGCCCGGTCCAGTGGCAGGTCCGGACCGGGAGGCAGGGTGTCCAGCCGGCCCTGCCAGTACTCCCGGGCGGCCGTGTCGTCCCCGTCCCGGGCGGCGAGGACGTAGTCGCGGAAGGTGACGGGCACGGCCGGCAGGTCGACCTCCGGCCGCTCATAGAGGTGGCGCCACTCGCGGGAGAGCAGATACAGGCTCCACACGTCGAGCACCAGCAGGTCGAGGCTGACGTGCAACCGGTCGACGCCACCGGGCAGGCGGGTCACCCGGATCTCGTACGGTGGCCAGGTGTCCGGGACGAACGTCTGGTGGGACAGCTCGGCACGGACCTCCTCGGCGACGGCGTTGGCCCGGCCGGGGTCGAGGTGGCGCACGTCCCGTACCGGGAACAGCGGGACGTCCACCCTGGCCTGGACGCTCTGCACGCCCTCGGCCGAGACCACCGCGCGGAGCATGTCGTGCCGCTCGACCAGGCGGCACCAGGCGGCGTGCAGCCGGTCGAGGTCGAGACCGGAGCTGTCGTGCTCGGCGTAGAAGTGCGTGGCCACGCCCCCGAGCGGCAGACCGCCGGATCGACCGACGAGGTAGGCGTGTTGCAGCTCGGTGAGCGGGAACGGCTCGTGGCGCCGCTCGGGTGCCGGCACCAGCCGCACCTCGCCACGGCCCGAGGGGTTGCGGTCCGGCTGGCCGGACGTCGGCTGCCCCGTAGGGTCGTCCCCGTCGGCCGGCGTCGAGGCCAGCTCCGCGACGGTCATCCCGGCCAGCCGCTCGATGGGCACCAGGCTGCCGATGTCGGCGACCAGCGCGGCCCGCAGTCTGATCATCGCCATGGAGTCGAGCCCCACCCGGATGAGCGGTACGTCGAGCGGGACCGCGTGCGGGGCTTCGCCGATCAGCTCGGCGACCCTGCCCCGGATCCGGTCGGTGGGGTCGGTGGCCCCGGTCGTGGCGCCGGTCGTCCGGGTGGCGTGGTTCCACGGCGTGAGCGTGCCTTCCAGGTAGGACTGTCGGCAGGCGCGATGACGGACCTTCCCGGTGGGGGTCAGCGGAATCTGGCCGGGTGGTACGAGCAGCAGGGCGTGCGGTTCGACGTCGTGCCCGCTGATCACCGCGCGGCGCGCCCCGGCGGCGAGTGCCTCGGCATCCGCCGGCGCGTCGAGGGCGGCGGCGACCACCAGTGCCTCACCGTCGTCGGTGTCCACGGAGAAGGCCGCCACCGGTGCCCTGGACAGCCGTGGATCGGCAGCCCGTACCGACGACTCGATGTCGTGCGGGACGAGGTTGCGCCCCCGGACGATCACCAACTCGTTGAGCCGGCCGCAGACGACCAGCTCGCCCTCGTACGTGAACACCAGGTCCCCGGTCCGGTAGAAGGGCCCGGTACCGTCGGCCAGGCAGGCGTGGAAGGTCGCCTCGGTCTGCTCGGGTTTGCGCCAGTACCCCTGTGCCACGGAGGGCCCGCGCAGCCACAGCTCCCCCACCGTCCCGGGCGGACACGGGGTCCGCGTCTGCGGGTCCACGATCCGCGCGTCGAGGCCGATCCCGGGCGTCCCGCAGGCGACCAGTTCCACACTGCGGCCGGCGGTGCCGGCTGGGACGACCTCGCGTCGCTCCAGCGCCGCCGCGTCCACGGTCACCCGCCTCGGCGCACCGGGACCGTGGTGGGCGCAGCCCATCATCACCTCGGTCGTGCCGTACCCGGTGAACCAGGCCGCCGGATCGAATCCGGCGGACGCGAACCGGGCGGTGAAGTCGTCGAGCACCCGGGGCCGGATCCGTTCCGAGCCGATCACCGCGACGTCCCAGTTGGTCAGGTCCAGCCCGTCCGGTGACACGGTCGCGGTCGCCTGCTGATAGCCGAAGGGCGGCGCACCACTGAGCACCTTGCGCCCTGCGGACGAGGCGGCCGACACGGCGCCGAGCCAACGGGCCGGGTCGGCCAGCACGTCCTCCGGGGTGAACAGGTCCACCGCCCCGTCGAGGTGCGGGCCCATCAGTACGAAACTCAGCCCGAGCACGTGGTGCGCGGGTACCCAGGTCACCACGTGCGAGCCGCCGGGCAGCGCGACCCGCTCGGCGAGCACGTCCACCCAGGTGGTGAGCGCCCGGTGAGCGACGGCGACCCCCTTGGGCGTTGCGGTGGAGCCCGAGGTGTACTGGAGGAGCGCCAGGTCGTCGGCACCGCCTCGGGGCGCGACCCAGGAGTCGCCGTCCGCCGGGTCGAGCCGGTCCAGCTCCACCCACCGCACCGTCGGCGCGTCGCGCCACAGCGGACGCGCGACCGCAGCCACGTCGGCGGTGGTGACGATGGCGTCGATCTCCGCGTCCCGCGCGAGGTCGACGAACTGGGTGCGCCCGTCCACCGGGGGCACCGCCGGCACGGCGCAGGCACCGGCGTACAGCACCCCGGCGAAGGCGACGAAGAAGTCCGCTCCCGAGGGCAGCAGCACCAGCACCCGCGAGCCCGGCCGTAGCTGGGCGGCGACCGCGCGGGCGCCGGCGTCCCAGCCGCCCCTGGTCAACAGGGTGGGCCGCGCACCGTCGAAGGTGATCGCGGTCCGTTCCGGTGCGCTCAGCGCGTACGCGCGCAGCCGGTCCACGAGCGACCAGGTCATCGGATCACACTCCCGCCGCAGTTCCGGCTTCCGGTTCGGTCGCCCCGGAACGTTGCCAGTGGCCGCCTGCGGGCGACAGGTCGTCGGGGTCGGCGTACCGAGCAGTCCGTCCGGGCTACCCGGACGGGTAGCTGCGGACCGGGCAGCGGGACGTACGTTGGCCGGGAGCCGAGACCCGGAAGGAGCTGGTCATGGGTGGCGATGGGCGGATGCCGAGCGTGCTCGAACTCGTCTTCGGATACACGGCGGCCAAGATGATCGACGTGGCAGCGAGGTTGAACCTGGCCGACCACCTCGCGCACGGCCCGCGCACGGTCGCCGACCTGGCCGCCGTCACCGGCGCGCACGAGCAGTCGCTGTACCGACTGCTGCGCGGGCTGGCCTGCTTCGGCGTGGCCGAGCAGACCGGGCCGGACACCTTCGCGCTGGGTCCCCTCGGACAGCAGCTGCGCTCGGACACGCCGGACTCGATCCGCTCGATGGTCATGCTGCTCTGTGCCGACGAGACCTGGCGTAGCTGGGGTGAGCTGGAGTACAGCGTGCGTTCCGGGCAGCCCGCCTGGGACCAGGTCAACGGGGTGTCCAACTTCGAGTTCCTGGCCAAGAACCCGGAGAAGGCGGCGGTGTTCAACGCGGCGATGGCGGAGTTCACCCGGGCCGCCGCACCCGGCATCGTCGGTCGGCACGACTTCACCCGCTACGGCACGATCGTCGACATCGGCGGCGGCGACGGCAGCCTGCTCGCCGAGGTGCTCAAGGCCGCTCCCACGACTCGCGGCACCCTCTTCGACCTGCCCGCCGGGCTCGCTGAGGCCGCTGGCACGCTGGAGGCTGCGGGGGTGGCCGACCGGGTGACCGTCACCGCCGGAGACTTTTTCGCCTCGGTACCGAAGGGCGCGGACGCCTACCTGCTCAAGAGCGTGCTGCACGACTGGGACGACGAGAAGGCCGCGCAGATCCTGCGGGCCTGCCGTCGGGCGATGGCGACCGATGGTGTGGTGCTGGCCGTCGAGCCCGTGCTGCCACCCCTGGTGGCTGGCCCGGCGGCTGTCGGTGTGGTGATGAGCGACCTGAACATGCTGGTGAACACCGGCGGCCGGGAGCGGACGCTGGCAGAGTTCCGCGCCCTGTTCACGGCGGCCGGGCTGAACCTGGTGGCGGTGTCCGGCCAGGACGCGGACTTCTGTGTGCTCGAGGGCCGGGTGGCCTGACGTGTCGGACCGCAACGCGCTCGTCGTCGGCGCCGGCATCGGCGGTCTGGCCGCGGCCTGCGCGCTGGCCAGCGTAGGGTGGCAGGTCGCCGTCTACGAGCAGGCGAAGGTCCTGCGTGAGGTGGGCGCCGGGCTGTCCATGGCCCCCAACGCCGTACGGGCGATGGAGTGGCTCGGCCTCGGACCGGCGTTGCGGGAGCGGGCGCAGGGGCAGGGCATCGGGGTGCGGCGGAGGTCCGGGTCGTGGCTGGTGAGGCTGACCGACCGGGACCTGACCGAACGGTACGGCAACCCGATGTACGCCATGCACCGCGCCAGCCTGCACCAGCTGCTGCTGGAGACCGCAGTCGGAGCCGGCGTACGCGTCCACACCGGTCGGCGCGCCCGGTCGGTCCGCCCCGACCCTGCGGTGACCTTCGAGGAGACCGTGTGCGCCGATCTGGTGGTGGCCGCTGACGGGGTGCACTCCCGGCTGCGCTCGGCACTGTTTCCCGACCACCCGGGTGCCAGCTACGCCGGCTACGTGTGCTGGCGTGGCATCGGCTCGGTAGCGGCCGGCTCGCGGTTGGCGCGGCCTGCGGTGTGGACCGACAGCTGGGGTCGGGGTGTGCGGTTCGGCTCGGCGTTGCTGGTGGACAGTCGGGTGTTCTGGTACGCCAGCAAGGCCGGCCCGGAGGGCGCCTACGCCGGACACACCCTCGCCGACGTGATGTCGATCTTCGACGGCTGGCACGAGCCGGTTCGGGCGCTGATGGCCTCCAGCAAACCCGGCACCATGCTGCGCAACGACATCTACTTCCTGAAACACCCGCTGCCGTCGTTCGTCGCCGGTCGGGTCGCGCTCCTCGGTGACGCCGCGCACGCGGTCACCCCGGACATCGGCCAGGGCGCGTGCCTGGCCATCGAGGACGCGGTCATGCTGGCTGTCGCCCTCTCCTCCTGGAACGACGTGGACGACGCGCTGCGCGACTACGACCTCACCCGTCGGCCGCGGACCCAGAAGCTGGCGCGGATCTCCGGCGGCTCGGCCCGCGTGCAGCAGGCCAGCCACCCGGTCAGCGCCGGCCTGCGGGACGCCGTGGTCCGGCTGATGCCCAAGCGGGCGTACCTCAGCGCCGGTTCGGAGGCGTTGTCCTGGCGTCCGCCCGAACCGGCCCGTTGGTGAGCAACCACCACCGGTGCCCGGGCGCGGCGCGTACGCGGCGATGTCCCTGCCGACCCGGGATCACCGGTCGTTGGCACGGTGCTGCCCAGCGGCGTCTGCCGCCTCGCACCGATCCGTCACCCGTACGTCGATCCGCTCTGGTACTGCAACCTCCACCACCCGGCGGGAGCGGTGCCGCGACCGCCGGCCGGGCGGTAGGGGCGCCGACGCCTGTCTAGCACCGGCTCCTGATCACCTTCGCGGTGTACTCGGCATCGACGGTGACCCCCATGATCAGTGAAGACGCCATGGTGTGCAGGAAGGGCAGGCCGAGGAAGTACAGGCCCGGCTCGCCCGCCACGACGCCCCGGTGGTGACGCGGCTCGCCGGTCTCGTCGAAGATCGGGAGCTTGATCCAGCCGTGGTCCCGGGTGAAGCCGGTGCACCACACGATCGACGCGGGCCGTACCACCGCCCCGTCGTCCAGCTTGGGCTGCCCATCGACGACCCCGTGGAGCCGACCGACCCGGCGCACCCCGGCATTCGTGACGTCCTCGGGGGTCAACCGGACCAGCGGGGTACCGCCGCCGGTGGCCTTTGCCGCGATCTTACGGCCCCACGGGGTGTCCCGGGTCATCGCCCGGTTCATCATCTTGTACACCGGGCCACCGAGGTTGAACGGGAACTTGCCCACGTCCGGCCCGGCCAGCCAGACGTCACGGGTGGCAGCCAACTCGATGGCGATCTCGGCGCCGGAGTTGCCCGCGCCCACGACCAGCGCCGGTCCGTCGGGCAGCTGGGTGGGGTTGCGGTAGTCGGCCGAGTGCACCTGAACGATCCCGGGGTCGAGTTCGTTCGCCACCGCCGGGACCCTCGGTTCACCGGTCGGGCCGGTGGCCACCACCACCTGGCGGGCGACGAACTGGATCTCTCCCGCAGTGGCGACGTACCGGTCACCCTCGCGGGTGAGGTGGTCGATCTCCACGCCGAGGCGTACCGGCAGGTCGAACCGCCGTACGTAGTCGACCAGGTAGTCGGCCATCTCGTTCTTGCCCGGTATGTGGTCGGGGTCACCGGGAAATCGCGTACCGGGCAGGTTGTTGTGCTTCGCCGCAGTGAACAGCCGCAGGGAATCCCACCGACGACGCCAGGACTGACCGATTTCGTGGCCGCCGTCGACGATGAGCGTGTCCACACAGGACCGGTTAAGATAGTGCCCGACGGACACCCCCGCCTGACCGCCGCCGATCACGATTACGTCCATGCTCTTCTCAAGCATCGCGCTGCTCCTTCCGTTCACAGACATCCAGGAAACCGGGCTCACGTATTGATGATCTTGAATGCACAGACCCCCGACACCCGCATTCTCGTGTCGACCTCCAGGTTAGTTCGTCATCGATTACGGAGGGATGCCCTAAGACCATCCTGCTGAAGATTCCTGCAAATCCGTGAACTGCCACGAACCACCGTTACGAGGCGCCCCGGCATGATTCACAATCTCTCCCCCGTCCACCAGACCCTGATCGCGGACACACCGCCCTTCCGAGGCCCCTTCATCGGGCGCGCCCGGGAGATGCGGCGGTTACGCGCCCTGCTGCGGTCCACACGGATGCTGACCCTGGTCGGTCCGGGCGGTGCCGGGAAGAGCAGGCTGGCCGTGGAGCTGGCGCGCCGCTCGACAGGGGACGAAACCGTCCGCGTGGTCGAGCTCGACGCGTTGCGTGACGAATCGATGATGCACACGGCGGTCACCCTCGCGATGGGCGGGGGGCCGGCCGCCGGCCCCGCAGCCGCCATCGGGCGACGCCGGACGTTGCTCGTACTCGACGGCTGTGAACACCTGGTCGACGCGTGCGCCGAGCTGGCCGCCGACCTGCTGCGCCGCTGCCCGAACCTGTGCATCCTGGCCACCAGTCGGGAGAACCTACGGGTACCCGCCGAGGTGACCTTCCGGGTCGGCGGGCTGGAACTGCCCGCCCCCCAGGAGCGGCCCGCCGACCGCGCCGCCGCCGTCCGGCTGTTCGCCGAACACGCCGAGCGGCACCGCCCCGGCTTCCAGCTCCGCCGGGCCAGCGCCACCGTGGCCGAGATCTGCCGCCGCCTGGACGGGTTGCCCCTCGGCATCGAGCTCGCCGCCCGGCAGCTGACGGTCATGTCACCGGACAAGGTCCTCGACGCGCTGGACGACCAGCTCGCGCTGCTGGCCGTACCGGAGCGCCGTGGCCCGTGCCGGCACCGCCGGATGTACAGCACCGTCGGCTGGAGCTACCGGCTGCTCGACTGGGACGAGCGTGTCGTGTTCCGTCGCCTGTCGGTCCTCCCCGGCGGCTTCGACGCGGAGACCGCGAAGGCGGTGTGTGCCGGCCCCGACATGCCGGCCGGCCGCGTGCTGCCGGTGGTGTGCTCGCTGCTGAACAAGTCCCTGCTCACCACCCGCACCGACCATGACGGCGACCGCGGCCGGTTCTACCAGTGGGAGTCGGCGCGCGCCTACGCCCTGCACCAGCTCGCCGCGACCGGCGAGATCAACACCGTCCGTAAGCAGGCCGCCGAGTGGTTCGGCCGACAGGCCCAGTCGCTGTCCGAGACCCTCTTCTTCGCCGACCCCGAGTTGGACCGTCTCCGCCACGAGCCGGCGAACCTCGCCGCCGCCGCCGACTACTACACCCGCACCGGCGACTCCGAGCGGCGCACCCTGCTGACCGTCGCGCTCGCCCGGATAAGCTGGCAGCAACGCCGCCACGCTTCCGCGCGCAAACTGCTGGCCAGCGTACTCCCGCTTCGGCTGAGTCCCCGCTACCGCAGCGAGGCCCTCGTCTGGAACGCGCTCGGGGCCTGCGTGCAGGCCGAGGACGTCGACGCGTTACCACTGGCCGAACAGGCCGTACGGGTCGCCCACGACAATCCCGCCAGCCTGGCAAAGGCGCTGGACGCGCTCGGCTTCGTACGGATGAGCCGGCGCGAACTCACCGAGGCGATCGAGACCTATCGGGACTGTCTCGACGTGGTGCGTCCACTCGGTCGGCCCCTGGACACCGCCAAGTGCCAGCACTGCCTGGCCTGGGCACATCTGCTGCAGGGTGAACTTCAGGAGGCGGAGCGGCTGCTGGACGAGGTTCTACCGGTCTACCGCGCGCTGGCTCCCCGGCGCTGTCAGGTGACCGCGCTGACCACCCTCGGCGCCCTGCGCCTGACGCAGGGCGACCAGTCCGCCGCCACCGGTGTCTTCGAGAGGGCGCTGCGGATCAGTCGGCCCGACGACGACGTCGCGCTGGACGTTGTCGACGGGCTGGCCCTGGTCGCCGCCGCACGGCTCGACGACTATCGGGCGGTGTGCCTGGCCAGCGCCGCCGAGGCGCTCCGCGACCGGCTCGATCTCACCACTTCTCCGCCGTGGCGCTCCTGGATAAGCGACGCGACCGACCGGGCCCGGACCCGGCTGGGCCGGATGGCCGACGCTGCGGCCGACGCCGGCCGCTCGCTCAGCACCGACGAGCTGCGCTCCTACGCCCTGACGCCCACCACCACCGTGGACGGGTGCGGCTGTGCCGGCCACGCCGACATGTCCCCCGGCAGCGCAGGCGGTGCCCGGGACACCGACCGGGACGACCCGCTCAGCCAGCGCGAGGTGCAGATCGCCCGGCTGGTCGCTGGCGGGCTCACCAACCGGGAGATAGCCGAGCAGCTCGACGTCTCAGTCCGTACGGTGTGCACCCACCTGACGAGCATCTACAAGAAGCTCGGGCTGCGATCCCGGACGCAGGCCGCCGTCTGGGCCGTACGGCAACCGCAGCTGATCCCGGCACCGGAGGTCAGCCCGGTGGCGCTGCCGAACCCGGTCACTCCGAGCTGACGGGTACGGCCGCCGTGAGGACCTGCCAAACATGCGGCGCGGAATTCCAGGGGGAGCGGCCAGAACGCGGCGGCCGACCGCCGAAGTACTGCTCGAGCGCCTGCCGGCAGCGAGCATTCCGGCACCGATCGGCGAACCGACCGATGAGCCCCCAGTCGTACGCCTGGCAGCTGCCCGAGCCGCTGGACAGCCTGGTGGGCCGCGAGCAGGAGCTACGCCGGTTGCGTACGTTGCTGCCATCCCACCAGCTGATCACGCTGGTCGGGCCGGGTGGGGTCGGCAAGACGCGGCTGGGCACGGAGCTGGTCCGCAGTATGCCCCGCGGTCGGGTCGAGCTCGCGTTCCTGGCCGAGCTGGACGGCGTACCCGATCGGGGCCTGCCGTTGCGGGCCATGGCCGAGGCGCTCGGACTGGGCGAGGGGGCAGCCCAGCGGGACTGGGAGGCGCTGGCGGAGGTGATCGGCGAACGCCGAATGGTGACCGTGCTGGACAGCTGCGAGCGACTGCTGGACTCGTCCCTCGCGTCGGTGGGGTCACTGCTGCGCCGCTGCCCCCGGCTGCGGATCGTGGCCACCAGCAGGGAGCCGCTGCGAGTGCCGGGTGAGCTGGTCTTTCCGGTCGAGGCGCTCTCATTGCCCGATCTCGGGTCCGACCTCAACCGAACGGCGGCGCTGCGTGCGGACGCGGTGCGACTGTTCGTCGCGCGGGCCCGGTGCTGCGATCCCACTTTCGAGCTGACCGACGACAACGCCGGCACGGTCGCCGAGATCTGCCATCGGCTCGACGGGCTGCCGCTGGCGGTCGAACTCGCGGCCCGGCGAATCGGCGCGCTGCCGCCCGAGGGGGTCCTCGCGGCGCTCGACGACCAGCTGGCGCTGCTCACCGACGGCAGCCGCACCGGCCCGGATCGGCACCGCGAGCTGCGCGCCGCCGTCCGATGGAGCTCCAACCTGCTCACCCAGCGGGAGAAGATGGTGTTCCGACGGTTGTCCGTGCTGGTCGGCGGGTTCGACGTCGCCGCGGCCATCGCGGTCTGCCAGGACGGCACCCTGCGGTCGGCTGAGGTGCCCGGCATCCTCCGCGCTCTGGTGGACAAGTCGTTGGTGGCCCGGGTAGGCAGCAAAGGCGGCCCGATTCGATACCGGCAGCTCAACGCGTTCCGCGCCTACGGCGGCGAACTGCTGGCCACGTCCGGGGAACTACCGGCCACCCGCGATCGGGCGGCCGGTTGGCTGGCCCGGCTGGCCCGGCCGATAACCACCACCCTGTGCGTGCGCGGTGTGCTGCTGCGCCGGCTACGCGAGGAGCAGGAGAACCTGACCGCCGCGCTGCGCTTCACCGCCGCCCAGACCGCTGCACACTCAGGTGCCGTGAAGCGTGACCGGCACCTGCTGCTGGCCATCGCGCTCGCCCGGGTCTGTCAGGAGCAGGACCGCCCGGCAGCCGGCCGGGCGGTCCTCGCCGAGGCGCTCGACCGGGTGTCCGAATCGGCGTTCCGAGGCGAGGCACTCGCCACCGCGGCGGCGCTCGCCGCCCGCCAACACGACCTCGGCCCGGCACTGCGGCTGGCCGAGGAGGCGGTGTCGGTGGAGCGCGCGTCGGGCCGACGGCTCGGCCTGGCGAAGGCACTCGACGCGCTGTCGTTCGCCCACCTGTGCCGAGGCGAGAACGCGCTGGCGGCAGCCGCCCAACGTGAGTGCGTCGCGGTGACTGTCGCGTCCGGCCGCGTCCTCGACATCGCCCTGGCCCGACACAACCTGGCCTGGCAGTTGTTGCAGACCGGGGAGCTGGTCGAGGCTGAGAAGCTGCTCAAGCTGGCCCTGCCGGTGTACCGCAGGCACCGCCCGTCACCGCGTGCACACGCGGTCGGGCTGCACACCGCCGGCCTGCTGCACCTGATGCGGGGCGAGCTGGCCACCGCCGAGAAGTACTTCATGGAGGGTCTCGGCCAGGCCCCGGCGGACAGCGTCGACGGCGCACCCCTGGTGGAGGCGCTGGCGATCATCGCGGTGGAGCATGGCGCCCCCAGCCGGGCGCTGCGCCTAGCCGCTGCGGCGGCCGCCGCCCGGCGCCGGCATGACGTGGCGCCGACACCCGACTGGCACCGCCGGGTATCGGTGGCGATCGAGATGGCCCGCCGCCAGCTGGACGGACCAGCGGCGGAGGTGGCGACAGCGGACGGCGAGCGGCTGCGCGGGGACGTGCTGCGCTCCTACGCGCTGCGTGGAGTGAACGGGTCGGGCGAAGGCCCACGGCGGGCGAAGCAGATCCTGACCGAGGAGGAGCTGCGGATCGTCTCGTTGGTCGCCCAGGGCGCGACCAACCGGGAGGTCGCCGACGAGTTACGGCTTTCGATCGGCACGATCAAGGCCCGGCTGACCCACATCCTGGACACGCTCGCCCTGAAGTCGCGTACCCAGCTCGCGGTGTGGGCGGTCAGGCACCCGGGTGGCGACGACGAGGTTTCGTAACGCGGCAAATCGATCGACCTCTCTACGATGCGCGATCGGGCCCCCCGGACGGACACTCACGGTGGTGCGTGACTGGTCCGACGAGAGGACAGACAGTGACACGTCAAGCTGGAACCAACCGCTACAGCATCGTGGAGCCCACCTTCGGGGCCATCCGGCCCGGCCTCGACGACTTCGGCTGGTCGATCGGGGTGGCCCACCGCGACGAGCTGATCCGGACCGGCCTGGAGTCGTTGGCGTCCGGACTGGGGCAGGTCCGCAAGCTGGAGTCGCACGCGGACTGGCCGGGCCTGGCCGAGCGGTTGTGCCCGGAGTCCCGACCGGACGTACTGATCGTGGAACACGGCATGGTCCGTGGCGACGAGTCACGGATGGCGGCGGTGAAGAAGGTCAAGTCACGGATAATCCTGCTCCTGGAGACCGCAGAGAACATGGAACTCGCCGCCGCGGCCCCGCTGGCACCGGACGGTTTCCTGGTCGAGCGGGGACTGACCTCCTCGATCCTCGCGTCGGCGGTACGACAGACCATGTCCGGGCTGGTCCCGATGGCCCCGCAGGTCGCCAGCGGGATGCTCGCCGAACTGAAGAACCCCAACCGGATCTCGGTCCTCGGCCTCAACCAGCTGACCCCACGCGAGCAGGAGACGCTGGGCCTGCTCGTCGCGGGGTGCAGCAACAAGCAGATCGCCAGCCGGCTCGGCATCAGCATCAACGGCGCCAAACGGCACGTGGCCAACGTGCTGGCCAAGCTGAACTGCCCGAACCGGACTGTGGCCGCAGCGGAAGCAGTACGGCTGGGCGTCATCTGAACGGCCTGCCCGGGCTTGCCGATCGGACTCGGGGTGACGGGCTGAAGCTGACCAGGCCGCCGGGAAAGGCTCCCGCGCTGACCTGCGACCAGGTGGCCGAGTCGGAGCTGGGCAGTACCAAGGCGCGGTACAACAACTATCCCGACCCGATCCCGTTGAGCGAGGGGCGGGCGCTGGGCCGGTGAGGACGGCGTGGTGGTCGCCCTACAACCGCAGGGCCGGCCAGGCTCAGGTGGTCTACCTGACCCGCCCCGACGACGCCTCGATGGTCGAGTCGGTGATTGAGCGGACGGGCACCTACCGGCTCATCGACGGCAAGCTGGAGGAGATCGGGTACGTCGACGAGCCCCCGGCCCGTAACTGGACGACGAGTGAGGTCCGAGGTCCGGGCGTTTCCTGCTGCCACGGCAACCAGGACAGGGCGACCGGGTCGTAGCCGGCGTCCAGGACGGACAAGGGCGGGGTGCGGCACCCGCTACCAGGACATCAACCGGTTCACCGCTGATGACCTGATTGCCATCGGATTCCTGTCGGTGAGGGTGCCGGCCACCACCACGCGGATCGTGCTGCGGGACCGCACCACCGAACTTGCCGACCTGCTCGCCCAGGTCGAACCGGATCGTGACCTGGTCGATGTCGACCAGCCGATCGATCACAACTGGCCCGCGTGGCGGCTACATACTGCACTGACATCTATCCCATGGATCAAACGAACCATCGCCGGCAAACTACTCGCACGGAAACGTCCCCGGCTCCTACCCATCTACGACCGGTACGTAGCGCAGGTGACCGGCTGCGAGGCAGACCATTGGCAGCCGTTGCGGCGGGCGCTGCTGGCTGACGACAGGGCTTTGCACCACCGTCTGCTGCGGTCACGGGATGCGCTCGGGTTGCCGGCTGAGGTGAGCGCGCTGCGGATGCTGGACGTGATCTGCTGGATGGAAGGCCGAGACGGCGGCAAGCCCCAAAGTTGATCTGCGGGTGGACAACACTGCCACCAAGATTGACGGTTGCTTTATTGAGCCATTTCCATCGATGGCGCCGTGGGGGCAAGGTCACCAGGCCCGCGATGCTCCGCGGCGATCCTCCCCAAAACGCAAGGATCTTGCCGCTCTGTAGCATGCCGCGCATGTATGCGCTCTACGCCTGGGGAAACTTCATCAGCGAGGTCGGACTCGACCGGCGGCCGGCCTGGCTCGACCCGGCGGTACTCCGCGGCGAACAACAGGTCATCGACGAAAGCCTGATGATCGGCGACACCGACACGCTACTGGTCGATGGTCCTAGCACTCTCTTCGAGATCGATGACGACGAGAACCTTGTGCCTGGTAGTGCGCTCATCGGCCGCGACCTCAGCGGTGTCAAGTGGCGGGTCTCCCGCATCCGGGCAGCCACCGACGGCACCCGCGAGGACGCCCTGCGCATCGTCGCGGCGATCGAGGAGGATGGCGACTACTACGAGGAAGATGAGCGGCACGAGTACAACTCGGTCCCGGTCGGCGAGATCGTCACCCTCTGGGAAGACGCTCACGGCCAGTGGACGCTGGCCCTGGTCGAGCTCTGAAACAGGGTGACCGCAGACGGCCAGTCGGGTCCGAGCAGGGCGGCCAGCCAGGATATGGGCCGTTACCTGCGCTTCCGCAGCCCTGGCCCGCTCCGTTCGGGTGTCCGTTTCGAGTGGGTCGCCGGGGACTCGAACCCCGAACCCTTCGATCCAACAAGGAGAAGGAAGCACCGCCATGACCGCACCGGCGGCGAGCGGCAGCACTACTCAGTCGAATGCTCTGCCAGTTGAGCTAGCGACCCAGATGTCGATCATCGCACCGACCGGGTTCGCACCGCCATCCGGTTCCGCGAGTCGTCACCGGGAGGCACCCGGGATCAGGCGCGCGTGTAGGTGAGGTCGAAGTCCTTCCGCCAGGACGCGCCCCCGTCCTCGGACGCCTCCCAACGGCCGAGGATCCGGTCCGTCTCGACGTCGGCGACGAAGCGTTGGTGGAAGTCCGGGTCCGCGCGGGTCAGCGTCCAGCGTCCGTCGCCGAAGGTCATCGAGAATTCCCGGCAGACGCCACGGTCGTCCTGATAGAGCGCGACGAACCGGTCGTTCGCGTCGCTGCGGCCGAGGACGAAGCTCATCTCGGAGTGCGGGTGCCCGCCACCGCCGAACTGCGACCGCGCGACCAGTAGAGACTCCCCGAGCCATTCGACCGTGGTGACACCCGGCACCTCGGTGCCCGGCGGCTCCAGGAAGAACGCGTCGGAGATCGTCGTCGTCCACACCCCGACGAGGCCGCTGAGCTTCCCCATCTCGGAATTACGCATCGTTTCTCCGATCGGTCCGACCTGGCCCGACGCCTCGGCGAGCGAAACCAGCCTATGGCGCGCGGAACCGGCCGCCAACGCGCCGGGCCGGTCGGGACCGATGACCGGATCGGGGTACCCGCCCGCCGCGTGGCTCTGCGGGCGATTGATCGGTACGGCACGGAAACCGCGCCTGGTCTTCACAATCCGCGCAGGGCTGCCGCATAATTCGCTGTCCCCCTTCGGCAGGGAGGTCGGATGGAGTCGGCAGGCAGGCATTTCGACGCGGCGACCAACCGTTGGTACCTACTGCACAAGGTCGTCGACGAGAACGGGATCACGGAACGGACCCGGCTCTACGACGACGGGGAAATCACGGTCGACCAGATCGGGCCGGAAAAGCGCGACCACTTCCACAACGTGGATTCCGCGCGGTTGGACCGCAACGCTGACGAGTTCACCCCGGCCTACCGGCGCCCGGCCGGGCCCCGCGCGACCACCCGCCCGACGTACGACGCCAACGCCCTCGCCCGCAAGCTCGAACTGGTGACCGAAGCCGAGTCCCTGGCCGAGAGCCGGGACGTACGGGCCGCCCGGGAACGGGTACGGACGCTGTTCGACCGTTGGAAGACCGAGGCACGGCTGGACCGGCAGACCGACGACGAACTGTGGCGGCGGCTCACCACCGTGAACGAACGCCTCAAGCAACGCGCCGCAGAGGAACGCGCCGCACGCGAGCGCGAACGCGCGGCGGCTGCCGCAGTGAAGCAACGGCTGGTGGACCGGGCCGATCGGTTGGCCCGGTCCACCGACTGGAAGGCCACCGGGGACGAGTTCCGCACCCTCATGAACGAGTGGCGTGCCGCACGTAAATGCGACCGGGACACCGAACAACTATTGTGGGATCGCTTCCAGCGAGCGCGGACCGCCTTCGTCGACGCCCGCACCCGGCACTTCGAGCAGATCAAGCAGGCCCAGGATCAGGCGCGAGCCGCCAAACAGGAGCTGGTGCGCCAGGCCCGGTCCGTCGCGGAGAGCGGGGACCTGAAGTCGGCCCGCGAGTCGATGGCCCGGCTGAAGGAACGATGGAAGAGTTCGCCACGGGCGGCCAAAGCCGACGAGGACCGGCTGTGGAACGAGTTCTCCGCCGCCCGGGACCGCCTCCACCAGCGCGGCGAGACCCTTCGGCGCCAGCGGGAGCAAGAGGAGACGACCAACCGGCGACGGAAAGAGGCCCTGTGTCACCGGGCTGAGATGCTTGCCGGTGGCGGCCCGGACTGGCGGGCGGCGAAGGAGCAGCTCCGCGCCCTTCAGCAGGAATGGCGGACCGTCGGTCGGGCCGGACGTGATCATGACGACGCCCTGTGGAAGCGGTTCAGCGCCGCAGGCGACCGACTTCGCGCCAACGCCGCCCAGGCAGCCGAGCAACGCAGACGTGAAGCATCGCAACGCCTACAGGACGCCATCTTCCGACGGCGCCAGGCCGCCGCAGCGACCCAGGACCGGATCCACGACCTGGACCGCCGCCTTTCGGAGCTTCGTGGACGCCCCGACCCCAAGTGGAGCAACCCGAATCGCTGGGAGATCGTGGCCAAACGATCAGCGGCCATCTCCAATGCGGAAAACAAGAAGGCCGACCTCCAGGGTCGCCTACGCGAGATGTGGAGCCAGATCGCGGACATGGAGTCGAAGCTGCGCAGCATGAACTGACCGCGCGGCGGGGCCGTCGCGCTCGGGCTGAAGGCACGGCACCCGGGCCGCGACGCGGTGCAGTGGGGCGCTGGCGGAGGCGCACTACGCTGCGGCCGACTTGACCGAAAGGAACAACCATGCGCAGGACACTGCTGCCGCTGGCCGCGCTCGCCCTGGTCCTCGTGACGGGCGGATGCAGTATCGAGATCAACGACGGCGCCGCGTCGGGCCCCGGCGACACCACGGTGCCGTCGGACTCGCCGGTGACCGACCAGCCGTTCGGCGATGGCAGCAGCGAGCACGACAACGTCTCGCCCCCGGCCGGGCCGCCCGGGAAGGTTCCCGCGCTGACCTGCGACCAGGTGGCCGAAGCGGAGCTGGGCAGCACCAAGGTGCGGTACAACAACTACCCCGATCCGATCCCGTTGAGCGAGGGCCGCTGGGCCGGTGAGGACGGCGTCGTGGTCGCCCTGCAACCGCCGTGCGCGATCGGCGACCTGACCGGCGACGGTGCTGCCGACGCGGTACGCGCGGTCATGCTCGACGGTGGCGGGACGGGCAAGTTCTGGGGTGTCGTGCTCTGGCGCAACGTCAAGGGCGCCCCGGCCTATGTCGGCACGGTCGACATCGGCGACCGCACCCCGATCGAGGAGATCACCATCGGTGCCGGTCAGGCGCAGGTGGTCTACCTGACCCGACCCGACGACGCCTCGATGGTCGAGCTGGTGATCAAGCGGACGGGCACCTACCGGCTCATCGACGGCAAACTGGAGGAGATCGGGTACGTCGACGAGCCGCATTCCTAGTCCGCCTCGACCCCGGGGACTCCCGCACCCTGGGGACTCCCGGAAACGATCGTGGTGGCGCCCGGACACTTTCCGGGCGCCACCATGGGATCGGCCCGGGTCAGGCCGGACGGTCGAACTCCCCGGCCCGGGTCGCCGCCACGAAACCGGCCCACGCCCCCGGCGCGAACGTCAGCACCGGACCCTGCCGGTCCTTGCTGTCCCGCACCCCGACCACCTCGGCGAAACCGGCCACCTCGACACAGTCGCCGTCGCCGCCGGACCGGGACGACTTGCGCCACAACCCGTCACGCACCATGGTTCATCTCCTTCGCTGTCGCCGCGATCAGCTCCCGGGATTCATTGTGGTCGAGGGCCCGCTCGTCGAGCGACCGCCAAATCTGCTCATAGGTCTCGATCTCATGGGACCGGTCGAGATAGACCGCGCCGCACGGGCCGTCCATGTAGATGGTGGTCGGCTCCGGCTCCCGGACGTCGATCGGGAAATCCAGCATGGTGAAGGTGCCGGCCGACAGCCCACGGAAGAGCGGGACCGTGGTGGGCAGCACCCGGATCCGGACGTTGGGCTGCTCCCCGATGGTGACCAGGTGGTCGAGTTGCTCGACCATCGCCGCCCGGTCACACAGCGGCCGGCGCAGCACCGCCTCGGCCAGGATCACGTCGAGCTGCGGCGCCCGGGGCACCATCCGGACCAGCAGCCGCTGCCGGCGCAGCCGGACCTCGGCCCGGTCCCGCCGCTCGACCGGGCCCATCGTCGGATGGTCGGTGGCGATCACCTCGGTCATGTACGGCACGGTCTGGAGCAGACCGGGAATCAGGTTCACCTCATACTTGCGGATCTTCGTCGCGGCGGCCTCCAGGCCGACGTAGAGCTTGAACCAGTCCTTGACCGCCTCACCGTAGCTGTGCCACCAGCCGTGCGCCTTGGTCTCCCGGGCCAGGGAACGCATGGTCTCGATGGTTTCGGCTGACGCACCGTAGACCCGGCACATGGCCTCCACGTCATTCGGGTGCATCGACACCTGGCCGGTCTCGTAACGCCAGATGCGCGGTGCCGACCACTCCAACTCCTTGGCTGCTGCGGTCACCGTGACATACGCATTTTCGCGAAGCTCTCTCAGATATCTGCCGAGTTGCCTACGCGGGACGGTGCTGCCTGCGTCGTCCACGTCATCTCCTCTACTGCCGTTGCGTAAGGCTCCTCATCCCTTGGGCCACATCCTCGCGGAGAACATTGCTTCAGGCCAGAACCGAAACAAACATGTTCGACAACCCACCGGGAAAATGCGGTGGTCACGCCAGGGGTGGGGATCGTCTCCCCCGTCCTCATCTCCGGATTCCCACCCCTGGCACCCCAGTGACAATTACCGGGAGGCAGTCGTGCGCAATTACGGAAATCATCGAGCGGACCGGGGCGTGCCACTCGGGCTGGTGCACCGGCGGAACTGGGCACGCTGGGGGCGGTACTGCATCTGCGGGCTCCGGTGGCGACACTGCCCCGACCGGGGTTGGCAGGTACCCCGGGAGGAGCCGCCGCCACCGGGCCCCGGCTGGCGTCCGGCGGACCCCCGCTGGAACGCGCGGACCGCGACCTTCTGGGTCGGCCGCGCCGGGCTGGTCACCCGGGGCCAGGCCGACCGCTGCACCCGGGCCCAGGCCGAGCGCTGCACCCGGGCCCCGGCTGAGCGCCGCACCCGCCGGAGCCTGCGGTGACCAGCGCCGAACCGCTGGTCACCGTCGGGGAGGTGGTGACCGTCGCCGAGGCGGACTACTGCTACGGCCGGGGCACCCTGCGGCTGCGGATCACCGAGGAGCCGGTCGGCCACCCCGCGCTGGAATGGATCGAGCTGACCGGCCTGGAACAGTGGAGCTACGGCGGACGGTGGCACGACGGGCGGCCCCGGACCGCGCTGGTGCGGATCGCCGCGCTGCGCGCCGACCCGGCCCGCCAGGCCGAGCGCGGTGCCGGCCGTGGCGCGTGACCGGCTGCTCGGGTGGTTGCGCCAGCATCAGCCGGTACGCCCGCTCTGGCTCTGCCGGGCGTGCGCCGCCGCCTGGCCCTGCCCGGCCGCCCGACTCAGCCTGCGCATCGAGTACGCGGACAACCGGGTCGGGTTGGCGATGTACCTGTGCGGGCTGATGCACGACGCGATCACCGACCGAACCCGGGTCCAGCCGACGCCCTCGGACGATCCACAGGAGATCTTCACCCGGTTCATCGCCTGGACCCGCAGTGGCTGCACCCACTGAACCTTTCCGCGCGACGTTCCGGCTGTTGAAGTGCACTGGCCGGGCGAGGGATGCCAGAAACGGTGGCGACTTTCGGGGGTGCGCACCGTGTGAGGGTGCGATACCTGAGAGTCATAATTATGACTCTCAGGTATCGCAGAGACAACCGGCTGTCGACCTCGGCTCCACCTCAACGGGTGATTGACTCAAGCCATCTCCGCGCAGCCACTTTCTCCTGCTGCGGCGTTCCTGGCGAGTTCACTTTCCAGAAAGCGAGTTCGCGAAGGCCGGCGATATTCCGGAATCCGTCTACCAGGACAACGCCGATCGAGGAATTCCCTGACATGCCGAAGGCAATGATGTCCCCGTCCAGTGACAACATGACGAACTCCGGTGCGCCGAACCCGCTACCAAGTGCGGCCGCAGAACCTGCGCCCATGACGTCCCAGGATTCAGCCAGCCTGACGTGCGCCCACCACCAGTCACTCTCACCTTCATGGGCCTCTATCGCAACCAGGAACTCTCGGTCATCACCGAAAAGCCCTCCCGCCTGACAAAGGTCGAGCCAGCCGTTGTTCGCCCTGGTCACAAAATCCGGAATATCGCTGTCGACGACCAGTCTCGGCCATGTTCCAGACTTTGGCGGGTATCCCGGAGCAAGGGTAGCCAGCGCCGGCGGAATGAGGGGACGTTCCGGGCTCACCAGCCCCAGAAAGATCAGGCCAGCGGCAGCAAGTCGCCCAGAGTGACGCTTTTGTTCCATCTCTATTGACCCGTCACCAATTATAGAGAGTCGGCGAGCCGTAGTTGTGCACACCTCTACTTGTTAGGGGGAAATAGGCAATCTGGCCAGTTGCCTGGTTTTTCATGATTCTAATCTGACTGTTCGGTCGACCGTTCCAATAGATCGGCGAACCTATCCAGGCACCCCAGTACGCCATCGCCCTGGCGCCGAGATCATTTCCCTCAAACCTGTCCACACTGCCATCTGGCTTAGGCCGCGGCGGCATGCTTGGATTTTCCTCCAACATATTCACCAACTCATGGACCTCCGGGTGGACCGAATAGAAGGCATTATTCGCCGCACTTCTCTCAGCAACAGCCTCCGGCGAATAGTTCTCATCAGGAGTCCAGTTACTCTTTCGGCAGTTGTGCACCAGTACCGGATCGTTGCCGGCGAGCACATGGTACGTGTGGATGTCGTCGACGGTGAGGTTGTGGACCCTGGCGCTTTCCGACCAGTGTCGGACGGCGGTGACCTGGACGTGGGTGCCCGCCGAGGTCCGCAGCAGATGGCCCGGCCGCAGGTCCTTAGCGTCGAGCCAGGCGCCCGGCTCGTCGACCCAGAACGGGTGGCCGTCGGTGGCGACGATCTCCTTCTTGCCCTGCTCCGTGGCGACGGTGACGGCGACCAGTTTCTTACTGCCGTCGCCGACGATGGTGTCGGTGACGGGCTTCGCCTCGGTACGCCCGGTCTCCGGGTCGGTGGCGACGACCCGGTCGCCCACCCGGATCCCTTCGATGGGTTTTCGTTTTCCGCCGGCCATCAGGACCTGGGTGCCGGGGCGGAAACTGTTGGTCCGGCAACTGCCACCCGGTGGACCGCCCGGTGCTTTGCCGGCACGTTCGAGGGCAGCCAGCTTGTCGTCGAGCTTGGCGATCTGGTCGTCGAGTCGGGCAATCGCAGCCTGGGCTGCCTTGATGGCCGACTGGACCCGTTTGTAGATCTTGATGGCCTGTTTGACCCGGGAGGTGAGCTTCCACAGCAGACGCCCGATCTTCGCGACCGGGACCACCTCCAGGATCAGGCTCACGCAGGATCCGATGCTGCCGCGGAAACAGCCCTTGATGTCGTTGATCCGGAGGAAGTCCATCAGGAAATCCATGCCGGCGACCTTCAGGGCCTGCATGATGGCGTTCTGCCGGGCGAGTGCCCGCTGCCGCTGACGTTCCCGGTCGAGTTCGGACCGCCGGTCCTTGAGGTTCCTGACCGCCGACCCCGAATCGCAGGGGCCCTGGCAGTCGGGCGAGCTGTACTGCTCGGGCTTGCACGGCGGGGCCAGCGACTTGAAACAGCCGTACCCCTGGCAGCAGGGCGCGAGCCCGTCCGGGTCGGCCAGGTTCACCGGATTGTTGTTGGCGTAGTTGTAGCCGTTCATCCCCTGCGAGTCGCCCATGCTGATCAGGGGGTCGACGGAGATGAAGCGGCCCGAGCCGGGGTCGTAGCTGCGGGCACCGAGGGTGGTCAGGCCGGTGGTGGCGTCGACCGTACCCCCGACGAAGCCCTTCTCGTTGCCGACCGGCCAGGCGTTGTTGCTGCTCCGGATCTGCCCGAAAGGCGTGTAGCGGCGTTGGGCCAGCGCGCCGGTGGTGGCGTCGATGGCCAGCTCGCCCGTGCCGTGCTGGTCGTTCACCAGGAAGGTCACACCGGCTGCCGTACGCATCGCGCCCTCGTAGTAGCGGGTGGCGTTGGCGGTGGTGGCGCCCTTGGGTAGCCGGACCTCCAGGCCGGGCAGGTAGAGGGTCGAGCCGTTGGTGTCGCGGCGGATCAGGCGGGAGCCGTCGGCGGCGTAGACGAAGCTGGTGTCGCCGTGCACGCTGTCGCTGACCTTGACCAGTTCCCCTTCGGTGTCCCATTCGAGGGTCTGGTTGCTGGCCCGGGTACGGCGTTCGATGGTGTTGCCCGAGGCGTCGTACCGGTGGGTCTCCGCGCCGCCGCCGGGCACGGTGCCGGCCACCGACGCGAGCTGGTGTCCCCGGTAGGCGGGGTCGACGCCCGCCATGCCGGCGTAGGTGTAGTCACGTCGGCCCAGCGCCGTGCCACCGGCGGGCCCGCTGCCGTACACGGATTCGCTGCGCCGGTTGCCGGTGTCGTCGTAGGTGTACGTGGCCCGGTAGGGGGCGGGTCCGCCGATCGTCGCGGTGGCGGACGACTCGGCGCAGTCCCCGGCGGCGGCCTGGGTCCACGCCTCGGTCAGCCGGGACAACGCGTCGTAGCGGAAACACTGGTTGTCCACCCCGTCGCGGGAGGTGTCGACGATCTGGGTGATGTTGCCGGCGTCCTGGTACCGGTACTCGGCGCTGCGGTCCGTGCCGGGCATGCCGGCGTGCGAGGTGGTCGCCTTGTTGATGCGGCCGGTGCCGAACTCGTAGCCGAAGGTCTGGTCGACCTGTTTGCCGGTGGCCCCGGACTGCATGCGCTGGCCGATGACCTTCCCGGTCTTGGAGTAGTCGGTGCCGGTGAGGTAGGTGGACAGCGGTGACCTGGTGGAGGTCAGCCGGCCGAGCGCGTCGTAGGTGAAGGTCAGGTTCTCCGCGACCAGGTCACCGGCGGCGGGACTGCTGGCGGAGGCGACGGTGCCGTCGAGGTTGTAGAGGGTGTCGAAGACGTACCCACCGGCGGGGGCGAGCGCGCCCTCGCTGGCGGGCAACACGATCCGGGTGCGCTGGGGCCGGTTCAGGTTGTCGTAGAAGTCGACCTGGTTGGTGTACCGCTCACCGCCGATGATGCGGGTCGCGCTGGTGGGCAGCCCCTTGCGGACGGTGTCGTAGGTCCGCTCGACGAGCTTCGTGCCGGGGGTCGACGCGGTGGCGTCGTACTTGGCGACCACGCGGTCGAGGCCGTCGTACTCGAGGCCGACCTTCCGGCCCCGGGCGTCGGTGGCCAGCACCGGAAGGTCCAGATCGTTGTACTGGACCCGCTCGGTGCCCCGGTCCGGGTCGACGGTCGTGACGAGCCGGCCCCGCAGGTCGTACTCGTAGGACCACACGTTGTCGCCGGGGCCGGTGACGGTGGCGCGCTGGCCGCGGTGGTTGTAGGTGTAGCGGGTGACCGCCGCGCCGGTACCGGCGTGCTGGCGGACCTCGGTGGCACGGCCGTGGATGTCGGTGTACGTGGTGACGGGGGTGCCGCCGGTGGGTGGGGTGACCGTCTGCCAGTTGCCACCGTAGGAGTAGGTGGTGCGCCACTTCTCGTTGGCCGTGCCGTCGCTGTTGCCGACGAGGAGCCGTTCGGCCGTGACCCGGCCCTGCCCGTCGTAGGTGTTCCAGGTCTGGCTCTCCACGTCCCCGATCGAGGTCACCCCGAACAGCACCGGTTGCGGTTCCCCGTCGGCGTAGTACGCGTCGAAGGTGCGGTCGACCTGCCCGGCCTCGTTGTAGAACGTGTCGGCGACCGTCCGTCCCCGGGTGGTGCCGTTCAACGCGGGGCCCTGGGCCTGGCGGGGCCGCAGCCAGCCGTCGAGCAGGACGTACGAACTCTGCTGGCCGCTGCTGTTGGTGACGACCCGGGTCTCGACGGCGGTGATCGCGTCGTTGCGGATGAGGTAGCTGAACTGGTTGTCGGGCGTGGCGGTGGTGGACCGGCCCGCCGACCACACCTTGCTGGTCCGGCCCAGGGCGTCCCGTTCGGCGACGGTGGTCTTGCCGCCGGGGTCGGTCTCCTTCAGCGGGCTGCCCCATGCCGGGTCCAGTTCGCGGATGGTCTTGAGCGTGGAGGCCGGGTTGCCGGCTACCGCCGGTGGGGTGATCGCCTCCACCTTGACCGTCAGCCCGTTGGTGTCGGTGTAGACGGTCGTGGAGGTACGCCCGGCCGCGTCGGTCACGCCGGTGATCCGGCCCAGGTCGTCGTACGCCGATCGGGCGGTGGTCTGGTAGGTGACCGTGGTGGCCGTGGCGGACTTGGCCTCCTCGACGGCGGTCACGTCCCCGCGTGTCGGGGCCGCGCCGAGGGCGCCCCCGTCGTAGTAGTTGCGGAGGTCGGAGATGAGGTCCTGCGTCAGGTCGGGGGTCTGACCGCACGGGCGGGCCACTGTGCGTACCTGCGCCGGTAGGGCGAGCACGCGGGCGCCGTGGGCGGTGTTGGTGGTCGTGGTGCACTGTTCGTCCCCGGAGACCGCGATGTCGCCGAGGCTCTGTTGGGTCAGCGGGGTGCCGGTGGTCAGGTCGAAGGTGAGCACCGAGGTGCGGCTCTCCTGCCAGGCGGAGTCGACCAGGGTCATGGACCGGGTCGATCTGGTGCCGGTCAGGTTGGCGGTCATGGTGCCCCAGGGCCGGGTCCGGGAGGCGGTCTGGTGGTGCCACGGCTCCTGGACCGCCTTGCTCACCGGTGTCCCGCCGGCCCGGTCGTAGGTGACCGTGCGCAGCGGTGTCCCCTGGAGTGATTCGTGGTCCTGGTAGCTGGCGCCCTCCCCGTCGGTGAGGGTGACCGTTCTGCTGCCGCCGTCGGCGTTCAGCCGGTCGCCGTGCATGCCCTGGAAGAACCACTGGTCGACCTGCCCGGGGTTGGCGCTGGTCGCACCGCTGATCGTGCGGACCTTGTCGTAGCCGCGCCACTGCGACCAGGTCTTGAACTTCTCCGGGGTGAGTCCGTCGTCGTCGGTGTAGCGCCAGGCCGGTTTGCCGATGCTGTAGTCGTAGCGGGTCACCACGTCGGGGCTGCCGCCAACCAGGTCGGTCTGGACGAGTTCGGCGACCACGTACTTGTGGAACCAGTCCAGGGCCGGATCGGCGCCGCCGTTGGCGTTGACCCAGTAGACCGGGAAGCAGCGGCGCTGGTTGGTGTGGGGTGCGGGCACGTCGTCGGGGGTGCAGTCCGGGGGGCTGTAGTTGATGTCGAGTACGCCGCCGGTCTCGTTCTGGATCGCGCCGACGCGCTGTTTCACCAGCGGTCCGACGTCGTCGCCGAGCTTGTCGACCCGGTTGTGCATCGAGTTGGTGTAGACGAAGCTGACCGGTGGCAGGTGCACCGGGGTCGCGCCGGCCTCGCCGGTGTGCGCGATGTCGGTCAGCAGCAACTGCCGGTCGATGTCGGCGATGCCCCAGTCGTGGGTGAAGGCCCACGAGTCGACGGTGCGGTAGCCGGTGCCGGCGGCGTCGAGCACCCTGGTGGTGACCTTCGCCAGGCGTTTGCGGGTCCAGAACGACGGCGACGCGCTGCCCTTGCCGTCCTTGCATTCGGTGCCGGCCTCGCAGTTGAGGTCGAACGGCACGTCCGGCCAGTACTCCGGGTGGGTGGCGATGTTCGACTCGGCGCACTCGGTGGCCACCGCGCGCACGCACCGTTCGACGTTGCCGAACTCCACCCTGGCCGGCGCGCGGGACGGGAACAGGTTGTCGCTGCGCAGGCCGTAGTCGATGGCGGTCAGGTAGCCGCCCCGGGTGTAGGGGGTGTCGTCGGCGGCGCGCAGGTTCCGGGCGTAGTGGTTGGTCTCCCTGCCGTAGTGGAAGACGACGGCGTTGCCGTGCACGTCCTCGATGTAGTCGAGGTTCCAGCGCCAGGCCTGCTGGCACCAGGAGTCCTTGAAGGCGTTCTGGTGGCACGGGTCGGCGCTGTCGTCGCCGAAGACCGGCATCGTCCAGGTGGAGTTCGTCTGCGGATCGCCCGTCGCCCAGCCGGGCAGGCGGTTCCTGCCGAAGAGGTAGCGGGTGCCGTCGGGGGTGGTGACCCGCCAGTACTCGTTGTCGTTGTCGCCGTTGCCGGTGTCGGTGGCGGTGCCGGTCAGGCGTTCGATGCGGGTGCCGTTGTCCTTCGTCAGCTTCCAGGTGTCCGGCCCGGTGGCGATCAGCTCGCCGCCCATGCCGCCGAGGCTGAGGGTGGCGTTGTCGTATCCCCAGCACTGGTCGGCCGGATGTACCTGGTAGGTGGGGTCCTTGGGGACGCCGTCGTCCTCGCAGGACTTGTACTTGCGTTCGATGTGGCCGGGTGAGAGTTCGAACCCGTCGCCCAGCCAGGAGCCCTGGTTGTTGGTGGAGGCGGTGCGCCCGTCGATGGCCGCCGACGAGTAGTTGACGGCGAGGACGGGGACCAGGCCGCCGGGGACCGGCGGCACCCGCAGCGGGTACGACCAGGTGAAGTCGCCGGACTGGGCGCTGACCTGCCAGGTGGCGGAGGCGGCCAGCGGGGTGGCGCCGAAGTCGCCCTTGTCGCCTGCGGTGGCGGCGACGGCGGTGAGGACCACCGGCCCGGTGGACGCGGTCTCAAGCCGGCTGCTCAGTGTCCTGGCCTCGGTGTCGTTCACCGTCCTGAGCGGGGTGACCGTGCGGCAGCGCGGCTCCTGCGGGGTGGTCAGTACGCAGTCGGGTAGGCGCGCCAGCCGGAGGCGGGAGCCGAAGGCGCCACCGTAGGCTTCGCCGAATCCGGTGTAGTCCAGCACGGCGGTGACGGCGGGCGGCGGCGCGGAGCCGGGTGCCCGGTGCAGGCTGAACACCGGCCCGGGGAGCCCGGCCCGGGTCGACACCGCGCGGTCGTGGGTGTGCAGCCGCAGCCGGTGCGGTGTCGCCGAGGGCGTCGACCCGTCAGCGGGCCGCAGTCGTAGCACCGGCCCGCGCGCCTTGGCGGTGTCGGCGGGGGTGTCGAGGTCGACGTCGGTGACGCCGGCTGCGGGCCAGGTGACGGTGGGCGCGGGTGTCCTGGTTCTCGACAGTCCTGGCCTGGGTTTGACCGGAGCGCCGGGTACCACCTTTTCCCGGTCCACCGGTCGGGGTCTGCCCGCTTCGGTGCTCGCGGTGGCGGGGTTCAGGGGTACGGGTGCCACCGCGCCGGTCGGGAGGCCGACGGTGACCGCGGCGACCGCGGCGAGGAGTCTGCGGCGTCGCGCTGCGGCGGCTCGGGGGTGTGCGGCTCGGCTACGCATCGGCTGTCCTTTCGACGCGCCACGACAAGGGGGTGGCCAGGGTCGTCCGCGCGGCGTCGGGGACGCCCGCCGACGGGTGGAGATCGGGG
>NZ_WVUH01000520.1 GCF_017614955.1 Micromonospora echinofusca
CCCGCCACCTTCGCCACCCGCCACCCTGCGGCGGGCCGGCGTCAGGCGCCGGAGCGGGAGAGCGCGAACGCGGTCAGGAAGCCGGCGACCGTGACCAGCCCGACGAGCAGGTGGGCGCCCTCGAACGCCTCCGGGATCATCGTGTCGGCGGTCATCGCCAGGATCGCCCCGGCGGCCAGTGCCGTGATCGTGGCCAGCACCACCGGGGGCGCCCCGCCGAGCAGGGCGTACCCGGCGAGCGCGGCCACCCCGCTGACCAGGGCGATCCCGGCCCAGAGGGCGAGGATCCAGCGCCGGGACCGGCCGGCGCGGATCATCCCGGCCGCGCTGGACAGCCCTTCGGGCAGGTTGCTGAGGAAGACCGCCGCCACGGTCACCGCGCTGACCGTACCGCCGGTGACCAGGCCGGCGCCGATGACCACCGATTCGGGTACGCCGTCGAGCAGCGCGCCGACCGCGATCGCCGAACCGGAGCCGGGCTGCTCCTGCTCGGACGGCTGCTGCTCACCGGAGCGTTTCCGGTGCCGGGCACCCCGACGGGCGAGCAGCAGGTTGGCGCCGGTGTAGGCGAGGGCGCCGGCGGCGGCACCGGTCGCGGTGGGTACCAGTCCGGCGCTCTCGTGGGCCTCGCTGATCAGCTCGAACGACACGGCCGAGAGCAGCACCCCGGCGCCGAACGCCATGATCGAGGCGATCAGCCGCTGCGGGACCCGCACCAGGACCCCGAGGAACGCCCCGACCAGCAACGCCGATCCGGCCAGCAGTCCCCAGCCACCCGCCTGCAACACCTCCGGCACAGCCGCACATTCTGCCCTGCGGCGGGCGACGGCAAACCGGGAAGGCCGGGCCGGTCGACGTGTGGTGTCGACGGCGACGGCAGGTCAGAAGGCGCTGAACAGGTACGGCACCTGACGCGGGAAGATCCGGCGCAGCTCGGCGGCAGCGTCCGGCCCGATCGTGCCGTGCCCCCGCAGGACCACCTCCACCGGGTCGAGCACCCCGTAGACCAGGGCGGAGAGCCCGGCTGCGGTGAGGACGGCGGTGGGTGCCGACGCCCCGGCACTGCCGACCTCCAGATGCCCGCTGGTGCCGTCGAGCAGGTGGCTGCCGGCGAGGTAGCGGTCCTCGGCCAGCTCGATGCGTACCCGGCCCGGACCGGCGGGCAGACCGGGCAGGGCGGCCAGGGACAGCACCCGGGCCATCGGGGCCGCATAGTCGGGCTGGGACACCCGGGACTCGCTGGTCACGCCGAAGTCGGTGCCCCAGAGCTCGGGGAACTCGTCGGCCGGCACCTCGACCCGGACCCGGGTGACCTGGCCGGCGTGGCCGGCGAGGAAGCGCAACAGCAGCGCCCGGGCCACCGGGTCGGCGGCGAGCAGGTCGTCACCGACCAGGTCCCCGGCGTGGTCGTCGATCCGGTAGGTGAGCGTCCCGACGGTGGTGCCGTCGATCTCGGCGGTGACCAGCCACCGTTCGTTGCTGTCGCGGACCCGCTCCGCCCACCGGCCGCAGAAGATCGAGAAGCCGTGCCGTCCGGGCAGGCAACGCTCGGTGTACTCCCGGTACCGGGGATAGCCGGCGCTGATCCGCTGCCAGGTCACCTCGCCGGGCAGGTCGGCGCGGAGCAGCGGGCCGAGGTCCTGGGGCGCGAACGTGGCGGTACGGGTCTGCGGCAGCCCGACGTAGCCGAACCGTTCGTAGAACGAGGGGCGGAACGGGTAGAGGGCGCTGACCAGGTGCCCCTCGTCGCGCATCTCGTCGAGCAGTTGGTGCAGCAGGCGACGGACGTGCCCCTGCCGGCGGGACAGCGGGTGCGAGGCCACCCCGGCCACGCCGGCCATCGGCAGGATGGCACCCCGGACGTTCTGCCGCATCGGGATCGCGGTCGCGGTGGCGAGGGAGGTGTCCCCGTCGAGGACCACCAGGGTGCGGTTGTCCTCGTGGAGCGCCGCCAACCTGCGGACCCGGTCGGTGTCGTCGGCCGTCGAGGGGGAGGGCTGGAAGGCGTACCAGCGCAGCGGGAAGCTGTGCGTCGCCAACTCGTCCGTGGTCAGCCGCCGGATCTCCATCCGTCCATCCCAGCGCCCGTCGACGTCCCTGCGCAACCGGATTCGGGGACCGGGTGACGTGATCCACTCCCGCTGGCGACGGGATCAGTGGGCGGGCAGGTACCGGATGTGCCGGCGACGGCGTAGCCGGACGGTGAACACCCCGGCGACCAGCAGCACCAGCAGCAGGGTGACGGCCAGCCCGTGCAGGCCGCCCCGGAGGAGGTAACCGTCGTCGGTCCGGTCCACCGCCCAGGTGGCGATCTCCCGGCTGGCCCAGAACGGGGTGAACCGTGCGCCGGTACCCGCCGGGTCGATCAGCATCTGGACGGCGACCACGGTGAGCAGCAGCAGGGTGCCCTCCAGGTCGCGGGGGAGGACCGCGCCGATCAGCATGCCGAACGGCGCCGCCACCGCCACGCAGCAGAGCATCGCGGCGGCCACCCCGCCGTACCGGACGAAGTCGGGTGCGTCAACGAGTACCAGCAGCAGGAACGGTACGGTCAGCACCAGTCCCAGCACCCAGAGACCGAGCATCCGACCCAGGTAGAGGTGGTGTGGCCGGTACCCGGCCAGCCGGAGCCGGGGTTCCAGCTCACGGGCGGCGCCGGTGGCGAAGAGGGCTGCGGTGCTGACCGCCCAGGCCACCCCGAGCATCAGCGACCGGATCGACTGTCCGACGTAGCCGTCCCGCCGGATCAGGTAGAACGCCAGCGGCATGAGCAGCAGCAGGGCGAGGACACCCCGACGGCGTACCAGTTCCCGCAGGGTCATCTCGGCGATGGTGAACAGCCGGCCCATCAGCGGCCTCCCCGGGTCGTCGCGGTAGGGGTCAGGTCGAGTACGACGTCCACCCGGTCGAGCTGGGTGAGCAGGTGGGTGACCACGACGACCGCCCGGCCGGCGTCCCGGAGCTGCCAGAGCTGGTCCCAGAAGTTGAGGTAGGTGCCCCGGTCGAAGCCCTGGTAGGGCTCGTCGAGCAGCAGCACGTCCGGTTGGGTCATCGTGGTCAGGGCGAGGTTGAGTTTCTGCCGGGTACCACCGGACAGGTGCCGGGCGAGGGTGTCCGGCGGGGTGTCCCAGCCGAGGACGCGTACCGCCGCGCGACCGTCGGCCCGTGCCTGCCGGCGGCTGGCCCCCCGGCCCGCGCCGAAGAGCGTGAAGTGCTCGTCGGCCAGCAGGAAGTCGGCGGTGCCGCCCTGCTGCGGGCAGTACCCGAGGCTGCCGACCACGCGCACCTGGCCGCTGTCCGGGGCGACCAGTCCGGCGCAGATGCGCAGGAAGGTGCTCTTGCCGCAGCCGTTGGCGCCGACGACGGCGGCGATCTGCCCGGCCCGTACGGTCAGGTCGGCGGAGTCCAGGACGGTGCGCCGGCCGTACCGTTTGCTGATGCCGGTGGCGTGCAGCCGGACCGGACCGGGCCGGCGGGCCGGAGCCGGCGGGGGTGGCGG
>NZ_WVUH01000521.1 GCF_017614955.1 Micromonospora echinofusca
GGCCCGACCCGTGCCCGCACCCGCCGACGGCGAGGTGATCTTCGAGGACGTGCTTCGGGTACCTGCCAGGGCGGCCGGTGCTGCGCGGTGTCTCGTTCACCGTTCGGCCCGGTGAGACGGTCGCCCTGGTGGGCGCCTCCGGGGTAGGCAAGTTCACCTGTGTGCACCTGCTACTGCGCCACGACGACCCAGCCGCCGGGCGGATCACCGTCGGCGGCGTGGACCTACGCGACCTCAACGACGCCGACCTGCGGCGCACTGTCACCGTGGTACCGCAGGACATCCACCTGTTCCCCGGCTGGATCGCCGACAACATCCGACTGGGCCGGCCGGACCCCACCAACGCCGAGGTCTGCACCGCTGCCAACGCCGCACAACTCTCCCCGTTCCTCGACGCCCTACCGGGCGGTCTGGACACGCCTGCCGGTGAGCGGGGAGCGGCGCTGCCCGGCGGCAAGCGGCACGCCGTCGCCCGGGCCCTGCTCACCGGAGCACCGGTGCTCGTCCTCGACGAAGCCGCCGCCAACCTCGACCCCACCACCGAGGCCGACCTGTCCGTCGCCCTGGACAGTACCGGCGACCACCGGGCCACCCTGGTGATCGCCCACCGCCTCGCCACCATCGTGCGCGCCGACCGGGTCATCGTCCTCGACGGCGGGCGGGTCGTCGCCGACGACGCACCTGAGCAGCTACGCGTTGCTGGCTCCTGGGGCGACGCCCGAAGGACGACCGGCGCGGAAAGGTCCATCGAAAACGTCCGTTCACGTGAGGATCCGGTCTGGCAAGTCATGCCATGAGGAGTGGACACCGTTGTCGCTTTACGAACTTCAGCGTATGGTTCTGAACATGAATGTTCAGTCAGCGACTCTGCTGGAGGTCGCAACCCGGGTGCTGCTCGTCGACCCGACGGCGTCGCTGGGTGACGTGGCCCGGGCAGCCGGGGTGAGCCGCACGACCCTGTACGCGCGATTCCCGACCCGCCAGGCGTTGTTGGTCGCGTTGGCGTCCGAGGCGATGGATCTGGTCGAGCAGGCGTACGCTGCGGCGCGGCTCGACGACGGCGCGGTCGAGCAGGCGTTGCGCCGGCTGGTGGAACTGACGGTGCCACTCGGGTCGAGGGTGGAGTTCCTGCTCCGGGAGCGGTCCTTGGACATCGAGCCGGAGCTGGTCGCCCGTTACGAGCAGCTCGACGCGCCGGTCATCGCGCTGATGCGGCGAGCCCAGATCGCCGGGCAGGTGCGGGCGGACCTGCCGGCCTGGTGGATGGCGACTGCGGTGATCGGTGCGGTGAGCACGGCGTGGGAGGCCATCGCTGATGGCCGGCTCGCTGTCCGTGATGCGCCCAGCCTGGTACTCGACACCGTGCTGTCAGGTTTCCTACCGCGATGAGCGCCCCGACGGTACCGCTTGCGACCCGGCCCCCGGCGTTGCTGTCGCGGTGGCCCTCGCAAGGGTTGCTCACCTCGACCGGACTGTCGGTGACCGGTAACGCAATGGTCGCGGTCGTGGTGCCGGTGCTGGTGTTGGCGCGTACCGGCAGTCCTGCGCTGGCCGGGCTCGCCATCTCGGCGGCGTTCGCCGCCATGGTGCCCGCGCTCGTCTTCGGTGGAACATTGATCGACCGGTGGGGGCGACGACGGATCAGCGTGGCGGCCGACCTGCTCAGCGGTGCCGCTGTCGCAGCGTTACCGCTGCTGGACCTGGTTGCCGGCCTGACGATCGTTTCGGTTGCCGCGCTGGTGGCGGTGGGTGCCGCGTTCGACGGTCCTGGCATGGCCGCGCGCGAGGCGTTACGTCCCGATGTGGCCCGTGCTGCCGGACTGCCGCTGGAGCGGGTCAACGCCTGCGGGGAGGCGACCGACGGTATCGGCAATGTCGCGGGTCCGGCTCTGGCTGGGATTGGCATTGCCGTGGTCGGGATTACCGGCACGCTGTGGGCTGCGGCGGCGATGTTCGTTGCCGCAGCGGCCACCACGGCGCTCAGCGTGCCTGGCCAACTGCGGCCGGTCCCCCAGCGGGAGTCGTACCTGGCCGCCACCACCGCCGGTCTGCGCCGCGTGTGGCGGGACGCAACACTGCGTGCGCTGGCGGTGGCCGGGATGCTGGTCATGCTGTTCGTCGCACCGCTGGTGTTGGCTTTGACCAGCGCGACGCGCACCAGCGGGCCGCAGGGGCAGGCGGGCCTGCTCGTGGCGGTCCTGTCGATCGGCCTGATCGTCGGCGCGCTCGGCTACGGCGCGCTCGCCCGGCGGGTCCGGAGGCGACCGGTGGTGATCACGTCGCTGACCCTCGCGTCAGCGGCCCTGGCTGCCCTGGCCCTAGCACCCGGCACTGCCATGACCACCGTGTTGGTGGCCGTGGTGGGTCTGGGATTCGGCCCGGTGAACCCGATCTTCGCGGTGCTCGCCCAGGAGCGCACCCCGCAGCACCTGCGAGGCCGGGTGATCGGCACGCTCGGATCGCTGAGCCTGCTGGCCAGCCCGGTCGGCACTCTGCTCGCCGGGGTGCTGCTGCAGACTTCCGGACCGGCTGCCACCTTCGCGGTCATCGCACTGGGCTGCCTGCTCGGCACGGCCTACATCGCCCTGACACCGGGCTTGCGCCACATCGAACGCACCGAAGAACTGGAGGACCAGCCATGACCACCACCATCCGCAGCGCCGGATCCGAATCGCCATTGCCACCCACCCGAGACCTACTCACCTTGGCCTGGCAACAGCTCTTCGTGCGGCTGCTCGCCGCATCTGGCGATCCAGTCGCCCAGTTCCTGTCCATCCGACCGCACCACGATGTCTACGCCATCCACGAACGCATCCGTGCCCACGGCCCAGTCGTACGCAGCCGCACCGGCGTCACCGCCCTCACCTCCCGCCGACTCTGCGACCAGGTGCTACGCGACGCCCGCTTCACGGTCCGCGACGCCGACGGACGCCTCGCTGGCTCCGATGCCCTCACCGAGGCCGCCAACGGCCCGCTCACCGGCTCCTTCCTCGAACTCGATCCGCCCGAGCACACCCGCCTGCGACGCCTGGCCGCGCCCGCATTCCGGCCACGCCTCGTGCGTGGCTACGCCGACCAAGTGCACGCAACCGCCGCACGTCTGCTCGACCGCCTCGCCACCCGAGAGACCTTCGACCTCATCACCGACTTCGCCGCTCCGCTGCCCATCGCGGTGATCAGCGACTTGCTCGGCATCCCCGACGCTGACACGGCCCGCTTCGCCCGCATCGGCATGACCGTCGGTCAAGCGCTCGACGGGGTGCGCTCCTCCCGCCACGCCCGCGAGCTGCATGCCGCCAGCCAAGAACTGGCCGCCCTGTTCACCCGCCTCGCCGCGCAACGCCGCGCCGATCCCGGTGACGACCTGATCAGCACTCTCACCGCCGCCCACGACAACGACGCGCTCACCTCTGCCGAACTGGTCTCGACCTGCGGCCTGCTGCTGATCGCCGGCTTCGAGACCACCGTCAACC
>NZ_WVUH01000522.1 GCF_017614955.1 Micromonospora echinofusca
CGGCTGGGCCGGGTTGGTCGGCATGACTGTCTCCTCCGCGTCACCGGGTCGGCCGCGTCACACCACCCGACGGGGCGGTGCCGACGCATGGCGGGTGCGGAGGAAGGCGCACCCCGTGTGGGGGGCCGGCCGGGTGTGGACGCTTCCCCACACCACACCCGACCGACCGTGCCGGCGGGTCCGTCGTCCGCTGCCCGGGGGTCGTGGGCAGCGGACGACGACCTGCCTGATGGCCCCGGACTCGCGACTGTCCGGAACCCTGTGCGGCCCGCGGAGCCGCACCCCGGGAGCCGGCGCCGCGAAACACCTCTCCCGGTGGTGAACGGGCGTCCGACCGGTGATCCGGCTGGCCGGGTCATCACCCGGCCCCACCGGATCGGGGCGTCAATCGAACATCCGTTCTAACTGCCTTCGACAGTACACCCTGCCCCCGACGAAAATGCAACGCACGCCGCACGGGTCGCGGAAACCGGTCGGCCCGGTCGGCGGGAAACCCCAGGCCGGGCGACGGGACGGATCCGGTGGGTAACGACCGTACCGCTGGTCAGTCCTGACCCGGGCGGCGGTAACCTCGTGCCGTGACCATGCCCCGCCCTGCTCTCGGTGTCGCCATGGTGGTCGGTTCGGGCGCCCTCTTCGCCATCAACGGCACGGTGTCCAAGCTGGTGCTCCGGGCCGGGATCAGCGCACCGCAACTCACCCTGCTCCGCGCGGTCGGCGCCGTCGTCGGCCTGCTCGCGTTGAGCCTGCTGCTGCACCCCGGCGCCCGCCGGCTCCGGGTCACCGCCGGTCAGCTCCCCCTGCTGATCGGGTACGGGCTGACCGGGTTCTTCCTGGTGCCGATGCTCTACTTCGTGGCCATCGCCCGGCTGCCCGTCGGCATCGCCCTGCTCTTCGAGTACACCGCCCCGCTGCTGGTCGCCCTCTGGGCCCGGTTCGGCCAGCACCAGCAGGTCCGCCCCCGGCTCTGGGCCGGTCTGCTGCTCAGCCTGGTCGGGCTCGGCTGCGTCGCCGAGGTCTGGGGCGACCTCAAACTCAACGGCACCGGCGTACTGGCCGGGCTGGGCGCGGCGGTCTTCCTGGCCCTGTACTACGTCCTCGGCGCCCGGGGCGTCGAACGCCGCGACACCCTCTCGCTCTGCACCTGGGCGTTCGGCGCGTCCGCCGTGGCCGGCCTGCTCACCCGGTTGGTCACCGCCGGCACCGGCGGCTGGGCACCGCTCGGCGGCACCAGCGGCGGGGTACCCGTCGCCCTGCTCTGCGGCTACGTCGTCGTCCTCGGCTCGATCGTGCCGTACCTGCTGGTGGCCGCCGCCCTGCGGCACCTGCCGGCGACCAGCGTCGGCATCATCGGCATGATCGAGCCGGTGATCGCGGCGGCGGTCGCCTGGGTCACGCTCGGCGCCGGCGAGGCGCTCAACGCCGCCCAACTGGCCGGCGGCGCGCTGGTCCTGGTCGGGGTCGCCCTGGCCGAGACCGCCCGGACCGCGTCCACGACCCGGGCGGCGGCACCCGCTCCACCGGACGTGCTGGCCGCCACCGACCTGTCCCGCTGACCCCGGCCGGCCGACGCCACCTCCGGTCGGCCCGGCCCGACCTGACCCGGTGGGCCGGCTGGGCACCGCACCGGTGCACCAGGAAGGATGGGCACATGCAGCCACACCCCAACGTACGGGCGGTGCAGGCCGCCCTGGACGACGCGGGCGCCCGGGACGGCTCCGGGACGGCGAGCGCGGTACGGCTCCTGCCCGAGGCGGTGCACACCGCCGCTGCGGCGGCCAGCGCGCTCGGTGTCGAAACCGGTCAGATCGCCAACTCGCTGATCTTCGAGGCGGACGGGGCCCCGCTGCTGGTCCTCACCTCCGGCGCGCACCGGGTGGACACCGCCGGCCTGGCCGCCCGGCTCGGCGTCACCCGGCTGCGCCGGGCCACCCCGGAGTTCGTCCGGGAGCACACCGGGCAGCCGATCGGCGGGGTCGCCCCGCTCGGGCACCCGGCCCCGGTCCGCACCGTCGTGGACACCGCGCTGGCCGGGTACCCCGAGATCTGGGCCGCCGGTGGGATACCCCGGGCGGTCTTCCCGACCACGTACGACGAGCTGCTGCGGATCACCGCCGGCACCCCGGCCGAGGTGGCGTGAACACCGTCCCCGAGCTGGTCACCCTGCACGTCTGGCGGGTGCCCCGGACCGCCCTGCCCCGGGCCCTGGTCCGGATGGCCCTCGACCCGCGCCGGCTGCGCGCCACCCCCGGCGTCCGGTTCGGCAAGCTGCTCGGCACCGGTACCGGTACCGGCTTCGGCCCCTCCGACGCCGACCCGACCCGGTGGGCCGCGCTCACCGTCTGGGACTCGGCCGCGGCGGCGGCCGGGTTCGACGACACCCCGGTGGCCCGCTCCTGGGCCCGGATCGCCCGCGCCACGGCCCGACTGGACCTGCGGCCGGTGACCAGCCGGGGCGAGTGGTCCGGGGTACGCCCGTTCGGCGACCCGCCCGGCGGGCGGGTCGACGGGCCGGTGCTGGCGCTGACCCGGGCCCGGTTACGGGCCCGCCGGGCGGCGACGTTCTGGCGGGCGGTACCCCCGGTGGCCGCCGCGTTGCACCAGGCTCCGGGCCTGCTGGTCCGGTTCGGGGTCGGCGAGGCACCCCTGGGTTGGCAGGGCACGGTCAGCGTGTGGCGTGACCCGGCGGACCTGGTCGACTTCGCGTACCGTCACCCCGAGCACCGCGCCGCGATCACCCGCACCCCCACCGAACGGTGGTACGCCGAGGAACTCTTCGCGCGGTTCGAGGTGCGCGGGGTGCACGGCGACCGGACGGTGCTCGGCTGGGCCACGGACGACCCGGATCGACAGTGAGGAACGACAGGTGGCGATGAGGCTGGTGCCGTGGTCGCCGGACGATCTGGTCCGGCGGCTGGACGACGTGGTGGCCGTCTACGGGGAGGCCATGGGTTACCGCGCCGACCTGCTGGAGGCCCGACGCGGGTACATCGCCACCCACGTACGCCGTCCCGGTTTCCGCGCGGTCGCCACCCTGACCACCGACGGGCACCTGGCCGGTTTCGGGTACGGCTACCACTCCGAACCGGGCCAGTGGTGGCACGACCAGGTGCACCGCGCCCTGGACCCGGCCGCCCGGCGGTCCTGGTTCACCGACTGCTTCGAGGTGGTGGAGCTGCACGTCCGGCCACCGATGCAGGGGCACAGCCTGGGTGCCCGGCAGCTCCGCGCCCTGCTGACCATGGCCGATGGGCGGCGTACCCTGCTCTCCACGCCGGAGGCAGACGAGCAGCGCTCCCGGGCGTGGCGGCTCTACCGCCGGTTCGGTTTCGTCGACGTGCTGCGGCACTTCCGGTTCCCCGGGGACGAACGGGACTTCGCCGTCCTCGGCCGGGACCTGCCACTGCCCCCGCCGGCACCCGCCCCGTGAC
>NZ_WVUH01000523.1 GCF_017614955.1 Micromonospora echinofusca
CGGTAGCAGCCGTCGGCCTCGGCTGGCTGGTGGTCTTGGCCCTGGTGGACCGTCCGGTCGGTCGGGAGTACCCCGGTCGCATCGCGGTACCGCTGGTTTTCTTCGTCCTGCCGGTGGTGGCGTCGGTGGTTGCGTGGCGTCTTCTGTGGCGCGGACCGGTGGCTCTGGTGGTGGCCGACGGCTGCTACCGGATACCGGCCTCGCCAGGGTTCGGTTACCAGGTCGCCGGTCAGGCGCTGTTCGCATCCTTCTGGATTGGCGGTGCGGTCAGTCAGTTGGTCGATCGGATCGGGGCGTGGCCGGACGATCTTCCGGCCCGTCTCCGTCTTCTGGACCTGGGCCTCGGCATCCTGGACGAGATGCTCACGTTGCTGCTCGGCGTTGTCGTCGCGCTTCTGGTGGTCGTGGTGCTGCGGGGGCGGCCCCGGGTGGTCCTCACCCCCGACGCGCTGACCGTGGTCGAGATGTTCCACACCCGGATCGTCCCGTGGGAGGCGCTGGCGGTCGGTCGGCCACTGCGCCCGTCCACCCCGTACCAGCTGGTGCTCATCGTCGCGCGCCCGGAGTTGGTCACCCGGCGTGGTCTGCGATGGGGCGGGCCGGGGAACGTCTGGGTCAGCGTCCAGAATCTGGCGGTCCACCCCTGGTTCCTGGCCGATGTGGTCAGGTACCACGTCGACCAGCCGGCTGCCCGTGCCGGGATCGGCACCGAAGCGGGTTACCAGGACCTGCTCCGGACCCTCGGGGTCACCCGGGACTGACCCGCCGCGCCACCACCCCGCTGCTCCGCCGGTTCCGGGTTGCAGCCTTCAGGTTGCGCTTCCGGGTTGCGGCCTCCGGTCGGTGGGTCCCGAGGGTCACGCCCATCCCTCAGCTCCCTTTGCTCTGCTTCAGCGGAGGCAACAGGAACCGGGGCGCGGTGTAGCCGTCAGTGAAGCAGAGCAAGGGGCGAGCCGGTGGATCTTGGTGGGAGCCGGCCCCTCCAGGGGCCCTTCGCCACCAAGATCGCCTGTCACCGCCCGGCAGCCGGGATCAGCGCAGCCGGGGGAGCACCTCGTGCTGATAGAGGTCGAACAGCCCCTGGAAATGCGGGCCGGTGTTGGCCACGTAGATCTCGTCGAAGCCCGCCTGGGCATATTTGTCGATCATTTCCAGGTGGGCGTCGGCGTCGTTGCCGCAGACGAATGAAGCTCTCATCATTTCCGGGCTCACCAATTCGGCGGCCTGCTCGAAGTGGCGTGGGGAGGGCAGCACCTGGGACAGTTCGCCGGGTACCCCGGCGTTGGGCCACTTCTCGTACGCGATCCGGGCGCCCTCGTCCGCGTTGGCGGCGAAGGCGGCCTTGAACCCGGCCTGGCAGGGCTTGTCGCCACCGCCCCCGGACCGGAAGCGGGCGACCAGGTCGGCGTCCGGTGTGGTGCAGACGTACCCGTCGCCGATGCGGGCGGCCAGGTCGACCGCCTTCGGTCCGAAACCGGAGACGTAGACCGGCGGCGGCGTGTCGGGTCGGGTGTAGATCCGGGCGTGTTCGACGGTGTAGTGCCGCCCCCGGTGGTTGACGAACCCGCCGGCCCAGAGTTTTCGCATCACCTCGACGGACTCCTCCAGCATCTCCAGCCGGACGTCGGTGTGCGGCCAGGCGTCACCGAGGATGTGCTCGTTGAGCGCCTCGCCGGAGCCGACGCCGAGCACGAACCGGCCGCCGTGCAGGACCGCGCTGGTCGCGGCGGCCTGTGCGACGACCGCCGGGTGGATCCGGACCGTCGGGCAGGTCACCGCAGTGGTGACCGGCAGCCGGCAGACCTGGCTGAGCGCCCCGATCACCGACCAGACGAAGGCGCTCTGGCCCTGGGCGTCCACCCACGGGTGGTAGTGGTCGGAGATCCACAGTGCCTCGAAGCCGGCCCGTTCGGCACCGCGGGCCTGCGCCAGCAGTTCCGCCGGGGCGTACTCCTCGCTCGACAGGAAGTATCCGATCCGCATGTCTCCCCCTTTGCGCCGCGCGGGCTGCCCGTGCGTACCCCGGCGATGGCTGCACCGGTACCCCGACGGTGCGCTTCCATGCGCCCGGCTTTCTTTTTCGGCATTTCCGTGACGGTTTCGTAAATGGGTGGAGGGCGGAATCTGACAGGCGGGTTTCTGACTGATCGTAGTCCTTCCAATCCGGTGGGATATGCAGGATGCTGTGGGAGCGCTTCGATAAGCGCCAATATCCTCTAGGGGGGAGAACGAATGTACGTTCCGAACATCCGGCGCGTGGCCACTGTGCTCGCGTCCGCTGCCCTGGCTGCGGGAATGGTGCTGGTCGGCGCCGGTTCCGCCCAGGCGGCCCCGACCGCCGACGTTGCCGGCGGGGCCCAGGCCAGCACGGTCCCGGCCACCACCTCGGCCGGCGCCCGCAGCGGACTCGGCGTCGCCGAGCAGGCGAGCAGCTACTGGACCGCCGAACGGATGCGGACCGCCCTCTCGGCGGACCTGCTGGTCAAGGGCGCGAAGGCGAAGTCGGACCGGGCTGCCCGGCCGACCGGGGCGGCCCAGTCCGTCGCGCCGGCCGCGCCGACCGTACCCACGTCGGCGGGCCTCGCCGGTGCGACCGCCGGTGGACCGACGACGGCTGTCGCCGCGTCCGCGACGGTCGGGAAGGTCTTCTTCTACAACCCGGCCGACGGGAAGAACTACGTCTGCTCCGCGGGTACCGTCAACAGCGGATCGAAGCTGCTGGTGATGAGCGCCGGGCACTGCGTGCACGGCGGTCGGGGTGGCCAGTGGATGCAGAACTGGATCTTCGTGCCGCTCTACAACTACGGCAGTGAGCCGTACGGCCGCTGGTCGGCCAAGTACCTGACCACCTTCAACGCCTGGATCAACGACAGCAATCTCGACCGGGACGTCGCCTGGATCACCATGTGGCCGAACGCCTCCGGTCAGCGCCCGGTCGACGTGCTCGGTGGCAACGGTCTCTCGGTCAACTACAGCTACGAGCAGGCCGTGACCATCCTCGCCTACCCGGCCGCGCCGCCGTACGACGGTGGATGGCAGCAGTACTGCCAGGGCACCACGTTCCGCCCCGGCATCTGGCCCTTCCAGGAGAACAAGATCGCCCTGCGCTGCGGCTTCACCGGAGGGTCCAGCGGCTCGGTGTGGCTGCGGCTCTACAACGACGCCTACGGTTACGTCAACGGCATCATGAGCACGCTCAGCAGCGACGGTACGAACAAGAGCTCCTACTTCGACACCGCCGTCATGGACGTCTACAACTCGGTGGCGAACCGCACCTGAGTCACCCGACCGGGTGGTGTGGCGGCCCCGGCCGGGATCCACGGATCCGGCCGGGGCCGTCCCGCGTCCGATCAGGGTGGTCCGGGGTGGGAAGGGGGTACGCAGATGACGCGACCGTGGTGGGT
>NZ_WVUH01000524.1 GCF_017614955.1 Micromonospora echinofusca
GCCCGGCCCGGGCCGGGCCGGGCCGGGCCGGGCCGGGCAAGGCGGGCAGGCAGGGCCGGGGCAAGGCGGCCCGGGCCGGGCCGGGTGCGGTCGACCGGTCGCCTCCGGCGCGGTCAACGCATCCCGGTCTGCACCATCTCCCGACCCGGCGCGGTGTCCCGGATGAACTGCCGGTAGACGGCCTCGTATCCGAGCGCCGTCTGCTGGTTGGAGAACGTCCGCGTGACGTGCTCGATGCAGGCGGCCGGGGAGAGCCGGGTGACCTCCCGTAACGCCCCGGGCAGCTCGGCGGGGTCGGCGCAGATCAGGCCGGTGGTACCGGACCGGACCAGCTCGGGCACGGCACCCCGGTCGAGGGCCACCACCGGGGTGCCGGTGGCCATCGCCTCGACCATCACCATGCCGAAGGGTTCCTCCCACTGGATCGGCATGATCAGGCAGCGGGCGTCGAGCAGCAGCCGCAGGCAGGTGTCCCGGTCGGCGTTGACCAGCACCCGCACGTCCGGGCCGAGCTTGGGCTCGATCACCTCGGCGTAGTAGCGCCGTTCGCCGGGTTCGTTGCACTTGCCGACCAGCATCAGCGGCAGCCCGGCGGCCCGGCAGGCGTCGATCGCCAGATCCGGCCCCTTGTCCGCGTTGAACCGGGCCAACCACAGCACCGGTCCGGTACCGGCCGCCGTCTTGCGCGGGACCTGACCGACGTCCATGCCGTTGTGCACGGTGCCGATCCAGTTCAGTTCCGGGGCGAGTCGCCGTTGGGCGTGTGAGATGGCCACCAGGCCGACGCCCGGATCCGCCTGACGCAGCACGTCGCGGTACTCACCGAGGGGGTTGCCGTGCACGGTGGCCACGGTCGGTACCGACCGACGGCCGGCGACCAGCGGGCCGATCGTGGTGTGGTCGTGCACGAGGTCGAACTCGTCCGGCGTGACCAGGCGCTGGACCCGGGCGAGGTGGGCCACCTCCGGTATCGCCTCGCCGAGCCGGTCGTGCTGCAACTCGGGCATGGTGCTGACGAACCGCGCCCGCGTGCCGCTGCCGGTACCCGCCCCGAAGAGGGTCACCGCGTGTCCCTGCTCGACGAGGACGTCGACCAGCCCGGCGACCACCTGTTCGAGCCCGCCGTACCCCGGGGGCGGCACCTCGTACCAGGGCGGCACCACCATGGCGACCCGCAGCGGCCGGGTTGCCGGATGGTCGGACGAATACCGGTTCACAGTGACGGACCCTCCCCGGGTTCGGCATACTTTTGCCCCGATTCGGGGTTTTCCCGTTGCCATCGGCGGTAAACCCTGCCGTCGACGGTGGGCCCCTCCATCGGCGGTGAGCGCCTGCCGTCACTCCGCCGTCACGGTGAGCCGGTCGTCCACCGACCAGACACCCGGTGCGGAACAGGCCACCCGCTCCGCCTCGTTCCGTTCCCGCCAGGAGCGGACCGAACCGGTCAGCACCACGTCGTGCCCCTCGACGGTGACCCGGATCCGGTCGCTCCCGGTCCGCCGGGCCAACGCCCGCCGGATCTCCCGCGCCACGTCGGTCCCGCCCCGCCGCCCGGGGCGTACGTCGATCAGGTTGGTGACCCCCCGCACGCCGCGCAGCCGGCGCACCTCCCGCTCCGCGGCGCGCCGCTGGTACGCCCAGTCGACCACCCCGCGCAGCATCACCCAGCCGTTGGCGACGGTCACGTCGAGCTGGTCGGCCGGTACGAAGCTGTCCCACTCCAGGGACCGGCTGGCCGCGAGGGCGATCTCCGCGTCGGCGTACCCGTCCTCGCCGGGCAGCCGTACCTCGATCTCGTTGGCGACCGCCCGGACCCCCCGGACCCGGTGGGCGTCCCGCTCGGCGGCCCACCTGCGTGCGTAGCTGTCCACCCGGCCGGTCAGGCTCACCACACCGTCGGTGACCACCGCACCGACCTCGTGTGGCTGCATCCGGGCGTCCCAGTTCAACTCGTCCAGTACGTCCCGTTGGATGTCCGCATCCGTGCGCCGCCCCCGTGCCGTGGCCATGCTCCGCCTCCTGCGATCGGTGCCTGCGATCGGTACCTGGTCCTCCGTGGCGACGATGGCTCCGGACCGGGTGAGGCCGGTTCACCCGGGCAGGACGATCACGGGCCGGAAAAGGGACGGCGGGCGGTGCGACCAACCCCCTTGGTCGCACCGCCCGCCGCCGGGAGGAGGCAGGCTCTCGGTGTTACGACGTCTCGGCGAGCGTCACGGTTGCCTTCGCCTCGGCACCGTCGCGGACGTAGGTCAGCTCGACCCGGTCGCCGACCCGACCGGCCTGTACCGCCGCGACCAGATCGTTCGACTCGCTGATCACCCGGTCACCGAAGCGGGTGACGATGTCCCCCTCCCGCAGACCGGCCTTCGCCGCCGGGCTGTCCGGGTTGACCTGCGCGATCAACGCCCCGCCGTTCTCGGCGGTGTTCACCGCGACGCCGAGCGACGGGTGGCTGACCTTCTGACCCCGCTGGAGCTGCTCGGCGACGGCCTTGGCCTTGTTGCTGGGGATGGCGAAGCCGACCCCGATGTTGCCCGTACCCTGCCCGGCGGTGGCGATGGCGGTGTTGATGCCGATCACCTCGCCCCGGGTGTTGATCAGCGCGCCACCGGAGTTGCCGGGGTTGATCGGGGCGTCGGTCTGCAACAGGCCGGAGATCGAGCTGACCCCCTGCTGCGGGCGCTGGTTCTCGGAGCCGGCCTGGATGGTCCGGTCCCGGGCGCTGATGATGCCGGCGGTGACCGAACCCTGGAGTCCGAGCGGACTGCCCAGGGCGAGCACCGTGTCGCCGACCCGCATCCCGTCGCTGTCGCCGAAGGTCGCCGGGTTCAGCCCGGAGACGCCGTCCGCCTTGATCACCGCGAGATCGGTCTTCGGGTCGGTGCCGACGATCTTCGCGCGGACGTTCTTGCCGTCGGCGAAGACCACCCGCACGGTGTCGCCGTCGGCGCTGGCGATCACGTGGTTGTTGGTCAGCACGTAGCCGTCGGCGGTCAGCACCACACCCGAACCCTCACCGTTTCCGGTGCTGATCGAGACCACGCTGTTCGCCACCTTCGCGGCGATACCCGGCAGGTCGGCGCTGTTGATGATGGGTGCGGCGGTGAAGGTCCGGCCGCCGGAGCCGGGGTCCAGGGCCAGGGCGACCGCGCCGCCGGCGATGCCGGAACCGGCCATCAGGGCCAGCGCCACCGCACCCGCCGCCACGAACTTCGCGAACCGGCCGGGTCCGGGGGTCGGTGCCGGCCCGTGCGCCCAGGGCGGCACGGCGCCGGGGTACCCGGGCTGCGGGGCGCCCAGCGGAGCGGCCTGCCCGGGGTAGCCCGGGTTGGTCGGCCATCCGGGCTGACCCGGCTGCCAGGCGTTACCGGGGTACGGCTGGTGACCCGGGTACTGC
>NZ_WVUH01000525.1 GCF_017614955.1 Micromonospora echinofusca
GGCTGGATCACCGCCACGCCCCCCACCCCCAACGGCGAGTTGCACATCGGCCATATGGCCGGCCCCTACGTGGCCGCCGACGTGCTGCGTCGCTTCCTCGTCGCGGACGGGGCCGAGGTCCGGATGACCACCGGCCTCGACGACCACCAGAGCTACGTGGCGGTCCGGGGCATCCTCGACGACCGGACCGGCCGGGAGGTCGCCGACACCTGCGGGACCCGGATCCGGTCCGCCTGGTCCGGCGCGGGGGTGCTGTTCGACCGGGTGGTCGAGCCGGCGGCCCTGCCCGGGTACGCCGACTTCGTCCGGGCGTTCTTCCAGAAACTGCACGACACCGGTGCCATCGTGGCGCGTACCCGGCCACTGCCCTACTGCGTCCCCTGCGACCGCTGGCTCTACGAGGCGTACGTCTCGGGTGCCTGTCCGCACTGCGGCGCCGGTTCCAACGGCAACGCCTGCGAGGTGTGCGGGCGCCCCAACGACTGCGGCGACCTGGGCGATCCCCGGTGCGTGCCGTGCGGGGCCCCCGCCGAGCTGCGGGACCAGACCCGGCTGTACTTCCCGCTGGCCCCGTTCACCGAGCAGCTCACCCGGTTCTGGGCCCAGGTCGCCATGCCGCCGCACCTGCGCGTCCTCTGCGAACGGATGGCCGCCGACGGCCTGCCGGAGATCGCGGTCAGCCACCCGGGCGACTGGGGCGTACCCGTGCCGGTGCCGGGTTTCGAGGACCAGCGGATCTACGTGTGGTTCGAGATGGCACCGGGGTACCTGCTGGAGTACGACCCGGTCGGCGCCCGGCCGACGGAGGGACCGGTCCAGTTCTTCGGTTTCGACAACGGCTACTTCCACGCCGTGCTGTTCCCCGCCGAATTCCTGGCCTGGGCGCCCGACCTGCCGCTGCCCCGGGCCTTCCTGGTCAACGAGTTCTACCAGTTGGAGGGGAAGAAGTTCTCCACCAGCCGCCGACACGCCGTCTGGGCCCTGGAGGGGCTCGCCACCGGCGGTTCCGACGCGGTGCGCTACCAGGTGCTCCGGGACCGGCCCACCGGTCGGCAGACCAGCTTCTCCCCCACCGACCTGGTGGCGGCCCGGCAGCATCTGCACGACCGGTGGAACGGCTGGCTGGCGGACCTGTGCGAACAGGTGGTCGCGGAGACCGGCGGGACGGCCCCCGACGCGCAGCCCGGCGGGCCGGCCTGGGAGACCCTGCACGGGCGGCTCGGTCGGATCTGCGCCGAGCTGCGCGAGGCGTACTCGGTCGAGGCGTTCGACCCCCGGCGCGCCGTCAGCCTCCTCGACGAGGTGGTCGCCCTGGCCACCGACTACGGGCACGTCCACCGGCACGAACGTGACCGGCCGCAGGGCACCCCGGCCTACCGGGCCGCCCTGGCCGCCCAGCTCGCCGTGGCCTCGGCCCTCGCCGCCTGGGCTGCCCCGGTCCTGCCGCAGGGCGCCGCCCGGCTGAGCGACCGGCTCGGCCTGCCCGCCGACCGGCCGGTCACGGTGGCCGCGCTCGCCCCCGTACCTGCGGGACAGGTGGTCGGGCCGGTGACCGAACCGATCTTCGGTGGGTGAGATGGCGGCACCGCACCGGGTTCCCCGGGTGGCGGTCGTCGGCCCCCTGGCGGGGCCCCGCGCCGCCTGGGGCCGGTTGTTGACCGACGCGCTGGCCCGGCTCCGGCACGCGCCGGTGCGGTGGAGCCTCTTCGACGACCACGGCACGGTCGACCGGGCGGTTGCCTGCGCCCACGAGGTCGTCGCGGACGGCGGGTTCGCCGCCGTGGTCGGGCACTTCAACAGCCGGGGTGCCCGTGCGGTGCTGCCGACGTACCGGGCTGCCGGGCTGCCGGTGGTGCTGCCGCTCGCCACCGCCGCCGGCCTGCTCGACCAGCCCGGCGGTACGGTGCTGCGGCTCTGCCCGGACGACGACGCGCAGGCCGTCGCGCTGGCCCGCGCCTGCACCGACGCCGGTCTGCACCGGATCGCCGTGGTCACCGACGGCAGCGCGTACGGCACCGACCTGGCGCACCGGATCCGCGCGGTCGCTGCCGACGGGAGCACGGTGGAGGTGCACGACTCGACGGTGCCGGACCGCCCGGACACCGCCCTGGTCGTCTGCGGGGTGCACCACCGGGCCGCCGAACTGATCCGGCAGGCCGCGCCGCGTTCCGCCCCGCTGGTGCTCGCCAGCGACGACTGCGACGTCCCGGAGTTCACCGAACTGCTCGGCGGGGCGGCGGCCGGGGTCCGGGTGGCCCGGATGACCGGTGGACCGGCGGCCCGGGTGGCCGCCGCGGTCACCGCCCTGGCCAACGCACTCGGCAAGTACCCGGAGCAGCGGGGCGCCCCGCTGGTCGAGATCGTCCGGGGCGAGGTGGCGTTCGGCCTCACCCCGGACGGCGACCTGGATCCCGCCGCGCCGGGAGCGGCCTGGGAGGTGGTGGACGTACCCTCGCCGACCGGTCCGGCGGCGACCGGCGACCGGCCGGCGGTCACCGTGGTCGGCGGCGGCCTGGTGGGTGCCGGTACCGCCGCCGAGCTGGCCCGGGCGGGCTGCCGGGTGACCGTCTGGGACGACCCGGACGGCGACTCGGCCAGCGTCGTCTCCGGTGGTCTGGTCCGCGCCTTCGAACTCGACGAGCGGGCCCGGGAACTCGCCACGGAGAGCTTCCGCACCCTGTGGGGGCGACCGGAGACCGCCGCCGGGCACGGTTTCCACCGCACCGGGGCGCTGGTGCTGCTGCCCGCCGGGCAGGTCGGTCCGGCCCGGCACGCGGTTACCGCACTGGTCCGCGCCGGGGTCGACGCGGAGCTGCTGGAGCCGGACACCCTGGCCCGGCGGTGGCCGATGCTCGGCCTCGACGGGGTCGCGGCGGCGGTGTGGGAACCGGCGGCCGGGTACGTCACCGCACCGGTGGCCCTGGCCGCCCGGCTCGACGAGGCCGGCCGGGCCGGCGCCGACCTGGTTCCCGCGCGCTACGCCGTCGGGGACGACACCCCGGACGTACTGGTCGTCGCGGCCGGATGTGGCAGCCCCGAACTGCTCGCCGACCGGTGGCCGGCGGCCCACCCCGCCCGGACCAAGCGCATCCGGTACGGCCTCTTCCGGTACGGGGGCCACCGGCTACCCACCATCGTGGACGAGACCTCCGGCCTGTGGGCCCGGCCGGACGGCGCGGACGACCTGCTCGTCGGGGTACCCGTCGACGTGTGGGACGTGCCGCCGGCCAGTGGCTGGACGCTGGCGTCCGGGGAGGTCGAGCTGATCCGGCGGGGCGCTGCCGAGCGGTTGCCGTTCCTCGCCGAGAGCCGGTTCCTGCTCGGCCGGTTCGGTACCGACCTGTTCGTCCCGGACGCACCGCTGGTCGTCCCGCTGGACACCCCGGCCCCCGGGCC
>NZ_WVUH01000526.1 GCF_017614955.1 Micromonospora echinofusca
TCCCCGCTCCCCGCTCGACGTTGCCGCCGACCTGCTGACCCTCCTCGGGGACACCGGTACCGAGCCCCGGCCCGACACCCAGCTCGCGGCCCTGACCCTGGCCGTCGCCGCCGACCTGCCGGTGCTGCTCTGGGGCGAACCGGGGATCGGGAAGACCGCCGCCCTCACCCAGCTCGCCGCCGCCCTCGACCTGCCGCTGACCACGGTGATCGCCAGCGTGCACGAACCCTCCGACTTCGCCGGCCTGCCCGTGGTCGGCGACGACCCGGCGGTCCAGGGCGTCCCGATGGCTCCGCCGGACTGGGCGGTACGCCTGGCCCGTACCGGACGGGGGCTGCTCTTCCTGGACGAACTCTCCACCGCGCCACCGGCCGTCCAGGCCGCCCTGCTCCGCGTGGTGCTCGAACGGCGGGTCGGCGCGCTGCGACTTCCCGCCGGGGTACGGATCGTCGCCGCCGCCAACCCGCGGTCCTCCGCAGCCGACGGCTGGGAACTGAGCCCACCCCTGGCCAACCGGTTCGTCCACCTCCGGTGGGCCCACGACCCCGATGTCGTGGTACGCGGCCTGGGCGGCACCTGGCCCCGCGCCGAGCTGCCCCGGCTGGACCCGCAGCGGCTGTCCGGGGCGGTGGAGCTGGCCCGCCGTGCGGTGTGCGGCTTCCTGACCGCACGTCCCGGGCTGGTGCACCAACTACCCGCCAACGAGACCCGCCGGGGCGGGGCCTGGCCGTCGCCGCGTACCTGGGAGATGGCCCTGCGGCTGACCGCCTTCGCCACCGCTGCCGGCGCCTCCCGGGAGGTGCTGTCCATGCTGGTCCGGGGCACGGTGGGCGACGGGCCGGGGCTGGAGCTGCTGGCCAGCCTGGACCGGATGGACCTGCCGGACCCGGAGGACCTGCTCGCGGCTCCGGCGACCGCGGATCTCCCCGAGCGGGGCGACCTGCGGCAGGCGGTCCTCGACGCGGTGGTCGAGGCGGTCCGACGTCGTCCGGAGCGGTCCCGCTGGGACGCCGCCTGGGCCCTGCTGGCCCGGGCCGTGCAGACCGGTGCCCCCGACCTGGTGGTCGTCCCCGCCACCACGCTCGCCACGCTACGTCGGGACGACTGGGACGTACCGGCGGTCGTCGAACGGCTCACCGGCGCGGTGTCCCTGGCCCGCCGGGCGGACCACGCCACCGCGCGGGTCGCTGCGGCGGGTGCCGGCCGGTGACGGCGGACCTGTCCGGGACCGGCGGCACTCCGGGGACGCTGGACCGGGAGAAACTGTTCGCCGCCCGGTTGTACGCCGCCCGGGTCCGGCCCTACCTGGCGACGGCACTGTTCGCCCTGGCCCCGGTGGAGTCCCGGCGGGTACCCACGATGGCGGTGGACCGGCACTGGCGGTGTTACGTGTCGCCGGTCTTCGTGGACCGGACCCCGGTGGAGGAACTGGCCGGGGTGTGGGTGCACGAGGTGTCCCACCTGCTGCGCGACCATCACGGCCGCAGTGACCGGGTGGCGCGGGAGCGCGGACTGACCGGACGCGGCGACCGGTTGCGGATGAACATCGCCGCCGACTTCGAGATCAACGACGACGTGTACGGGGCCGGCCTGCCCTGCCCGGCCGGCGCCGTCCGGCCGGGGCTCCTGGGACTGCCCGAGGGCGAGCTGATGGAGGACTACCTGCGGGCGTTCCGACTCGGACCGCGCACCCAGGACCTGGCCTGGCTGGACTGCGGCAGCGGGGCCGACGGGTTGGAGCGGGAGTGGGACCTGGGAGCGGATGGCGCCCACGGGCTCAGCGCACAGGAACGGGACGCGGTCCGGTTCCGGGTGGCGCAGGGCATCACCGCCCGCCCGGGTGACACCCCGAAGGGGTGGCGGCGCTGGGCGGAGGAGGCGTTCCACCCACCGCAACCGTGGCGGGACCTGCTGGGCGCGGCGCTGCGGTCGGCGGCGTCCGGGCCCGGAGCGGGGGAGGACTACGTCTACGGTCGGCCGGCACGCCGCTCCGCCGGCCTGCCCGGCGTGATCCTGCCCAGCCTGCGGCGCCGACCACCCCGGGTCTCGGTGGTCGTCGACACGTCCGGCTCGGTCAGCGACGCCGAACTCGGCAGCGCCCTGTTGGAGGTCGCCGCGATCACCCGCGCCGTCGGCGGCCGGCGGGACCTGGTCACCGTGCTGTCCTGTGACGCGGCGGCCCGTGTGGTGCAGCCACTGTGCCGGGCCGAGGGGATCGTCCTGCTGGGTGGCGGAGGGACGGACCTGCGGGCCGGCTTCGCCCGGGCACTGCGGGCGCAACCCCGGCCGGACGTGCTGGTGGCCCTGACCGACGGGCAGACGCCCTGGCCGTCGACCCGACCATCCTGCCGGACGGTGGTGGGACTCTTCCCCCGGTCGGCGGCCGGCCCGTCCTGGTGCGAGGACGACCCCGACTACGTGCCGGACACCCCACCCGACTGGGCACGGGTGGTGCACATCGGGTCCGCTCCGGGGTGAGGACGAGGTGTCACCGGCTGCGGACGCACCGGCAGAATGGGCGCATGTCGATCCCGCTCGCCACCGTCCTGGCTGTTCTCACCGCTGCCGGTCCGGTGGCGGCGGCCCCGGCGGTCAGGGCTCCCGCCGGGCCGGCAACAGTGTGCCAGGTGCGGGACGACCGGCTGGACGAGATCTCCGGCCTGGTTGCCACCGATACCGGATTCGTCGTGGTGAACGACGGCGCCGACGAGGCTTCCCACCGGCGGATCTTCTTCCTCGACCGGCGGTGTGCCGTCGTGCGGACGGTGGCCTATCCGTCCCGGCCGCGCGACACCGAGGATCTCGCGGTCGGTCTGGACGGCACTCTCTGGGTGGGCGACATCGGTGACAACGGTCGGGCCCGGGAGACCATCGCGGTGTGGACGCTCCGGTCCGGGTCCGGCCGGCCGGTGCTGTACCGGATGAGCTATCCCGACGGGCCGCACGACGCCGAAGCGCTTCTGGTGACCCGGGACGGCCGACCGGTGATCGTCACCAAGCAGAGCGGCGGGGCCGGCCTCTACACCACGGCGGGTCCGCCGCGGCGGGGCGCGACCGTGCCCCTGGTGGCGGCGGGGCGGGTACGGCTACCGGGTACCACGACCGCGAACCCGTTCTCCTTCCTCGGCCGGCGGCTGGTCACCGGGGCCGCGACCGCCCCGGACGGACGCCGCGTGGTGCTGCGTACCTACGCCGACGCGTTCGAGTACGACGTCACCGGTGGTGACCTGGTTGCCGCGCTGACCACCGGCAGGCCACGGGTCACCGCGCTGCCGGACGAGCCGCAGGGCGAGGCGGTCACCTACACCCGGGACGGCCGGGCCCTGCTCACCGTCTCCGAGACCGCCGGCCAGCCGCCCGGCGCCCGGCCCACGAT